>NZ_JBEZHK010000075.1:0-1043 GCF_040650555.1 Streptomyces sp. NPDC048664 | reverse complement strand
GTGATGTCGCAGATGGCCGCGCCCGAGGTGATGGAGGAGCCGACCTCGGCGGTGAGGCCCTTGATGGTGCCTGCTTTGTGGGCGTTGAGGGGTTGTTCCATCTTCATGGCTTCGAGGACGACGATGAGGTCGCCTTCCTTGACTTCCTGGCCTTCTTCGACGGCGATCTTGACGATGGTGCCCTGCATGGGGGAGGCGAGGGTGTCGCCGGAGGCGGCGGGGCCGGACTTCTTCGCGGCGCGTCGTTTGGGTTTGGCGCCGGCGGCGAGGCCGGTGCGGGCCAGGGACATGCCCAGTGAGGAGGGCAGGGAGACTTCGAGGCGTTTGCCGCCGACCTCGACGACGACGGTCTCCCGGCCGGGTTCTTCGTCGGTGTCGGTGTCGGCGGGGTTGGTGAAGGGGGGGATGTTGTTGGTGAACTCGGTTTCGATCCAGCGGGTGTGGACGGTGAAGGGCTGGTCGGAGTTGTCGAGTTCGGGGGCGAAGGCGGGGTCGGTGACGACGGCGCGGTGGAAGGGGATGGCGGTGGCCATGCCGTCGATGTGGAACTCGGCGAGGGCGCGGGCGGCGCGTTGGAGGGCTTCTTTGCGGGTGCGGCCGGTGATGATGAGTTTGGCGAGGAGGGAGTCCCAGGCGGGGCCGATGACGCTGCCGGCTTCGACGCCGGCGTCGAGGCGGACGCCGGGGCCGGTGGGGGCGTCGAAGCGGGTGACGGTGCCGGGGGCGGGCAGGAAGTTGCGGCCGGGGTCCTCGCCGTTGATGCGGAACTCGATGGAGTGGCCGCGCAGGGTGGGGTCGTCGTAGCCGAGTGTTTCGCCGTCGGCGATGCGGAACATCTCGCGGACGAGGTCGATGCCGGCGACTTCTTCGGTGACGGGGTGTTCGACCTGGAGGCGGGTGTTGACCTCGAGGAAGGAGATGGTGCCGTCGGCGCCGACGAGGAACTCGACGGTGCCGGCGCCGATGTAGCCGGCTTCCTTGAGGATGGCTTTGGAGGCGGAGTAGAGCTGGTCGAGTTGGGCCTGGTTCAGGAACGGGGCCGG
>NZ_JBEZHK010000074.1:0-1088 GCF_040650555.1 Streptomyces sp. NPDC048664 | reverse complement strand
GAGGGCTGGGTGTGGTTCAGGTGGTGTTGTGGGTGTGGAGGAGTGATTCGACGAGTGCGGTGACGTGGCGTCGGTCGGTGGGGGCGAGTTGGTGGACGGCGGCGATGAGGATGTCCATGTCGGGGTCGGTGGTGTGGGGGGTGGTTTCGGGGTGGAGGGGGATGCCTGCTGCTTGGGCGGCGGCTCGG
The DNA here is from genome assembly GCF_040650555.1 of Streptomyces sp. NPDC048664. Taxonomy (NCBI): domain Bacteria; kingdom Bacillati; phylum Actinomycetota; class Actinomycetes; order Kitasatosporales; family Streptomycetaceae; genus Streptomyces; species Streptomyces sp. NPDC048664. Next base: position 900 of record NZ_JBEZHK010000074.1, on the reverse strand, counting down.
GTGAGGGGGGCGAGGGGGATGCCGAGTCCTCGGGCGAGGCCTTCGAGGGTGGTGTGTTGGGGGATCTGGGCGAGGTGGGGGGAGGTGGCGAGGTGGTGGACGGTGGAGCGTGAGATGCCGCCTCGGCGTGCGAGGTCGTTGTAGGACCAGCCTTTCTGGTCCAGTTTGGTTTTGATGATGTCCTGCAGTGTGTTGGGCACCGCTGGTTCTTCCTGTGCGTGTGGCCGCCTGTCGCGGGGTCTAACGGCTGTGGTGGTGTGAACGTTGCGTTCGGGTGGGGGCTGGTTGTGGGGTGAACTCGCCTCGGGGTGGTGGTGTTTGGGGTGGGTGGGGCTGTTCGGGTTGTTCGGGTGGGTGGGTGTTGCTCCGTTCGGCGGTACGGGGTGGTGTGGGGGTTACCGGGGGGTGTAGGGGGTCGTTGAGGGTGTATGAGCAGAAGTCGCAGGTTGCGGGATCTGTCGGGGGCGCCGGCGTTCGATCGGTTGCGGGCCGAACTGGCACGGGCAGCCGACGCCGTGGCCGGAACACGACCCCCGCCCCCACGACCCGCCACCGATCCCGCCAACCTCACCAGCACTCCCGCACCCACCGAGGCGAGCACTACCCCCGAGGCGGGTGCTGGCCCGGAGGGGGTTGCCGATGGTGGGGGTGTGTCGCCGGACGTCGCGTGAGACCGGGGTGCCACCAGTCCCGGGGTGCGGGTCTCGGTGTGGGTGTGATGATACGAGGTCGGATGATGTGAAGATTTAAGCCGAATGAGAGCTTGATGAGCATTCACTTATGAAGAGGGTCTTTGCCCGTTCTCGCGGCATTCGGGGGTGCAGGATCGTACCCGTCCCGGCCCCCCATCGGCCCGGGAGAACTGACGGGACGACACGCTCCCGCACAGGAAAGGACACC
>NZ_JBEZHK010000073.1:0-1272 GCF_040650555.1 Streptomyces sp. NPDC048664 | reverse complement strand
AGCATGTGGTTTAATTCGATGCAACGCGAAGAACCTTACCTACTCTTGACATCCAGAGAACTTAGCAGAGATGCTTTGGTGCCTTCGGGAACTCTGAGACAGGTGCTGCATGGCTGTCGTCAGCTCGTGTTGTGAAATGTTGGGTTAAGTCCCGCAACGAGCGCAACCCTTATCCTTTGTTGCCAGCGGTTCGGCCGGGAACTCAAAGGAGACTGCCAGTGATAAACTGGAGGAAGGTGGGGATGACGTCAAGTCATCATGGCCCTTACGAGTAGGGCTACACACGTGCTACAATGGCATATACAAAGAGAAGCGACCTCGCGAGAGCAAGCGGACCTCATAAAGTATGTCGTAGTCCGGATTGGAGTCTGCAACTCGACTCCATGAAGTCGGAATCGCTAGTAATCGTAGATCAGAATGCTACGGTGAATACGTTCCCGGGCCTTGTACACACCGCCCGTCACACCATGGGAGTGGGTTGCAAAAGAAGTAGGTAGCTTAACCTTCGGGAGGGCGCTTACCACTTTGTGATTCATGACTGGGGTGAAGTCGTAACAAGGTAACCGTAGGGGAACCTGCGGTTGGATCACCTCCTTACCTAAAGATATTGATTCGAGTGGCGTGCTCACACAGATTGTCTGATGAAAAGTAACGAGCAAAGCGCTACCTGTTGATGCCATGAGTCATTCATGCTGATACGAACCGATTAAGTTATTCAGTTTAATCGGATTTTCGTGTCCCCATCGTCTAGAGGCCTAGGACACTGCCCTTTCACGGCTGTAACAGGGGTTCGAATCCCCTTGGGGACGCCATTCCGATAATGAGTGAAAGACATTATCACCGGTTAGCGATAACCGAAAAAATCTTAAAGATGACTTGCGAGTCATGTTTAAGATATTGCTCTTTAACAATCTGGAACAAGCTGAAAATTGAAACATGACGGCTGAAATTTATCCCTCCGTAGATGTACTGGGATGAAGAGTAACCTGTCATAGAGTCTCTCAAATGTTTGCAGCACGAACGATGGAAACATCTTCGGGTTGTGAGGTTAAGTGACTAAGCGTATACGGTGGATGCCTAGGCAGTCAGAGGCGATGAAGGGCGTGCTAATCTGCGAAAAGCGTCGGTAAGGTGATATGAACCGTTATAACCGGCGATACCCGAATGGGGAAACCCAGTGTGTTTCGACACACTATCATGTCCCGTGGATGTACCGGTCCTTGAACTGCCGACTCGCGGTGACACCACGCTCACCCGGCAGCTCGGCCCGCC
>NZ_JBEZHK010000072.1:0-1488 GCF_040650555.1 Streptomyces sp. NPDC048664 | reverse complement strand
GTGTTGCCGAGGTTGTCGACGGCGAGGCGGGGGCGTCCTCGGAAGCGTCCCTTGACGGTGGGTGGGACGAGCTCGGCGCGGACCTCGGTGAACGGCGTGACGGTGAGCGTGCCCTCGGGAACCGTGACCGACTCGGGGTGTTCGGTGGGCGTGATGCGGACCGCGTAGGGGTGCGGGCCGGCGGCCGCGTCGGGTGTGCGGGGCGGCGCGAACGTCAACTCGACGGTGCCTGTGGTTCCTGGGTACAGGCGCAGGGTCTGTGGTTCGACCGTGGTCCAGGGCGAGATGGGCCCGACCGGTTCGAAGCGGTATTCGTCCACGACGTCGCCGGTGTTGCGCAGCCGCAGCCGCACACGTGCCGAAGCACCCGGGTCCACCGTCGCGGATGAGGGTTCCAGAGAGGTCCAGAGAGTCATGACACCTTTTGCAGTTCTCAGACAGTGAACTTGACGGCTTCGAGCGGGACGTCGTTCTTCAGGGATCCGCCATAGACGAAGTTCGGGTTGGCCTGGGCGCACCCCTGGGGCTTCCAGCCCTCGTCATGCGTCTCGACCGTCTGGCAGATCTGCCCGTTGGTGATGGCCATGATGAAGCCCAGCATGGTGGGAGCGTCCTGCTTCGCGCTGCCCAGGTAGAGGTCCTCGTCGTCGGCGACCGTGGGGGTCCAGTCCGAAAACTTCCCCTCCCCCTTGCTCGACCCGGGATCGGGGAACACGGGAGTCGCGACCAGGCCCTTGCCCCCGCCGGCCACCGACACATTGAGAGCCAGGATCTGCTTGCCCTGCTTGACCGTGCCGGCGATGGTGCCGTCGCACACCGGTTTCTGCCAGCCGGTGCCGCCGTTGACGTAGGCGCGGTAGCAGATGTGCCGTCCGGCCGGGTCGTCGGCGGCCAGTCTGCGCACCGCGGCCGCCGCCGTCTCCTGCACGGGCTTGGCCGACGGCGGCGCCTGCGCCTCGCCCCCGCCGCTCGAACCACCGTCCCCGGCCCCCGCTCCCGCCCCGGCGGCCTGTGTGGGCGTGACCGCGGCGCTGGGGGAGGGGGGAGGAGGCGCGCTCGCCGGGGGGCGGGGCGGCGCGAGGGTACTGACCGCCGCGTCCTGGACCTTCTCCGTGGCCAGGCTCTTGACCTGGGGTTTGTAGGAGATCCAGATCATGACGAAGGTGATGGCGAGGGCGAGGAGCATGCCGAGGAAGGTGGCGAGCCAGCGGGGGAGGAAGCCCCGCTGGATGTACGTGCCCTCGACGGCCAGGGGCGCCACCCCGGACCGTTGGACGGTGAGGGTGTAGGGCCGGCGTTCCTTGGGCCCGAACCAGATGATCCTGCGTGGCTTGAGCGTGGCCGCGACGAAGGCGGCGCGTCCGGGTTCGACCTGGACGTTTCCGGGGTGCACGTCGTAACTGAGGTGGTCGCCGTTGTCGTTGCCGCCGACGGAGGCGGTGAGTCTGGTGTTGCCGAGGTTGTCGACGGCGAGGCGGGGGCGTCCTC
>NZ_JBEZHK010000071.1:0-1548 GCF_040650555.1 Streptomyces sp. NPDC048664 | reverse complement strand
CCCCGTTATGTTTTCCGCGGTCCTGCAAGAGGACCGCTGGCCTCCGGGCCCGGTATGACTTTTGCCCCCTGTCGATGGCATGACCTGGGGGGTGGTGTCGCCGCGGCCCGGGAGGTGCCGTCGGAGACGCTGATGAGAGGTCCGGCCGCCACCTGGTCCGGCGCAATGCCGGACAGCTCGCGGATGGCAGGTCTGCATAACGTGGATGCGCGCGTACGACACCGAAGGCGAGGCCGGCACCGTCAACACCCTGGGAAAGGCACGATGTTCGACACCGAAGACGTGGGCGTGTTCCTCGGCCTGGACGTCGGCAAGAGCAGCCATCACGGCCACGGGCTGACCCCGGCCGGGAAGAAGGTCTTCGACAAGCAGCTGCCGAACAGCGAGCCGAAACTGCGGGCCGTCTTCGACAAGCTGACCGCGAAGTTCGGCACCGTGCTGGTGATCGTGGACCAGCCCGCCTCCATCGGCGCCCTCCCGCTGACCGTCGCCCGCGACGCGGGCTGCCAGGTCGCCTACCTGCCCGGACTCGCCATGCGCCGGATCGCCGACCTCTACCCGGGCGAGGCCAAGACCGACGCGAAGGACGCGGCGGTCATCGCCGACGCCGCCCGCACCATGCCCCACACCCTGCGCTCGCTGGAACTGACCGACGAGATCACCGCCGAGCTGACCGTGCTCGTCGGCTTCGACCAGGACCTCGCCGCCGAGGCCACCCGCACGTCCAACCGGATACGCGGCCTGCTCACCCAGTTCCACCCGTCACTGGAACGTGTCCTGGGCCCTCGCCTCGACCACCAGGCCGTCACCTGGCTCCTGGAGCGCTACGGTTCCCCGGCCGCCCTGCGAAAGGCCGGCCGCCGCAGACTCGTCGACCTCATCCGGCCCAAGGCCCCGCGCATGGCCCAGCGCCTGATCGACGACGTCTTCGACGCCCTCGACGAACAGACTGTGATCGTGCCCGGCACCGGCACCCTCGACATCGTGATTCCCTCCCTTGCCGCATCGCTCGCCGCTGTCCACGCACAGCGCCGGGCCCTGGAGACGCAGATCAACGCCCTGCTGGAGGCTCACCCTCTTTCCCAGGTCCTGACGTCGATGCCGGGAGTCGGCGTCAGGACCGCCGCAGTCCTGCTGGTCACCGTCGGCGACGGCACCAACTTCCCCACCGCCGCCCACCTCGCCTCCTACGCCGGACTCGCCCCGGCGACCAGGTCGTCCGGGACCTCGATCCACGGCGAACACGCACCCAGAGGAGGAAACCGGCAGCTCAAACGTGCCATGTTCCTCTCCGCCTTCGCCTGCATGAACGCCGATCCCGCCTCCCGCGCCTACTACGACAAGCAACGCGCCCGCGGCAAAACCCACACCCAGGCCCTCCTCCGCCTCGCCCGCCAACGCATCAGCGTCCTGTTCGCCATGCTCCGAGACGGCACCTTCTACGAATCCCGCACGCCCGCGGACGTCGAGCTCGCCGCATGACCCCAGCAAGACCGAATCACCCCAAACCCGACAGGGGTGCCTTGACGAAGGACATAGAGGCACCCC
>NZ_JBEZHK010000070.1:0-1675 GCF_040650555.1 Streptomyces sp. NPDC048664 | reverse complement strand
CGTGGGGGCCCTGGGCCGGGCCTTGGTGGGGGGTGTGGGGGTCCGGCGGCCCCGTGTTGGGGGTTGGGGCCGCCGGGTGGTGGGTGGGGGTTCAGGCGGTCTTGTAGCCGTTGAGCTTCTCGACCAGCTCGGCGCGCATGAAGGCGAGTGCCTGTGCCTTGTCGTCGAGCTTGTTGATCTCGGCCTGGACGGCCTCGGCGCGCTTGCCGTTGAGGAACTTGGTGTACGCGGCCTCGCGCTTGGGGGTGTTCTTGTCCCCCTGGTAGGTGGTGACCAGGCCGGTGACGAGGTCGCGGACCTTCTCGAAGGTGTCCTGGCTGGCGTTCTCGGCCGGGGAGTTGGTCTCGAAGGCCGCACCCATGATCCGCTTGCGGAACTTCAGCAGCGGCGCGGCCCCGTTGTCCGTCTCGGCGGTCAGGTCGGCCGGGTTGACCAGGTGGCTGCCGACCACGTACGGCAGGTCCATGTCGCCCAGCTTCGGGGCGTCGGTCCGCTCGTGGCGGTCGGTCGCGCTGCCCTTGCCGAACTGGACGTTCAGCAGACCCTCGACCTTCGGGAACAGCTCCCAGTTCGGGTGGACCACGACCGTGCCGATCGGGAACACCCCGTCCTGGAGGACGCGGGACAGGTCGTAGACCGCCTCGCCGTTCTCGCCCGTCTCGACCGCGTACGAGTAGGTGTTACCGGCCGGGGTGGTGAACGTCTGGGTACCGGACATGAAGATCCCCTCCAACAGGGTCAGTAGGTGGTTTCTCGGCCGGTTCTGCGTTCCCCCGACCTCGTGATAACTACAGTACACACCGAACCGTAAATACGCAACATCGGAACGGGATCACCCCCACACGCTCAACCAAACGCACCCCCAACTAGAAACCTCACCCCCTCCCCGCACCCCCAACGACCACCCCCACCCCCACCCGAGCCCGCGCCGCCAACCCGCCCCGAACCCACCGGAGCCACCCGACCCCACCCCCGCGCAACCCCGGATCTAACACCCCCGCCGACCACCGACCCGAATCTAACGCCACCCGGGGAACCCTCCACCCAACCCAACCGACGAATCTAACGCCCGGTCCATGTGCGACGATTGGAGCGGCCCCGGATCTAACACCACCGGTCCACCGAATCTAACAACCCGCCAATTCCCGGAACGCGAATCTAACGCCACCCTCACGCACGCCCCGGATCGCCGCACACGGCCCCCTGGAGCCTCGCCCCCGCTATCCCCTTCCCCGACTGCCAACACCCCTGTAGGCTGCCGCTAGAGCCGCACAGGGGCCACCCGGCCGGACCAGAGTCACCCCCGGGGCCGAAGAAACGGAAACCCCGTCAATTCCCGCTCCACAACTTGAATTCCAGGGCCCCGAGCCCTTAGAATGATCAGACCGCACGAGAAATCAGGACCACCCGCAGAGAAACCCCACCGGGACAACCTGAAAACCCGTCGAGAAACCACAGAAAAGGCCCGCCAGGACCACGAGGGAACCCCCTCCCACCTAGCCAGCCAATCTCTGACCCCAACCCCCGGAAAGAGAAACCGAATTCGAGGCCGAACCACCCGCCGGCCCCCGGACCGCCCCGCGGGCCGGCTCCACGGCCGGCCCCTTGGCCGGCCGGTCAGCGCTCTGCGCTGACGGTCTGTCAGAGGGCGCTCTGCGCCCTCTGTACCCGCTCC
>NZ_JBEZHK010000069.1:0-1809 GCF_040650555.1 Streptomyces sp. NPDC048664 | reverse complement strand
CAGTTGGTGGCTCAACGCCTCGTCCGGAATCCACGCCTCGTCAAGCACTACAACGTATCGCCTGAAGACGTGAAGGCCGACACCCAGGAGCCGCCGGCCGCACCCGTCCCGGTGGTCGTTCGTCAGGCGGGTGCCATGGCCTCCTGGTGCCGCCCGGCCGTCACGGTCTCCCGTTCCCGTGCCGTGGCGTCCGCGGTCAGCGGCAGCGCGCGGGGCAGGGGGCGCGTCTCGCGCAGGCTCGGCGCGGGCGCCGTGGGGGCGAGCAGGGCGTGGTCGCCCGCCCGCGCCCGCTGCGAGAACCAGATGATCTTTCCGCCGGTGCCGGTCGCGCAGCACCCCCAGCCGTTGCTCAGCGCGGCGATCCGCGCCAGGCAGCCGGCCGGGGCGTAGTGCGGGCGGATGTCCCGCTCGCTGTCCTGGACCGCGGTGATCAGATGCTGGCCGTTCCACCACATCTCGATGGTGGCGTTCTTGTCGGCCGCGTGCGCGTCGATGCCGTGCAGCAGCGCGTCCAGGCACTGGCAGAAGGGCTCGACGAGCATCTCCAGGTCCCAGGACCGCAGATGGGCGGCCAGGACGCGCTTGACCTGCCCGATCCGGTCCGGGCTGAGTTCCACGTCGAGGTGGTGGTAGCAGGGTGCTGCGGTCTTCATCGTCGTTGGCTCCTCACCGGCGAAGCTCTCGCTCCTCATGGCCCTCATGGACCGAGCCCCGAACACGAAGCGTGAGCACTCATCGCTTCTGAGTAAGTCCAAGCGTGCGGGCGCTACTCCATTCGTGCAACACGAGGCGCGTCCGCCCCAGCGGTTGAATTCCGAACAGGACGCTGCGTGCCGTACCGTGCACCATGAGTGAAGGTCTCGATCGCCGCGCCGGAACGACCCCCTTCCGCGCACGGCCTTCGCGCACCGTCCGGACCGCGACCCGCGATCCTCCGGAGCCGTGCTCCAGCGAAGAGGTTGGGAGGTGACCCGTGCGATGTTGCTACCCGCCAGAGCCGAGGTCGCCAGGCATCTTTCGCAGTACCGGGCGTGGGAACGCCTGATGCTCGCGTCCCCCGACAACCGGTCGGTGCGCGGCAACTTCGAGAACACGGGCTACACCCTGTGCGTCCTGATGGGCAAGCGCTGCGCGCGCGAGGCCGTCGACGCCGCCGAGATGTACCTGAACTCCCTCGGGCCCCGCGAGCGAGCCGCGCTCGACGCCTGGCCCACGCCGTCGGCGAACGCCTAGCCGGACGCACCCGGACGCCGTACGGAGCGCTGCACCCACGATCGGAGACCGAGAAAACCCGAGAGCCGGCGGTGTCGACCGGGGCTCGCATGGCGGCCGAGGAGGCGAAGCCCATGGAACTGAAGGCCGTGCGCCGGGACGTGACGGTGCCCGTGGCCGGGGGCGTGAGGCCCACGATCGGCCGCATCCCGATCCTGGACGTCCGTCCGGTGGTCGACCGCGGCAGGCGCCCGGCGAAGGCGGTCGAGGGGGAGACCTTCCAGGTGACGGCCACGATCTTCGCCGAGGGCCACGGCGACATCGGTGCGAACGTCGTCCTCAGGGATCCCGAGGGCCGTCCCGGCCCCTGGATCCCGATGCGTGAACTGGAGCCGGGCTCGGACCGCTGGGGCGCCGAGGTGACACCGGTGTCCACCGGTCGGTGGACCTACACGGTGGAGGCATGGAGCGATCCGATCGCGACGTGGCGACGTCACGCCCGGATCAAGATCCCGGCCGGCATCGACACGGAGCTCGTGCTGTTGGAGGGTGCGGAGTTGTTGGAGCGTGCGGTGGTGGGGGTGCCGGAGGGGTCGG
>NZ_JBEZHK010000068.1:0-2322 GCF_040650555.1 Streptomyces sp. NPDC048664 | reverse complement strand
CCTCAGAGACCGGCGCGGACCTCGCTGACAGCGGCTCATGGCCGTCTTCGAGGAGTTGTGTGGCCAGCCCTGCCTGGCCGCCGCCGACCACCACCACATCCGTGTGCTGCGTCACGGAGCCGTCGTCACCGCGCCCGGGGCGAACTTGGCTCGCCAGGCGAGCGCGACGTAGACCAGGCCGATCAGCACCGGCACCTCGATGAGCGGGCCGACGACGCCGGACAGGGCCTGGCCGGAGGTGACGCCGAAGGTGGCGATGGCGACCGCGATGGCCAGCTCGAAGTTGTTGCCCGCCGCGGTGAACGCCAGCGTCGCGGTGCGGTCATAGGCCAGGCCCAGGCCCTTGCCCAGGAGGAAGGTGCCGAAGAACATGACCGCGAAGTACACCAGCAGCGGCAGCGCGATCCGGGCCACGTCCCAAGGCTGGGAGGTGATGGTCTTCCCCTGGAGGGCGAAGAGGATGACGATCGTGAACAGCAGCCCGTACAGGGCCCACGGACCGATCTTCGGCAGGAACTTCGCCTCGTAGTCGGTACGGCCCATCTTCTTCTCCCCGATCCGGCGGGTCAGGAAGCCGGCCAGCAGCGGGACACCGAGGAAAATGACCACGTTCAAGGCGATCTCCCACATCGAGATGTCCAGGTGCTCGCCGTCGCCCAGGCCCAGCCAGCCGGGCAACAGGTCGAGGTAAAACCAGCCCAGCAGCCCGAACGCCAGGACCTGGAAGACGGAGTTCAGGGCGACGAGGACGGCTGCGGCCTCGCGGTCGCCGCAGGCGAGGTCGTTCCAGATGATGACCATGGCGATGCAGCGGGCCAGGCCGACGATGATCAGGCCGGTGCGGTACTCGGGCAGGTCCGGCAGGAAGATCCACGCCAGCGCGAACATCACCGCCGGCCCGACGATCCAGTTGATGACCAGCGAGGAGGCCATCAGCTTGCGGTCGCCGGTGACGGCGTCCAGCTTGTCGTAGCGGACCTTGGCCAGGACCGGGTACATCATGATCAGCAGGCCGAGCGCGATCGGCAGGGAGATCCCGCCGATCTCCACCTTGGCCAGCGCGTCGTTCAGTCCCGGGATCAGCCGCCCGAGGCCGAGGCCGACGGCCATGGCGATGAGGATCCACACGGCGAGATAGCGGTCGAGCGTGGAGAGCTTGGCGACGACGGACGCTTCTTGTGTCGTCGCGGGCGCTTCGGTGCGGGTCACGGGCAGGCCCTCTTGTTGTCGGCGGCGGTACGGGCCTGTTCGGCCAGGTCGGCGAACTGCCCGGCAAGCGATGCGATGACGTCCGCGCGGAGCTTGTAGTAGGTGAAGCGCCCGCACGGCTCGGTCTCGACGACCCCGGCCTCACGCAGGACTCTCAGGTGGTTGGAGAGGTTCGTCTGCCGGGCGCCGGTCTCCTCCACCAGGTGCGTGGTGCACAGCGTCTCGCGGGCGAGCAGGGTCACGATCTGGAGCCTGAGCGGGTCGGCCAGCACCCGGATCAGATCAGTGTCGACTGACGTCATCATGGACTGATACTGTCACATCACCCGGCGCTGATACCAGCCGGGGCTGACCCGTAGGCCCGTCGAAGGGGTCTTTCTATGTCCGCGACTCCCACCCCCGCCCTGCCCGACGAGCGCCTGGCCGCCGGCACCGCCCGGCTCGCCACCCGGCACACCGGCCGCTTCTCGGCCGAGACCGTCCAGAGCCTGCTCACCGACTCCTACCGGCGCCTGGCCGAGACCGCCTCGGTCACCACGCACCTGGTCGTGCTGGCCGAGCGCTTCACCGCCGAACGCCTCGACGCCCTCGCCCACGTCCAAGGCGCGCCGGGAACGGGGCCGGCGCGGGTGCTCTTCGTGTGCAGCCACAACGCCGGCCGCTCCCAGCTCGCCGCAGCCCTCCTTCAGCACCGGGCGGGCGGCCGGGTCACCGTCTCCTCCGCGGGCACCCACCCCGGGCCCGGGATCGAACCGCACATCGCGCAGGTCCTCACCGAGACGGGCGCCGATCCGGCCGAAGCGTTCCCCAAGCCGCTGACCGACGAGGTCGTGCGCGCGGCGGACATCGTCATCACCATGGGCTGCGGCGACGCCTGCCCCGTCGTGCCCGGCCGCCGCTACCTGGACTGGCCCGTGGCCGATCCCGACGGCGCCCCGATCGCGGTCGTCCGCGCCATCCGCGACGACCTCGACCGCCGCATCACCGACCTGCTCGCCGGCCTGCCGAGCACCTGAACCCCCGTTATGTTTTCCGCGGTCCTGCAAGAGGACCGCTGGCCTCCGGGCCCGGTATGACTTTTGCCCCCTGTCGATGGCATGACCTGGGGGGTGG
>NZ_JBEZHK010000067.1:0-2353 GCF_040650555.1 Streptomyces sp. NPDC048664 | reverse complement strand
ACGGCTGACGGACGCGCGGGCCGGTGCGGTGGCCGCGGACGGTGCGCAGGAAGCGGACGGTGCGGGGGAAGCGGACGCGAGGGAGCCGGCTGCCGCCGCGTGGGCGGCGGGTGGCGGTGGAGCGGTGCGGGCCCCGAGAGTTCCCTCGACCGCCCTGCCGCCGGAACCGACTAGCGGTCCCAGTAGTGACCGTGGTGGTAGCCGTGCCAGCCGTGGCGCATCGCCAGCAGGCGGAGCAGCTCGGCCATGCGCTCACGGTCGTACCGGTGCTGCCAGCGGTAGTAACGGCCCCGGTCCCAGTATCCGAAGCGGTCGTAGTCGCCGTCGCGGTGGTGACCCCTGAAGCTGGGGAAGCCCTGCGAGTGACCGAAGCGGTCGCCGTAGCCGTCGCCGCGGTGGTGGTGGCCGCCGTCGGCGAGGGCCGGCATGGCCGCGGACCCCACCAGCGCCGCGGACGCCACACCGGTGGCGATCATGCGGAGCGCGTTACGAGAAACAGACATGAAGCTGTCCCCTCACGTTCGTTCGTGCGCACCGACCCTGAGGCCGGGACGCTGTCCGAGATCTCGGCTCGGTGCCGAGGACCCAAACTCTGACGCCCGGCGGCGGCGCGAGACCGGCAGACTGATTTGCGTTACAAAACGCCGACATATCCGTAACACTCCCCTGCACAGGCCATCGATCCGAGCGAAACCAGGACACACTCACCTGGAACACCGAAAACCGTGGCATCACCTGCACAAACGTTTCTGACGACGCGTCATTTCGGGTGCGCGGCGCCGGGGCGCGTTCCCCCGATCGGCCCCACGGTCTGTGTAACAACTCACATGCGTCCGTTCGGGTGAGGCATGGCCTGCGGAAACAGTCCCTCGGTCGGCCGTACCGGTGTCGTTCGAGCCCCGGACAGCGTGCCGTCGACTCGCGCGCCGAGTGCGGTGTGATGTTTGCTACGGGACTGGAATGAAAGGCGATGAACGGGCAACGTTCCCCGTCATGCCCCGTACTAACGCACCCAGGCAGGTGACCGGATGACGACGGCGACCAGCGCGCCCCGGACGCCACCCGCGACCGTCGGCACCATCGGCGCCACCGCCACACTCCCCCCCGGTACGAGAGTGCCTTCGCTGCCGTCCCTCACGGGACTGCGCTGGGTGGCCGCACTGCTGGTCTTCGGACTGCACGTGCGCAACTTCGGCTATTTCGGGGGTGACGGGAACCGCTTCGCCACCTGGGCCTTCGGGGCGGGCGCGACGGGCGTCTCGTTCTTCTTCGTGCTGTCGGGCTTCGTGCTCATGTGGTCGATGAGCCCGAGGGACCACGTGCTGACCTTCTGGCGGCGGCGCTTCGCCCGCATCTTCCCGGTCCACCTGGTCACCGCGGCGATCGCGCTGGTCATGGCGTTCACCCTGGCCCACCAGGCCAAGCCGACGCCGAAGCAGGCGATGGCCAACGTGCTGCTGGTGCATTCCTGGTGGCGCCCGTGGTGGCAGACCCTGGACCCGGTCAGCTGGTCCCTCGCCTGCGAGGCGTTCTTCTACGCCGCCTTCCCGCTGCTGGCGCTGGTGCTGCGCCGCCTGAACACCCGGGCCCTGGCCGTGCTGGTCGGGGCGTCCATCGTGGCGGTCATGGTGCTGGCCTGGGCCGACGCGCACCACTGGTTCAGCGAGACGGTGAACTCCTTCCCCGCCGCGCGCCTGCCCGAGTTCCTTCTCGGCGCCGCCGCCGCGCGGCTGGTGCTGCTCGGCCGGTGGCGCGGTCCCGGCACGGAGGCCTCCCTCGCCCTGGCGATCATCGGCTACTTCCTCGTCCCGCAGTTCACCGCGGGGTATCCGGGCACGCCGTGCACGCTCATCGGCTTCGCCCTGCTCATTCCGGCGGCGGCCGTGGCGGACCTGAACGGACTGCCCTCGCTCTGGCGCCACCGGCGGCTCGTCCGCCTCGGGGAACTCTCGTTCGCCTTCTACATGGTCCATCTGCTGGTGCTGCGGGCCGGCGTCAGCGTGCTCGGCGACTCCCCGCACTACGGCACGCCGACGGGCATGGCCGTCACCGCCGTGATGTTCGGTGTGTCACTGGGGCTGTCCTGGGTCCTCTACGAGGCCGTGGAACGTCCGGCCCGGCTCCTCCTGCTGGGCAAGCGGGGAGCCGCGCGGTCGCGGACGGCGCAGCCGAAGGCGCTGTCGGAGTCCCCGGTGGCCCGGTCCGGTCCTCGCGCCCCCTCGGCTGCCGCGGCTCCCGCCTCCGCCGAACGTGACACGTCGTCGCCGGGGAGCGACTGACCCGCAGCAGAAGACGGCCGTGCGGGCGCCCCACGTGGGGCCGGTGCCCCGGGAAGTCCGGCCAGCAGGGCGCG
>NZ_JBEZHK010000066.1:0-2938 GCF_040650555.1 Streptomyces sp. NPDC048664 | reverse complement strand
ATCCACGGACGGGACTCCCTCTTCCCCACGGATGGCCTAACGAGTAGCCCAGCTGACAGTCACGCCATCACACCACTTCTGTTAGGACCTTTAAGGGAAAAGGGTTCCGGCAACAGAGACCGCCCGGAGGACTGTTCAAGCCGTGCCGCCCCTTCCGGGGTGACGGGGCATGTGAAGAGTACGGCGAAGGGCGGTTGGGAGGGTGCGGTCCGGGCGCGGCGGGTGGCGTCCTGGTTGGGGTGCTCGGGGCACGGACGACGAAGCGCTGAGCACCGGCCAGTAGCAGCTCGAACGCGTCGTGGGGCTTCGGTGTCTTGGTCGAGGTCCTGGATCCACAGCCCACGAGCTGCCCTTGCCGTCACACCGCCTGGCGGGCTGATGGCTCAGCCGGGCGGTTCGGCCTCCCTGTCGGGGCGATGACGGCTGGCTCGACCACGCTGGCACGAGCGGTTCAGCATCTGGTCGTCCCGAGCTCGCGTGTCGCCGTCTATGCGGCGGGGGTGAGTTCGGCGCGGCCGAACAGGAGCGCGTAGCCGGAGGGGAGTTGACGCAGGATGCGGGTCAGGAGGGCGGGGCCGGCGTGCGCGGCGATGACGTGGAAGACGGAGCCGACGTCCCAGCGGGTGGTGGCCGGGGAGGTGCCGTTGCGGGTGGCGAGGTCGTGGACGAAGGCGAAGCCGGTCAGCGGCTGGGGGTCGGGTATCTGCTGGGTGAGGATGCGTGCGGCTTCGAGGGGGAGGCGGGCGGCGAGTTCGACGCGTTCGTCGCCGGTCAGCTGGCGTCCCAGGCCTGACAGGACGAGGCGGACGGCTTCCTCGGCCTTTTCACGGGTGGGGTAGGCGCCGTCGTAGCGGACTTTCTCCAGCAGCTGCTCGTACGCCCTGCCGTGGGGCTGCTGGGGTGCGCTCTGGTCGGGCATCACTGCGGTGGTTGCCTTTCTGTCACCAGGGTCGTGGTGGGCCGCTGTGCGGCCACCGGGGATGGTTTTAGGTGGGTTGGGGGCGGCCGAAGAGGAGGTCGTAGCCCGCGGGAAGCTGGAGCAGGACCTCTGTCAGGAGGTCCTCCCCCACGGTGTCGGCGACGGTGGACAGGACGGCGCTGACGTCCCAGGCCGCGGTCCGTTCCGTCGCGCCCTCGATCCATGCTGCCGTCGCCCGCACGAACCGCTCCGCCGACAGCGGCTCGGCGCTCTGGAGCGGGTTGAGCAGGATCAGAGCGAACTCTTCCGGCAGACGCGCCGCCACCCGCGCGCGTACCTCGCCGACCAGGTGCGCGCCGAGCAGGGCGAGCACCACGCGGGCAGCGCGCTCGGCCTCCTGCACGGTGTCGTACGCGCCGCGTTCCTTCACATGGTCGAGGAACGCTTCCCATCGCACAGTCACGTCGGCCGCCTCCCCTGTTGTCTCGGTCTGCGGGGCGCGGAGGACGGGCGAGGGGGAGATCAGGTCGCCCGTCCTCCGCCGCTGTTCAGTCGAGGTCCGTCCGGCTCAGAGGGAGATCTGCTTGCGGCCGGATCCGACGCCGACGGTGATCTTGCGGGGCTTGGCGCGCTCGGCGATCGGGATGCGCAGGGTGAGTACGCCCGCGTCGTAGTCGGCCTGGATCTGCTCGGTGTCCAGCGTGTCGGCGAGCACGATCTGGCGGGAGAAGACGCCCAGCGGCCGCTCGGAGAGCTCCATCTTCACGTCGTCCGCCTTGGCCGCGGGGCGGCGCTCGGCCCTGACCGTCAGCATGTTCCGCTCGACGTCGATGTCGATCGCGTCCGCGCTGACACCGGGAAGATCGAAGGCCACCACGTACTCGTCGCCCTCACGGTAGGCGTCCATGGGCATCGCGGCCGGCCGGGTCCAGGTACCCGGCCCCGTCAGCTGCTGTGCCAGCCGGTCGAGCTCACGGAAGGGGTCGGTGCGCATCAACATGGGAAAACACCTCCAGGAAGTTCAGGCAGTTGCTGCCAATGCGCTTCGCTGAATCCGTTGTAGCATGTCATCCATCGGATGACAAGCAGCGTGTCACCCAATGGATGACACTTGAGGGAGGTGCCCCATGGCCCCAGGCGACCAGTCGTCATCGTCCAGCGCCGACACACAGGACCCGGCGTCGTTCCTGGCCGCCGCGGCAGCCCTGCACGCCATAGACGACGCCCTGCACGCAGCTCGGCGCGACGCCCCCGGCACCGCCACGGCTCCGGCCGGCGACGTCGGCCCGCAACAGGCCCTGGCTTCGCTGCTGCTGCTGCGGCAGGTACGCGAGCAGCTCGCCGGCTGGGAGACCGGCCTGATCGAAACCGCCCGCCAGGCAGGAGCCAGCTGGGCCGACCTCGCCCACCCCCTCGGCGTCGCCAGCCGCCAGGCCGCGGAACGCCGCTACCTCCGCGGCCGCCCCGGACCCGCAGGAACCACCGGCGAACAACGAGTCCAGGCCACCCGCGAACACCGCGCCGCCGGCCGCGCCACCGCCGCATGGGCACGCCACAACGCAGCCGACCTGCGCCGCATCGCCGGCCAGATCACCGCCCTCACCGACCTGCCCCACACAGCCCGCCCCCCGCTCGACCGACTCCACGCAGCCCTCGCCCACGACGACCCCACCGAACTCATCCACCCCCTCCACGCCACCCGTCCCCACCTCACCACCACACACCCCGACCTCGCCGCCCGACTCGACGACCTGACCAACTCCGCCCCATCAGGCACCACGCATACGCCCCCCACCGGGTGAGGCAGGAGGAGCACGGCCAGGTGGGGCACCGACGTCGGACAGCCATGAACGCGGCTAGCGAGGGTAAGGGGTAGTGATCCTCAGCGCTTCACATGAAAGTGGTGACCAGCCATGGCCGAGACCAAGGACGTCGTCGAACTCATCCTCCAGGACCACCGGCGTATGGAGGACCTGTTCCACCTGATGCGCAGTGTCGAAGCCGACCGCGCCGCCGCGC
>NZ_JBEZHK010000065.1:0-3296 GCF_040650555.1 Streptomyces sp. NPDC048664 | reverse complement strand
CAGCCCGCGCACCCGTCGAACGAGGCATGGCACGGCTGAAGTCCTGGCAGATCTTCCGCAGATCCCGTATCAGCCCCAACCGCATGAGCGTCATCCCCAAAGCCGTCCTCACCCTGGAGAAGCAACGCTCAAAGCGTTCAGTGTGCCGTCAACGATGACGTGGTCGCCCTCACCGAGGCCGGTGAGGGCTTCGTGGAGGCCTGGGGCCCAGGAAGCCGGCACCTCCAGGGCCTCGTCCACGTAGCGCCAGGCGGTGGCCTGCGATATCGCGAACCCGGCGCCGAGCTGGGCGAACGTCTCGTTCTTACGCAGGTGGACCAGCGTGAGCAGTGCCTGGTCGAAGCAGCCGAGCTTCCGCCAGCGGGTGTTGCGTGCGCGGCGGTGCTCGTACAGCAGCCAGGCGACGTGCTCGACGAGCTCATGCGGGACGTCGAGCGTGGCAGGATACGGAACCAACAGGGCCCCTTCGGTCACCGGTGTGCTGAGTGGAATCACCACGCCAACGACAAGGGGCCCTGCCTCGTCACCACACCCACTGACCAGCCCATCTCACCCGCCAGCACAGGATGAAAGAGGTTCATTGAGGTTGGGAAGGGCTCAATGATGCTCAGGCTCGGCCGGCGGTAATTCGGATGGCAACAGAAATCGGGGGTTGTCCCGGCGGTGCTGCCGGGACAACCCCCGATTGAGTGGGCCGTGGAAGACCTCAGTGCTTGAAGGCGTCCTTGGTCTTCTCCTTGGCTTCGCGGGCGTCGCCCGTGGCCTTTTCCGCATGTCCCTTGGTGGCCATCCGGTCGTTGCCGACGGCGTTTCCGAGGGTTTCCTTGGTCTTGCCCTTGGCCTGCTCGGTCTTCGCCTTGGCCTTCTCGCCGGCAGTCATGGAATGCCCCTCCTCGTAAGCGGTTGGTGCCGCTGTCGCGACGAAGTCTCTGGTGCCCCGGGTCTCCCGTCATAAACAATGTGTCGCCGAGGAGTGGAGGGTGGTCTGCAGGGCATACGGTGCCGCAGGAGGTTGATGACTATGGTTCCCCTGCTTCTTGTTCTGCTTCTTGCCCTGATCCTTTTCGGTGCGGGCTTCGCTATCAAGATCCTTTGGTGGGTGGCTCTGGCCGTGCTGGTGCTGTGGCTGCTCGGCTTCGTGATGCGTTCCACGAACGCCGGAGGAAGCCGCGGCCGCTGGTATCGATGGTGACCTGAAAAAATTTCCTCATATGGGCCCGACCGCCTCAGATGGTCGGGCCCATGTGCATGTCTGAAAAATGTGCACACCCACCGGGCATCGCCTGGCGAAGAGGGAGTCCCGGGGGTCTGTGAGGGTAGGTGGTTTGTTGTCGGGGGCGGGAGGGCCATGCGCGGTGGGACCTGCGCAGCCTCCTACCCCTCCCGTCCCTGGCCCGCACCGGCGCAGGCCGGAGCGTGGTGTTCTCAGAGCGAAAGCTGGACCGTACCGCGCACCAGCGCCCGCCTTCACCGCGATATCGCATTGCCGGAGAGTCGAATTTGAGGGATCGGCCAGAGAGGGTTGCCCTCCTGGACGCGGGTGGCGGGCAGCAGTGAGCAGACTTGCCGTTTTGCTTTGGCCTGCTCGGGCACCCGGCTATTTCGTGAGCGTGAGGAAGTCGAGCAGGTGGGACTTGTGGGAGGAATAAGCGGGAGGCTGTTGGCCCTAGTGCGTCGCATGCGTGGCTATCTGACAGCGGGTTTGCGGGAACCGGGGCCTGAGCGGGACGATCTCGTCCTTCTTGCCAAGGCGGCCCTGGCGGCGACCGCGGCGTGGTGTTTGGCGCGCTGGCTGCTGCCCGATGCTGTTCTGTCGTTCGCGCCGCTGACGGCGCTGCTGGTGTCGCAGACGACGCTGTACCGCTCGCTGCGCCATGGAGCGCAGTATGTGGTCGCGCTCGTGATCGGGGCGGGTCTGGCGGCCGGGCTCGCTTCGTGGGCCGGTGTGCATGTATGGACCTTTGTCCTGCTCGCGCTTGCCGGGCTGGTGCTGGCGCGGCCCAGGCCGCTGGGGGAGCATGGTTTCCAGGTCGTCGTGGTGGCGATCTTCGCGTTCGACGCGGGCCGCGGTCAGCTCGGATACTGCCTGCAACTCCTGGCGTCAGTGGCCCTCGGTGCGGCCTGCGGCGCGCTCGTGCAGACGCTCGTCGCGCCGGCCCGCCGCCCCGGGCACCGCCGACAGCGGGTTAGCGACCTGTACACGAACCTCGCCGAACTGCTGCGGACCGCTGCGCACAGCCTGCGCACCGAGGACGCCTGCGCGGCACTCGCCGACGCGTCGACGTGGAGGGAGCGGGCCGCCCGGATCGCAGGCGAAGCGGAGATAGCCGCAGCCTCCGTGGCTGCCGAGCAGGAGAACGCCCGGCTCAACCCCCGTCCGGATCCCGCCGACTCACCCCGCCTCCTCGCGCGCTCCCAGGCAGCCATCCAGACAGCTCGCCTCCTCGCCACCCACCTGCAGTCCCTCGCCAGGGAAATCGACCACGCGCGAGCCGACGGAGAAGAACAGTGCCTCTCCCAGGACTTTCGCATCAGCTGCGCCGACTCGCTCCAGCACCTGGCTGACGGGCTGGAAGACACCGGACATGTCAAACGCACCACCGAGGAAGATCTGGAGGAAGCCCTGACAGGGGCCCGGGCATCGCTCCGCGAGGTCATCGGCCTGCCCGACGAAGCCGAGGCGCGCTGTCGTGAATGCCTGGTCCTGCGCGGCGCGCTCCTGAACGACATCGAATGCATCGCAGTGGACCTGAAGCACGCTCCCACCGACATGGACCATGCCGAACGAGCCGTCCGCCGGCGACCAGGCAGGACATCCTTGGCGCGCCGCCGCTCCTCGGTCTGACAGCACTGCACAGCCCCCAGCACTTGTCTTCCACGGCCCCGGTCAGCGTCGCCTCCCGTCGGGATCCGTACACAGTGGTGCTCTCCCTGTCGGCGACCAGGGGCCCTGCACAGATGCCAGGCCGAGGGGGCGTCTAAAGGTGTTCTGGCTCAGTCGGGGCTGGGTGGGAGAACGCCGGGCGGGCCATGCGGACTCGAGTCAACCTGGGCCCGGCGTGGGACCCCGCGCCGGGCCCAGATGTCATGGTGCGGCCGCCCGCGCCGGGGTGTGGTCAGGGGTTGAGGATGCGGCGGAGGTTGTCGATCGAGCCGCATCCAGCCTCCAGCTGACGCTCACGCTCTTCCCGGAACGCCGCTCCCAGTTCCTCGCGCCGTTCCGTCGCGACGTTCTCGCGTGCGCCGTTGAGGATGGTGCGTTCTTCCTCGTCGGTGTGGTGGTTGACGGCTTCCAC
>NZ_JBEZHK010000064.1:0-3369 GCF_040650555.1 Streptomyces sp. NPDC048664 | reverse complement strand
GTCCTTGCGTAGGCGGAACCAGTAGAAGCCGTGGCCTGCGAGGGTGAGGAGGTAGGGGAGTTCTCCGATGGGGGGGAAGCGGACCTGGCCGATGAGTTCGACGGGGTGGCGGCCGGTGAAGCGGCGCAGGTCGAGTTCGGTGGGCTGGGCGAAGCGGGAGAAGTTGTGGACGCACAGGACGAGGTCGTCGCCGTACTCGCGTAGGAAGGCCAGGACGGCGGGGTTGGTGGAGGGGAGTTCGGTGTAGGAGCCGAGTCCGAACGCGGGGTTCTGCTTGCGGATCTCGATCATGCGGCGGGTCCAGTGCAGCAGCGAGGACGGGGAGGACATCGACGCTTCCACGTTGGTGACCTGGTAGCCGTGGACCGGGTCCATGATCGTGGGCAGGAACAGGCGGCCCGGGTCGCAGGAGGAGAAGCCCGCGTTGCGGTCCGGGGTCCACTGCATCGGCGTGCGGACCGCGTCGCGGTCACCGAGCCAGATGTTGTCCCCCATCCCGATCTCGTCGCCGTAGTACAGGATCGGCGAGCCCGGTAGGGACAGCAGCAGGGCGGTGAACAGTTCGATCTGGTTGCGGTCGTTGTCCAGCAGTGGTGCCAGCCGGCGCCGGATCCCGATGTTGGCCCGCATCCGCGGGTCCTTCGCGTACTCGGCCCACATGTAGTCGCGTTCCTCGTCGGTGACCATCTCCAACGTCAACTCGTCGTGGTTGCGCAGGAAGATGCCCCACTGGCAGCCGTCGGGAATCGCCGGGGTCTTCGCCAGGATCTCCGAGACCGGATGCCGCGACTCCCGCCGCACCGCCATGAAGATCCGCGGCATCACCGGGAAGTGGAACGCCATATGGCACTCGTCCCCACCACTCGGGTAGTCACCGAAGTAGTCGACGACGTCCTCGGGCCACTGGTTCGCCTCCGCCAGCAGCACCGTGTCCGGATACTGCGCGTCGATCTCCTTGCGCACCCGCTTCAGGAACTCGTGGGTGGCGGGAAGGTTCTCGCAGTTGGTGCCCTCCCGCTGATACAGGTACGGCACCGCGTCCAGACGGAACCCGTCGATCCCCAGATCCAACCAGAACCGCAACGCGGAGATCATCTCCTCCTGCACCGCCGGGTTCTCGTAGTTCAGATCCGGCTGATGCGAGAAGAACCGATGCCAGAAATACTGCTTCCGCACCGGATCGTACGTCCAGTTCGAGGCTTCGGTGTCCACGAAGATGATCCGCGCGTCCGGATACTGCTTGTCGTCCTTCGCCCACACGTAATAGTCCCCGTAGGGGCCGGTCGGATCGGTGCGGGACTGCTGGAACCACGGATGCTGATCACTGGTGTGGTTCATCACGAAATCGATGATCACCCGCATGCCCCGCTGATGCGCCGCGTCCACGAACTCCACGAAGTCCGCCAGATCCCCGAACTCCGGCAACACCGCCGTGTAGTCGGACACGTCATACCCGCCGTCCCGCAACGGGGAGGAGAAGAACGGCGGCAACCACAGACAGTCCACCCCCAACCACTGCAGATAGTCCAGCCGCGCCGTCAACCCCTTCAGATCCCCGACCCCGTCCCCGTCGCTGTCCTGGAACGACCGCACCAGAACCTCGTAGAACACGGCACGCTTGAACCACTGCGGATCCCGCTCCGCGGCGGGAGTGTCCTCGAACGTGTCCGCAACAGGCTCGTTGACCATCATGTGGCCACTCCTTCACTCGACCCCGCCCACGACCCCACCGACCGCCGCCGCACGCTCAGCACGTGCGCCGGACTCCGCCCCGGCTCAAGGCGCACATAGTTCGACCGGCCCCACGCATACACCGCACCGGTCAACTCGTCACACACCTCCAACGACGCATCCCCGTCGAACCCCAACGCCGCCAGATCCAACGACACCGTCGCCTCCTGCACCCGCCACGGATCCAGATTCACCACCACGACCACCACATCCGCACCCGAACACTTCGAGTACACGATCACCTGATCGTTGTCCGCCTCATGAAAACGCAGATTCCGGAGCCTTCGCAGCGCCGGATGCGAACGCCGGATCATGTTCAACCGGGTGATCAACGGGACGATCGTGCGCCCCTCCCGCTCCGCCCGCTCCCAGTCACGCGGCCGCAACTGATACTTCTCCGAATCCGCGTACTCCTCACTCCCCGGCCCCGCGGCCTGGTTCTCGCACAACTCGAAACCCGAGTACATGCCCCACGACGGCGACAACGTCGCCGCCAGCACCGCCCGCACCTCGAACGCACCCCGACCCCCCTCCTGCAGATACGCATGCAGAATATCCGGCGTGTTCACGAACAGATTCGGCCGCAACACCGCCGACGTCCCACCCGACAACTCCGTCAGATACTCCGTCAACTCCCCCTTCGTGTTCCGCCACGTGAAATACGTGTACGACTGCTGGAACCCCACCTCGGCCAACACCCGCACCATCGCCGGCCGCGTGAACGCCTCCGCCAAAAAAATCACATCAGGATCCGACCGCCCGATCTCCCCCAACACCCGCTCCCAAAAAACCACCGGCTTCGTATGCGGATTGTCCACCCGAAAAATCCGCACCCCCCGCCCCATCCACAACCTCAACAACCGCACCGACTCCGCCACCAGACCATCCATGTCCCCATCGAAAAACACCGGATAGATGTCCTGATACTTCTTCGGCGGATTCTCCGCGAACGCCACCGACCCATCCCCACGCCACCGAAACCACTCCGGATGCTCACCCACCCACGGATGATCCGGCGAACACTGCAACGCGAAATCCAACGCCACCTCCAACCCCACACCCCGCGCCCGCTCCACGAACCACACGAAATCCTCCACCGACCCCAACTCCGGATGCACCGCCTCATGCCCACCCGCAGCAGACCCGATCGCCCACGGCACCCCCACATCCCCCACACCCGCCGACAACCCGTTGTTCCGCCCCTTACGAAACGTCGACCCGATCGGATGCACCGGCGGCAGATACACCACGTCGAACCCCATCGACGCGATCACCGGCAACCGCCGCGCCGCCGACCGAAACGACCCGTGCGGCACCCCAGCCGTCCCCTCCGACCGCGGAAAGAACTCGTACCACGACCCGAACAACGCCCGCTCCCGCTCCACCAGCAACGAGAACACCCCCGACGACGACACCCCCTCCCGCAACGGAAACCGCCCCAACACCCCACTCACACCATCCGCCAACCCCGCCGCCAACCGAGCCGACGGCGCACACGACACATCCCGCAACCCAGCAACCGCCCCCACAACCACCTCACGCCCCGACCCCTCCGGCACCCCCACCACCGCACGCTCCAACAACTCCGCACCCTCCAACAGCACGAGCTCCGTGTCGATGCCGGCCGGGATCTTGATC
>NZ_JBEZHK010000063.1:0-2795 GCF_040650555.1 Streptomyces sp. NPDC048664 | reverse complement strand
CGTGGACGAGTCAGAAACCGTTGATGTAGGCGAAGGGCATGCGAAAGGCCCGGCGTAGAGGGTAAGACCCCCGTAGCTGAAACATTAGCGGCTCGTTTGAGAGACACCCAAGTAGCACGGGGCCCGAGAAATCCCGTGTGAATCTGGCGGGACCACCCGCTAAGCCTAAATATTCCCTGGTGACCGATAGCGGATAGTACCGTGAGGGAATGGTGAAAAGTACCGCGGGAGCGGAGTGAAATAGTACCTGAAACCGTGTGCCTACAAGCCGTGGGAGCGTCGGATACAGCTTGCTGTATCTCGTGACTGCGTGCCTTTTGAAGAATGAGCCTGCGAGTTTGCGGTGTGTTGCGAGGTTAACCCGAGTGGGGTAGCCGTAGCGAAAGCGAGTCCGAATAGGGCGGTGGAGTAGCACGCTCAAGACCCGAAGCGGAGTGATCTAGCCATGGGCAGGTTGAAGCGGAGGTAAGACTTCGTGGAGGACCGAACCCACCAGGGTTGAAAACCTGGGGGATGACCTGTGGTTAGGGGTGAAAGGCCAATCAAACTCCGTGATAGCTGGTTCTCCCCGAAATGCATTTAGGTGCAGCGTCGTGTGTTTCTTGCCGGAGGTAGAGCACTGGATAGGCGATGGGCCCTACCGGGTTACTGACCTTAGCCAAACTCCGAATGCCGGTAAGTGAGAGCGCGGCAGTGAGACTGTGGGGGATAAGCTCCATGGTCGAGAGGGAAACAGCCCAGAGCATCGACTAAGGCCCCTAAGCGTACGCTAAGTGGGAAAGGATGTGGAGTCGCACAGACAACCAGGAGGTTGGCTTAGAAGCAGCCACCCTTGAAAGAGTGCGTAATAGCTCACTGGTCTAGTGATTCCGCGCCGACAATGTAGCGGGGCTCAAGCGTACCGCCGAAGTCGTGTCATTGCAGCGTATAGCCCCAACGGGTGCTGTGATGGGTAGGGGAGCGTCGTCTGCCGGGTGAAGCGGCACTGGAAGGTAGTCGTGGACGGTTGACGAGTGAGAATGCAGGCATGAGTAGCGATACACACGTGAGAAACGTGTGCGCCGATTGACTAAGGGTTCCTGGGTCAAGCTGATCTGCCCAGGGTAAGTCGGGACCTAAGGCGAGGCCGACAGGCGTAGTCGATGGATAACCGGTTGATATTCCGGTACCCGCTGTGAAGCGTCAAACATCGAGCATCGTGATGCTAAGGCCGTGAAGCCGCCCTGATCTCTTCGGAGTTGAGGGGAGTGGTGGAGCCGCTGAACCAAGCGGTTAGTAGGTGAGTGATGGGGTGACGCAGGAAGGTAGTCCATCCCGGGCGGTGGTTGTCCCGGGGTAAGGGTGTAGGACGTGGGGTAGGCAAATCCGCCTCACATATAGTCTGAGACCTGATGCCGAGCCGATTGTGGCGAAGTGGATGATCCTATGCTGTCGAGAAAAGCCTCTAGCGAGTTTCATGGCGGCCCGTACCCTAAACCGACTCAGGTGGTCAGGTAGAGAATACCGAGGCGTTCGGGTGAACTATGGTTAAGGAACTCGGCAAAATGCCCCCGTAACTTCGGGAGAAGGGGGGCCACACCTGGTGATAGCACGTGCTGCTAGAGCTGGGGGTGGCCGCAGAGACCAGCGAGAAGCGACTGTTTACTAAAAACACAGGTCCGTGCGAAGCCGTAAGGCGATGTATACGGACTGACGCCTGCCCGGTGCTGGAACGTTAAGGGGACCGGTTAGCTTGGATTCGTCCAGGCGAAGCTGAGAACTTAAGCGCCAGTAAACGGCGGTGGTAACTATAACCATCCTAAGGTAGCGAAATTCCTTGTCGGGTAAGTTCCGACCTGCACGAATGGCGTAACGACTTCTCGACTGTCTCAACCATAGGCCCGGTGAAATTGCACTACGAGTAAAGATGCTCGTTTCGCGCAGCAGGACGGAAAGACCCCGGGACCTTTACTACAGTTTGATATTGGTGTTCGGTTCGGCTTGTGTAGGATAGCTGGGAGACTTTGAAGCGGCCACGCCAGTGGTTGTGGAGTCGTCGTTGAAATACCAGTCTGGTCGTGCTGGATGTCTAACCCGCGCCCGTGATCCGGGTGGGGGACAGTGTCTGATGGGTAGTTTAACTGGGGCGGTTGCCTCCTAAAGAGTAACGGAGGCGCCCAAAGGTTCCCTCAGCCTGGTTGGCAATCAGGTGTTGAGTGTAAGTGCACAAGGGAGCTTGACTGTGAGACCGACGGGTCGAGCAGGGACGAAAGTCGGGACTAGTGATCCGGCGGTGGCTTGTGGAAGCGCCGTCGCTCAACGGATAAAAGGTACCCCGGGGATAACAGGCTGATCTTCCCCAAGAGTCCATATCGACGGGATGGTTTGGCACCTCGATGTCGGCTCGTCGCATCCTGGGGCTGGAGTCGGTCCCAAGGGTTGGGCTGTTCGCCCATTAAAGCGGTACGCGAGCTGGGTTTAGAACGTCGTGAGACAGTTCGGTCCCTATCCGCTGTGCGCGTAGGAGTCTTGAGAAGGGCTGTCCCTAGTACGAGAGGACCGGGACGGACGAACCTCTGGTGTGCCAGTTGTCCTGCCAAGGGCATGGCTGGTTGGCTACGTTCGGGAGGGATAACCGCTGAAAGCATCTAAGCGGGAAGCCTGCTTCGAGATGAGGACTCCCACCCACTTGATGGGGTAAGGCTCCCAGTAGACGACTGGGTTGATAGGCCAGATCTGGAAGCACGGTAACGTGTGGAGGTGACTGGTACTAATAGGCCGAGGGCTTGTCCTCAGTTGCTCGCGTCCACTGTGTT
>NZ_JBEZHK010000062.1:0-4850 GCF_040650555.1 Streptomyces sp. NPDC048664 | reverse complement strand
CACCGTCCAGGGTGAGGGTGTCCTCGAAGGAGAAGGTGCGTTCCGCGGCCGCGTGGGCGAACTCGACGTTCTCCTTGAGCGCCGCCAACTCCCTGCGGCTGTTGCCGTCCACGGCCTCGTCGATCCAGATCAGGTCGTGCGGGTCGTCGTCCACGGCGCGGTAGTCGTGCAGCAGCCGCACCCGGGAGGAGTCCTCGCCGAGCGGCTCGACGATCCAGGTCCCGCCCATCGCCGCCACCGGCGGGGTCGTCACCTCCTGGCGGAAGGTGATGCGCAGGGCCTCGGGGTCCAGTTCGCGGCGCGACGTCCAGTTCTTCGGCTGGCCGTTGGCGGTGGCCCAGATCCGTATGCGCTCGCTGCGCTCGTCGCCGTCCACCCGGTCCACGTGGATGGTCGGCGGGAAGATGCGGGGCCAGTTGTCCACCTCCGCGAGCAGCCGGTACACGGCCTGTGCCGGTGCGGCGATGGTGATCTCGTGCTCTACCTCACGCGTCGTCATGACGGCTCTCTTCTCGGGTCTCGTCCGGTCTCGGTGTGCGGCGGTCAGAAGTTGCCGAGGCCGCCGCAGACGTTGATCGCCTGCGCGGTGACGGAGGCGGCGGTGTCGGAGGCGAGGTAGGCGACCATGCCGGCCACCTCCTCGGGCGTGGAGTAGCGGCCGAGGGGGATCTTGGCCTGGAACTTCTCGAGGATCGCGTCCTCGGTGGTCTCGTAGGCGGCCGCGTATCCCTGCCGGACGCGCTGCGCCATCGGCGTCTCGACATAGCCGGGGCAGACCGCGTTCACGGTGATGCCGGTCGGGGCGAGCTCGTTGCCGAGCGCCTTGGTGAAGCCGACCACGCCGTGCTTGGACGCCGAGTAGGGGGCGCCCAGGACGACGCCCTGCTTGCCGGCGGTGGAGGCGATGTTGATGATCCGGCCGCGGTCCTTGTGGCGCATGCCGCCCTCGTTGAGGACCGCCTTGGTGAGCCGGAAGACGCTGGTGAGGTTGGTCTCGACGACGTCGTCCCACAGCTCGTCGTCGATGTCCGCGGTCACCCCGCCCCCGGACCGCCCGGCGTTGTTGACCAGCACGTCGATCGTGCCGAAGCGGTCGACGGCGGCGGCGACGAACGCGGTGGCCGAGGCGGTGTCGCGCACGTCGAGCGTGGCGCCGTCGGCCTCGTGGCCCTCGTCCTGGAGCTGCTTGACGGTCTCGGCGACGTTGTCGGCGTTGCGCGCGCCGATGAACACCCGGTGCCCGCCGGCCGCCAGGGCGCGGGCGGAGGCCAGCCCGATGCCGCTGGTGGCGCCCGTGATGACGGCTACCCGCTTGGCTTGCGTAGACATGTTCTTCCTCTTCGGCTGGGTGGTGGAGATGAGGGAGGGGGTGGGGCCGGCCACGGGAGTGTGCGGCGCCCGTGGCCCGGCCCCGGCCGGGTGCGGCCGTCAGGCGGCCGGCTGGACGGCCTCGAAGCCCTGGTTGACGACGGCGATGAGGGCGCGCGGGGTGTCGGCGTCGGTCAGCAGGTCCTCGTCGAGGGTGATGTCGAACTCCCGCTCGATGCGGCTGCCGGTCTCCAGCAGGGCCAGCGACTCGTAGCCGAGGACCTCGAACGGCACGTCGAGGATGTCCCCGTCGAGGTCGACGCCCTCGTCGGCGCCGGCCGCCTCCAGCAGGATGCGGCGCAGGTCGTCCAGGGTGAATTCGGTGGCGGACACGTGGGTTCCTTCCCGGTCGGGTGGGTGGGGTGGGTCGTTGGGAGGGCGCGCCTTCGCGGGCGCGGGACGAGCGTCTGAGGCGACGTCGTGCGCGGCGGTCAGTCGGCGGCGCGGACGACGAGGGCGGAGTTGAAGCCGCCGTAGCCGCGGGCCAGGACCAGCGCGGTGCGGACCTGGGCCGCCCGGGGCTGGGTGCACACCAGGTCCAGGCCGTAGGCCGCGTCCGGGGTGCTGTGCACGGTCGGCGGGATGAGGCCCTCCTCGATGGAGAGCAGCGCGGTGGCCACGTCCAGCGGGGCCGCGCCGGAGTACAGCCGGCCCGTCATCGTCTTGGGCGCCGTCACCGGGACGCCGCCCCGGCCGAAGACGGCGGCGATGGCCTCGGCCTCGACGCGGTCCAGTTCGGGGACGCCGGCCGCGTCCGCGAACACCACGTCGACGTCCTCGGCCGCCACCCGCGCGTCCGCCAGGGCGATCTCGATCGCCTTGCGCAGACCGGGCTCGCGTCCGCTGCCCGGGCGCGCGTCGAAGGTGGAGCCGTAGCCCGCGATCTCGCCGTACACGCGGGCGCCGCGTGCGCGTGCGGCCTCGGCCGACTCCATGATGAGGATCGCGCCGCCCTCGCCGGGCACGTACCCGGCGGCCTCGCTGTCGAACGGCAGGTAGGCGCGGGTCGGTTCGTGCCCGGTGCTCATCCGGCCCGCGGCCTGCTGCGCCACCCAGCCCCACGGGCAGATCGACGCGTCGATCGAGCCGGAGACGATCACCGGGGTGCCCTTGCGGATGAGCCGCCGGCCGTGCGCCACCGCGTCAAGGCCGCCGGCCTCGTCGCTGACGATGACCCCGCTCGGGCCCTTCATGCCGTTGCGGATGGAGATCTGGCCGCTGTTGACGGCGTAGAACCAGGCGAACGACTGGTAGGCGGACACGAACTGGCTGCCCTGGCTCCACAGCCGCTGGAGTTCGTTCTGCCCGAACTCGAATCCGCCGGAGGAACTGGCCGTCACCACGCCCATGTCGTACTCGGGCAGATCCTTCGGGTCGATCCCGGCGTCCGCCAGCGCCCAGTCGGCGGCGACCAGCGCCAGCCGGGTCATCCGGTCGGTCTGCGGCATCAGCCGGCTGGGCAGGTGGTCCTCGGCGACGAACCCGGGTACCTCACCGGCCAGGGTGGACGGATACGACGACGGGTCGAACCGGGTGATCCGGCCGATGCCGTTCTTGCCGGTGCGGGTGGCGGCCCAGTAGTCGCGGGCGCCGAGCCCCGTCGGGGCGGCTATGCCCAGACCGGTCACTACCACCGATGCGGTCATGCCACGCTCCTGTCGGGACGCGCCAGCACCATGGCGCTCTGGAATCCGCCGAATCCGCTGCCCACGGTCAGTACGGCGTCGGTGAGCTGCTCGCGGGCGGTCAGCGGGACGTAGTCGAGGTCGCACTCGGGGTCGGGGGTGTGCAGGTTGGCGGTGGGCGGCACCACGTTGTGCTCGATGGCCAGGGCCGACGCGGCGATCTCGATGGAGCCGATCGCGCCGAGCGAGTGCCCGACCATCGACTTGATGGAGCTCACCGGCGTGCGGTACGCGTGGTCGCCCAGACTGCGCTTGAACGCCGCCGTCTCGTGGCGGTCGTTCTGCTTGGTGCCCGAGCCGTGCGCGTTGATGTAGTCGATCCCCGTGGGGTCCATCCGCGCCTCGGCCAGCGCCACGTCGATGGCCTCGGCCATCTCGGCGCCGTCCTTGCGCAGGCCCGTCATGTGGTACGCGTTGGAGCGGGTGGCGTATCCGGCGATCTCGGCGTAGATGTGCGCGCCGCGCCTCCTGGCGCTCTCCAGCTCCTCCAGGACGAACACCGCGGCGCCCTCCCCGAGGACGAACCCGTTGCGGGAGGCGTCGAAGGGGCGGGAGGCGTGCTGGGGATCGTCATGGCGGGGTGTGGTCGCCTTGATCGCGTCGAAGCAGGCCATCGTGATCGGTGAGATCGGCGCGTCGGAGGAGCCCGTGATCATGACGTCGGCGGTGCCCTCGCGGATCAGCTCGACGGCGTGCCCGACCGAGTCGATGCCGGAGGTGCAGCCGGTGGAGACCACCGTGCTCGGGCCCTGCGCGCCCGCGTCCATCGCGACCTCGGCCGCGAACGAGCTGGGCACCAGGTAGTTGTAGAGGTGCGGGACCGCGTACGCGTGGTCCACGAGGTGCAGCCGGCCGCCGTCGCTGACGACGTTGTACTCCTCGTCCAGGCCCATGGTGGCGCCGACCGCGCTGCCCACGGTCACGCCGACCCGGTAGGGGTCGTACGACTCCAGGTCGATGCCGCTGTCGGCGACCGCGCCGCGGGCCGCGACCACCGCGAACTGCGCGGCGCGGTCCATACGGCGTATCTCCTGGGGGGTCAGCCCCAGCGCCGCGGCGTCGAAGTCCATCTCGGCGGCGACCCGGGAGCGGAACGGGGCGGGATCGAAGAACGTGATCCCGCGGGTGGCGGTGCGGCCCTCGCTCAGCAGGTTCCAGAAGGCCTTCACCCCCACTCCGCCCGGGGCGAGCACCTCGATACCGGTGATGACGACACGTCGGCCGGTCACGCGGACGCCTCCCAGTGGTAGAAGCGGGCCGCCATCGCGTCCGCGGGGGAACGCCATGTCGCCGGGTCGTAGGCCTCGATGAACGGCTTGAGGTCCTCGCTGATCGCCACGAAGCGGGGGTCCGTCTTCGCCTGCTCGATCAGCTCGCCGCCGTTGTCGGTGTCGAAGTCCTGGAGGTGGAAGTACAGGCCCCGGTACTGGAAGAGCTGGCGCCGGCGCGTGCCCATGCGGTGCGGCATCTCCGTGGCGTCGAATTCACTGAAAAGCTTGGCGACATCAGCTCCCGACTCGGGATGCATTCGGGCGACAATCAGCGTGCTGTGCATTGTTTTCCCCTCTGCTTACGGCCCGCTGTGCGCCGTATGGGTGAATTGAAAAACAGTATCCCAAGGCGTCCGGAAAGGTTTCAACGGGCGGAATGTCAGGACACTTACAGGAAATGGTTCAGGAATTCCGGCGAGAGACCTCAGCCGGTGATGTCGCAGATGGCCGCGCCCGAGGTGATGGAGGAGCCGACCTCGGCGGTGAGGCCCTTGATGGTGCCTGCTTTGTGGGCGTTGAGGGGTTG
>NZ_JBEZHK010000061.1:0-7274 GCF_040650555.1 Streptomyces sp. NPDC048664 | reverse complement strand
GGCGGCCGCGGACTCTTCATCATCGCCCAGATGACCCAACACTGGGGCACCCGCTACACCCCCACCGGCAAGACCATCTGGACCGAACAACCCCTGCCGCCGCCACCGGTCACCGTGCCGGCGTGAGACGGCCTCCGGGCCCGCCGCGAGTGGTGCCCCGGCCGGAGGACCGGCCGGGGCACCACCGGGAACCCGGGCGTCAGTTGACGGTGACCGCCGGACTGCCCGGCTGGGCGGTGTCGCCGACCGGGGCGTACCGCGCGGTGAAGTAGCCGCTCGCGAAGCACAGCGAGGAGCCCGAGTACTTGGTGAACTGCTGGTTGGTGAAGGTGATGCTGTGGTCCGTGTTGCTCGCGGTGCCGGTCAGGCCCGGGGCCCGGTAGACGCAGGTGACCGTGCCCAGCAGGGTGCGGAGCTTGACCGTGGTCTGGATCGCGGAACCGGCGGCCGGGGCGACGGAGACGGCTCCGCCCGAGGTGACCGTGGTGGTGTACGGCAGATTGTCCACCGTGATGCCGGTGACCCCGAGCACGCCGATGACGTTGCTGGCGCACCCGCCGAAGGTCTGGGCCGTGAGGGACTCGGTCGCGGTGCCGGGCGCGGTCGGGTTGGCGGTGACCTGGGCGGTGAAGGCGGACGAGGAGCAGGTGACCCCGCTGGTTCCGGTGGCGCTGGAGTAGAGCGTGGCGGAGGTGCCGCCGGCGAGGGACGCGTTGAGCACGTCACCGACGGCGACCGCGACGGTGGAGCCGCCCGGGCCCGTGGTGGTGAGCACCGGCCCGGCCGCCGAGGCGGGTGAGGCCACCGCCAGGGCGAGGGCGGCGGCGGTGCCGGCGAGGGCGAACAGGGTTCGAGTCGTACGCATAGGGATGCCTCTTCTTCCGGGGTGGCTGGGGAGGGCACCGGGTTCGCGGCCGGATGTGAAGGTTCCGTGCGCCGCGCCGCGCGCACAGCGGCATGCGTCCCGCTCTGGACGTGGCGCCGCGAACCCAGAGGAGTCATCGCATTGTTAGATATGACGCATCGTCAAAGTCAATACATTCATGGCTTGTTGATCAGGAAGAGGACGGCGGCGGCGCGAAGTCGCCGTCCGGTCCGACGGTGTGCGCCGCACCCGTATGCACAGAAGCCAAGAGGTCGACTCCCTTTTCACACAACCTTCTTGACCCTGTGATGTAACCGCCGGTAACTTCGAGGGTGGCAACTGCCGCGGCACCCGTAGGCCCTCGCACCGACCACACCCAGGAGCGCACATGGCCTCGTCCCCGGACGCGGAGGCGTCCTCCGGATCCACCCCCGAGCACACCGAAGGCGGTCCCGCCCCCGTCGGGGCGTCCACACGACGCGGACGGGTCCGCCTGCGCCGCGCCGCGGTGATGGCGGTCCCCGCCACCCTCGTCGCGGCGACGCTCGCGATCATGACCGCCCAGGGAGCACTGGGCGTGCAGTTCGCGATCTCCGGCATGCCGTTCACGGTCACCGCGTCGGACCTGGACGGCACCGGGTTCGAGCAGTTCGGCGGACTCGACAACATGGCGGACGGCAGCCCGAACGCGGGTGACACGGGCGGCCAGGTGCTGGTCGTCACCTCCGCGATCAAGAGCGCGACCCTCACCAAGCTGTGCCAGAGCGTCGACCTCGGCGGCACCAACCTCGTCATCAGAGCGGGCGCGGGCAAGGACAAGGTGACCGCCACCGACCTCACCACCGACTCCACCGACCTGACCGGCAACGCGTCCTTCGGCGGCATGGAGATCGGCAACGACGCGAGCACCCTGGACAAGGCGGGGGTGCAGGGCCCCAAGGGCGTCTTCAGCCAGCAGGCCGACAGCGTGCACATCGGCGAGCTGCGGCAGACCAACTACGCCACCACGGCAGGCGTGTTCACCCTGCCCGGTCTCCACCTCGGCTTCAGCGGTACGGGCTGCTGATGGCGGCCCGGTCGAGGGGGGCCTTTCGGCGGTGGCGGGCCGGGCGGCCCTTCTGGGGCGGACTGCTGCTCACCCTCGGCGGAGCGGAGACCCTTCTGACGGAGAAGGCCTCGCTGAAGGTCGTCATGCACATCGGCATGCAGGGGCTGGCGGGTTATCTGCTGCCGGTCGTCATGCTGCTGTGCGGACTGCTGACGCTCTTCAGCCCCGGCCAGCGCCTGTTCTACTCGATCGTCGGGGTCCTGGCGTCCCTGGGCGCCTGGATCACGTCCAACCTGGGCGGCTTCCTGATCGGACTGCTGCTGGGCGTGGTCGGCAGCTGCCTGGTCTTCGGCTGGCTTCCCGACCAGGCGCCCCGCAAGCGGCTGCTACGGCGTCGCGCCCGGACCCCCGCGACCGACTCGGCGCCCTCCTGACGCCGGCGAGCCGCCCCGCGCCCGCAGCACCGGGGCGGAGCGGCCCCTCGGCCTTTCCGGATTGCGTCGCGGCGCCGCCCTGCGCCCCGGGCCGTGCGGCTCAGGGCTCCCGCTTGGCCGTCACGGTGAAGCGCGCGCCGTCGGGATCGGCCAGCACCGCCTCCTGCTCGCCCTCCCGCCAGTGCACGACGGAGCCGCCCTGCGCGCAGGCGTCACGGACGCAGGCGGCGACGTCGCCCACCACGAAGTGGACCTGCCAGTGCGGGCGGATGGTCGGGTCGGGAGCCGCCTCGACCGCCCCCGAGTGGATCCGCGCCACCACCGCGCCACCGCTGCGCAGGACCACCTCGTCGCCGTCGTACTGCACCTCGCAGCAGCCCGGGTCCGCCGACGCCCACTCCAGCACCTCGCCGTAGAAGATCGCGGAGTCGAAGGCGTTGCGGGTGTGCAGCCTTATGAACGTGGGGGCGGCCTCGCGCCACTCCTTCCAGCCCGCGGCCAGCGGCCCCTCCCAGATACCGAAGACGGCTCCGTCGCGGTCCGCGAGCAGGGCCGCCCGGCCGGGCGGGAGGGCGAGCGGGCCGACCGCGGTCGTCCCGCCCCGCTCACGGCAGCGGGACGCGGCCTCGTCGGCGCTGACGACCGCGAAGTACGGGGTCCAGGCCACGGCCATCTGCCACATCGAGGCGACCGCCGCGACACCCGCGACGGGCACCCCGTCCGACAGCGCGACCCGGAACCGGTCCCCCAGGCTGTTGGACCGCCACTCCCAGCCGAAGACCGCCTGGTAGAACCGCTCGGCGATGTCCAGGTCGCGCGTGGTCAGGCTGACCCAGCAGGGCGCGCCGAACACGGATCGGCTGGAGAGGTACCCCCTGCCGCGTGCCTCGTGCTTGACCATGACCACACCGCCCGGTTTCCCGGAGGAGATGCCCGGCATGTCCTCCGTCGTCGGCTCAGGGCACTTGTCCGCGTACCCCGATCGCGCCCTAGCAAGGATGCGCCCTGTGGAGCCGGGCGTCATCCTGAAGGATCGCACGAAGGTGCGCTGAGTGACGAACATACACGGAAAGTAGCCGGGCGGGGTGGTCGGGGCCGGAGGGCCGCCGGGGGCGTCAGGCCAGGCCGGCCGACTTCAGCCAGGCCTTGGCGACGTCGAGCGGGTCCTTGTGCCCGGTCTGGACCTGGGTGTCCATGTCCAGCAGGGCGGCGGTGTCCAGCTTGGCCGACACCGCGTCGAGCGCGTCGACGCCCTTCTTGGGCAGGTCCGCCTTGTGGACCAGCGGCTGCACGTTCTCGAAGCCGAAGAGGTTCTTCGGGTCCTGGAGGACGACGAACCCCTCCTTGGAGATCGTCGGATCCGTGGTGAAGACGTCCGCGGCCTGCACGGTGTTCTTGCTCAGCGCCGCCTCGGTCAGCGGGCCGCCCGCGTCCAGCGGCTTGAACGACCTGAAGTCGAGACCGTAGAGCGACTTCAGGCCGAGCAGCCCCTGCTGCCGGGTCTGGAACTCCGGGGAACCACCGAGGGTCAGGTCCTTCGCGGCGTCCTTGAGGTCCGCGATGCTGGACTTGTCGGTGAGGTGGTACTTCTTCGCCGTGTCCGCGTTGACGGTGACGGAGTCCTTGTCCTGCGCCGGCGCCGGCGCCAGCAGCGTCAGCTTGGCGTCCAGCTTGGCGGTGATGGCGGCCGTCGTGGCCTCGACCGTCTTGGGGGCGGCCGTCTTGTCCAGGTAGGCCAGCAGGGCGCCGTTGTACTCCGGCAGCACCGTGATGGAACCGTTCTTCAGCAGGCCGTAGGTGGTCTCACGGCTGCCGATGTTGGGCTTGTAGGCGACCTTGAGCCCCTTGGCCTTGAGGGCCTCGCCGTAGATGTCGGCGAGCAGGATGCTCTCGGCGAAGTTGTTGGAGCCGACGACGACGGTGCCGTCCCCGGACTTGCCGCCGTCCAGCGGGTTGTCCGTGCCGCCGGAGGACGAGGAACACCCTGTGAGCACTGCCGCGGTGACGGCGAGCGCGACGGCGACCGCGCCGGGGAGTCTCCTGCTGGACGTGCTGGTGTTCGCGGTAGAAGTCACGATTCCCGTTCCGGACTCAGGTGATGGGGCAGGCGTGCGGTGGGCGTGGTGGGGGACGGCCCGGCACGGCCGTGCGGCGCCGGAGCGCCGCACCCCACCGATCCAATCCAGCCCCTTCCCGGCGGTCAAGTGCATTCCGGTCACCGATAGGCCTCGATACGCGGCTCGTCGTGAAGATCCGGGGGATGCCGTCAGCCGCTTCGGCGTACTCCGGGGGACACGGCGGCCCGTGCCACGGCCCAGAACAGGGTGAGCGTCGCCAGGGCCAGCACGGCCACCAGCGTGGCCCCGCCCACGACCTTCTCGTAGTCACGCTGGTAGAGGCCGTCGATGATGTATCGGCCGAGGCCCCCGAGCCCGATGTACGCGGCGATGGTGGCGGTCGAGACGATCTGGACGGCCGCCGAGCGCAGGCCGCCGAGGATCAGCGGGAGCGCCACCGGGAGTTCGACCTGGAAGAGGATCCGCGGCTCGGGCATGCCCATGCCCCGGGCCGCGTCCACCGGTGAGGGGTCCATCGAGCGGATCGCCTCGAAGGTGGTGACCAGGATGGGTGGGACGGCGAGGACGACGAGCGGGACCATCACGGGCGCCATGCCGAACCCGACGAGCAGGGTCATCAGCACCAGCAGCCCGAAGGTGGGAAGCGCCCGTCCGGCTCCGGCGATCAGCGCGAGCACGTTGCCCCCGCGCCCGTAGTGCCCGGTGACAAGGCCCACCGGCAGCCCGATCGCGGCGGCGAGGGCGAGCGCCTCCAGGCAGTACTGAAGGTGCTCCCCGAGGCGGGCGGGAATGCCGTCGTAGCCGTGCCAGTGGGCGCTGTCGCCGAAGAAGGCGTGGACGAAGTTCAGGATGTTCACCGGGCGGCGCCCTTCCTCGGCATCCACGGGGTGAGCACGACGCGCAGCAGGGCGAGCGCCGCGTCCGCGAGGACGGCCAGCGCGGCCGTGGTCACCACGGAGGTGACGGCGAGTTCCGGCCTGTGGTAGATGTTCGCGTCGTTGAGCAGGTTGCCCAGCGCACCCTGGTTGCCGATGAGCATGCCCACGCTGACCAGGGAGATGCTGGACACGGTGGCCACCCGCAGCCCGGCGATGATGGCCGGGACGGCGATCGGCAACTGCACCTGGAGATAGCGGCGTACGGGGCCAAGGCCCATGGCGGTGGCCGCCGCGAGGGTCTCCTGCGGTACGGAGCGGACGCCGTCCACGATGGCGGGGACGAGCACGACCAGGCTGTAGAGCGCGAGCGGGATCATGACCGTGGTCTCGCTCTGGCCGGTGTAGTCGATGAGGATGACGAACAGCGCCAGCGACGGGATCGCGTACAGCACGGTCGTCAGGCCCAGCACGGGCGGGTACAGCCAGCGGAAGCGTACGCACAGCTGGGCGAGGGGCAGCGCCGCGAGCAGACCGGCCAGGACCGGGAGCAGGGCTTCCCGCAGGTGCAGCCCGATCAGGCCGAGCAGGCTGTGCTGGAGGTCGCTCGGGATGTCCAGGAACCGGTTCATCGGGCGACCTTCTCCTCCGGCTCGTCCGGGGCGCGGTCGCCCCGCACGTCCGGGGCGGGAGTGTCACCTTGTGCGTGGGCGCCGCGGATGGCCTCGCCGATGGTCTGCTGCGACACGACTCCGGCCACCCGTCCGTCGCCGTCCACCGCGACCGCCCAGCCGGCGGGCGACAGCACGGCGCAGTCGAGCGCGGCGCGCAGGGAGTCCTGGCCGGGGACGAACGGCCGCCCGTACGGCAGCAGCCGGCCGGGCTCGATGTCCCCGGCGGTCAGCCGCCCGGGCTCGCTCCAGCCCAGCGGCCTGCCGTCGGGGTCGGTGACCAGGAGGTACGGGGCGTCCGCCGTGCCGCGGGAGGCGATCTGCTCGGCGCTGGCGTCGGCGGAGACGACGGGCGCCGTGGTCAGGGCGAGCGTCTGCGAACCGAAGAAGGACAGGCGCCGGATGCCGCGGTCCGCGCCGAGGAAGTCCTCCACGAACGCGTCGGCGGGAGAGCTGAGCAGTTCCGCGGGCGGGGCGAACTGGGCGAGTTCGCCGCCGGTCCGCATGACGGCGACCATGCTGCCGAGCCGGATCGCCTCGTCGATGTCGTGGGTGACGAAGACGATGGTCTTGCCCAACTCGTCCTGGATCCTGAGGAGTTCCTCCTGGAGGCCCTTGCGTACGACCGGGTCGACGGCGGAGAAGGGCTCGTCCATCAGGAGGACCGGCGGGTCGGCGGCCAGGGCTCGCGCGACGCCGACCCTCTGCTGCTGTCCACCGGAGAGCTGGTAGGGGTACCGCTTGGCGAACGAGGGGTCGAGCCCCACGCGCTCCATCAGCTCGTGGGCCCGCTCCCGGGCCCGGGCCTTGGTCCAGCCGAGCAGCCGGGGGACGGTCGCGATGTTGTCCGCGACGGTGCGGTGCTGGAAGAGGCCCGCGTTCTGGATGACGTAGCCCATCGACCGGCGCAGCGAGGTCACGGGCCGGCGCCTGATGTCCTCGCCGTCCAGGGTGATCGTGCCCTCGGTCGGCTCGACCATCCGGTTGATCATGCGCAGGGTCGTCGTCTTGCCGCAGCCCGAGGGCCCCACGAGCACGGTGATCGCGCGGTCGGGGATCTCCAGCGACAGCCGGTCCACCGCCACCGTGCCGTCCGGATACCGCTTGGTGACTGAATCTATCCGTATCAAAGCGCCGGTCGCCCTTCGGGTGTGGCGGATGCGGCCGTTCAGCGGCCAGGTCGTAGGGGCTGTCGCGGACGAGTCTAGCTTGGTCTTTAACCTGTGCGGCGAGGTCGCGGAGTGGTCGACTTCTTGTTCCGGGACGTGGTGGTGCCCGTCTTGCGGGGTGTGTGGACGTCGTG
>NZ_JBEZHK010000060.1:0-7355 GCF_040650555.1 Streptomyces sp. NPDC048664 | reverse complement strand
ACATGCGGAGAGCCGACGTTGACGCAGACCGGGGGAAGGCTCGCGGTGGGCGTGGAAGAGCTGGACGTGTGGCTGCTGCCGCCGCCGGACTCGCCCCGCGACGTGCCCGGCCACGAACTCGACGACCGTGAGCGCGAGCGGGCCGAGGCCTACCGGCGGCCCGAGGACCGGCGGATGTACCTCGCGGCCCATGTGGGGCTGCGCCGGGTCCTCTCCGTGTACACGGGGCTCGAGCCGCACCGCATCACTCTGGGCGGAGAGCGCCACGGCGGGGACGGGGAGCGGCACGGGCGACCCGTGGTGCTCGGGGTCCCCGGTGCGCCGCAGTTCTCGCTCTCGCACAGCCATGGCCTGGCGCTCGTCGTGGTGTCCGGGGTCCGGGTCGGCGCGGACGTGCAGCGCGTGCCGTCGCGGGAGACCACCGAGGCGTGCCTGCCCACCCTGCACCCCTTGGAGCGCGAGGAGTTGTCGGCGCGGGGCGAGCCGGCGCGCACGGCGGCCTTCGGGCGGCTGTGGACGCGCAAGGAGGCCTATCTGAAGGGGCTCGGCACCGGGCTCGCCCGGGGCGCGGACCGCGACTACCTGGGGGAGGGCCGTCCCGCGGCCCGTCCGGTCGGCTGGGTCGTGGGCAATCTGCCGCTGTGCCCCACCCACATCGGCGCTGCGGCCCTCCTGGGGTCGGGCGACCGGCAGGTCGTGATGCGCGCGGTGGGCGCGGAGCACCTCTACGCCCGGGACGCGGTCGAGCGGCTGCGGGCCATGCCGCCGGGTCTGCGGTCGGTGCTGCGGGACGTGAACCGGGGCGCGGACCGGGAGGGCACGGCGCCGGCGCGGGGCGACGGGCGGGCGCTCGCACCGGGGAGGTGAGGCGGGACCCCACAACGACGAGGGCCGCGGAGTTCGACTGAACTCCGCGGCCCTTCTCCGTCCCGGGCGGCCCCTCGGCCCTCAGGCCGCCGCCCGCCAGCTGCGCGGCCCCTCGAACACCGAGGTGCGTTCGGGGCGCTTCCACAGGGCGATCGCCTGCTGCCTGCGCGCCAGGTCGTCCGGCAGGGCGCCGGCGGCCGCGGTGCGGGTCAGCAGCACCGCGGTGAGCGCGGCCAGTTCCTCGGGCGTGGGGCAGCCGCGCTCGACCCGCAGCCAGGGCCGGGCGCCCGCCCTGCCGGCCGCCGCGCTCCCGGCGTGCTCCGCCCGGTCCTCGGGGCTCTGCTCGGCCATGGCTCCTCCGGCGTTCACTGGGGCGGGTTGCCGTGCTTGCGGCACGGCAGGTCGGCGTGCTTGGAGACGAGCATCGCCAGCGAGCGGGCCAGCACCGACCGGGTGTCGCGCGGGTCGATGACGTCGTCGACCAGGCCGCGCTCGGCGGCGTAGTACGGGTGGACGAGCTCACGCCGGTACTGCTCGATCTTCTCCAGCCGGGTCGCCTCCGGGTCGTCGGAGGCGGCGATCTCCCGGCGGAAGACGACGTTCGCGGCACCCTCCGCGCCCATCACCGCGATCTCGTTCGCGGGCCAGGCCAGCGCGATGTCGGCGCCGATGGAACGCGAGTCCATCACGATGTACGCGCCGCCGTACGCCTTGCGCAGCACCACGGACACCCGCGGCACGGTCGCGTTGCAGTAGGCGTACAGCAGCTTCGCGCCGCGCCGGATGATGCCCTCGTGCTCCTGGTCCACGCCCGGCAGGAAGCCGGGCACGTCCACCAGGGTGACCAGCGGGATGTTGAAGGCGTCGCAGAACTGGACGAACCGCGCGCCCTTCTCGCTCGCCCTGATGTCCAGGACGCCGGCCATCGAGGAGGGCTGGTTGGCGACGACACCGACGGTGCGGCCGTCGACGCGGGCAAGCGCGCACACGATGTTCGGCGCCCAGCCCGCGTGCACCTCCACGTACTCGCCCTCGTCGACGAGTTCCTCGATCACCGCGCGC
This sequence comes from Streptomyces sp. NPDC048664, assembly GCF_040650555.1. Lineage (NCBI taxonomy): Bacteria > Bacillati > Actinomycetota > Actinomycetes > Kitasatosporales > Streptomycetaceae > Streptomyces > Streptomyces sp. NPDC048664. Next base: position 5,426 of record NZ_JBEZHK010000060.1, on the reverse strand, counting down.
ACGTCGTAGGAGCGGTTCCCGTCGGCGGGCACGATGTCCAGCAGGGCGTCGCCGGGCCGGTCCGCGGGGTCCCCGCTGTGGCTGACGGGCGGCAGCTCCCGGTTGTTGGACGGCAGCAGCGACAGCAGGTAGCGCACCTCGGCGAGGCAGCTCTCCTCGTCGTCGTAGACGAAGTGCGCGACACCCGAGGTGGCGCCGTGGACGTCGGCGCCGCCGAGCCCGTTCTGGCTGATCTCCTCGCCGGTGACGGCGCGCACCACGTCGGGGCCCGTGATGAACATCTGGGAGATGTCGCGGACGGCGAAGACGAAGTCGGTCAGGGCGGGGCTGTAGGCGGCGCCGCCCGCGCACGGGCCGAGCATCACGCTGATCTGCGGGATGACGCCGGAGGCGCGGGTGTTGCGCCGGAAGATGCCGCCGTAGCCGGCGAGCGCCGAGACGCCCTCCTGGATACGGGCGCCCGCGCCGTCGTTGAGGGACACCAGCGGCGCTCCGGCCGCCAGGGCCATGTCCATGATCTTGTGGATCTTGGTGGCGTGGGCCTCGCCGAGCGCACCGCCGAAGACCCTGAAGTCATGGGCGTACACGAACACCGTGCGTCCCTCGACCGTGCCCCAGCCGGTGATCACGCCGTCGCCGTAGGGCTTCTTCGCCTCCAGGCCGAAGCCGGTGGCGCGGTGCCGGCGCAGCGGCTCGACCTCGGTGAAGCTGCCCTTGTCCAGCAGCAGTTCGATGCGCTCGTGCGCGGTCAGCTTGCCCTTGGCGTGCTGGCGTTCGGTGGCCTTGGGGTCGTCGCCCTCACGGGCCAGACCCTTGCGTGCGGCCAGCTCCATGAGCGGGCCGGGACTTTCGGTGGGCGGTGCGAGCACCATGGGTGGCTTCTCCGTCTTCGCTTCGTGGTGGTTGCGGTCGTGGTGGGTGCGATTCCGGTCCGGGTGGGCCGTGCGGTCCACGGGGAGGGTGGGACGGGGGTCAGCGGGCGAGCAGGTCGACCAGTTGGTCCACGGTGCTCGTGCGCAGCACCTCGCTGGAGACCTCCCGGCGCAGGACGCACCGGATCCGCCGCTGCAGGAAAAGGGCCCCCAGGCTGTCCAGCCCCTGGTCGCTCAGCGACCGGTCGGGGAAGACCCGGTGGGCCGGGGGGACGGCCAGCAGGTGCTGCACCTCCAGGCGCAGGCAGTGGCCGATGAGACGGGCACGCAGGTCGGGGCTCATGGCGCCCAGGGCGGCCGGGTCGGGGAGCGTGCCGAGCCTGCCGTGCGCGGTGGTCCCGGTCATGGCCGCCTCCCGTCGGTCGCGGCGCCGCCCCCGGTCAGGAGGGTGCGGCACTCCTCGAAGAAGGCCAGTGCCTTCAGGTGGTACGCGCGGGCGGCCCAGCCCAGGCTGATGTTGTGCCCGGCACCGGACTGGCGGTCGACCCGGACGACGGGCGCCCGGGTGAAGAGCGAGGCCAGGTCGGCCACCGTGTCCTCGTCGTGCCGCCACCACAGCTCCCGCTCGGCGAACGTCAGCCGCACCGGAACCCGCACCCGCTCCGCCAGGGCGGCGCACCGCAGCGGCCAGTCCCGGGCCTCCGAGCGTTCGCGCGCCGGCATCGGCGCGACCACGGACACGGCCTTGGCGAAGGTGTCCGGCGGATAGAACCGCAGGGCGCCCCAGTGCTGCTTCCACTGGCGGTGCCGGTGGGGGTCGTCCAGCACACCGGGATCGACCGCGTAGTCCCGGCCCAGACCGGAGATGTCCAGGCCGAGCAGCGGGGGCGCCTGCGCGTCCGGTTCGTCCGCGGCGTAGGTCAGCGCGAGCTTGCCGCCGAAGGAGTGCGCGAGCAGGAAGACCCCCGCCCCGAGCTCGTAGCGGCCCCGGAGGTGGGTCAGCGCGTGGCGCAGCACCGAGGACTGCTCGGCGAGGGTCTGCCCGCTCGGCACCTGCGAGGCCGACAGCCCGTAGCCCGGACGGTCCAGGGCGATCACGGTGTAGCCGAGGCGGGCACCCAGCGCGAGCAGGGAGAGGTCGGGGTGGGCCTGCCCGTCGAAGTACCCGGCGCCCGTGCCGCCGCCGGGCACCGCGACGACGGTGGCGCGGGGCGGCCCGGCGGGCTCGGCGATCAGCGCGGACAGGGTCAGCGGGCCCGCCGGGACGGTGATGGGGCGCACGCCCGGGGAGGTCGCGCCCGGGACGGCGTCCCGGGTGTCGTGGCCGGCGGGGGTGCTCATACGGTCTCCGGTGCGCCGAACCAGCGGGACAGCGCCGCCCGCAGCGTCTCCGCGTCGGAGCCCGCCCAGGCGACGTAGCCGTCGGGACGGACCAGGACCGCCGCGGCCCCGCCGAAGGCGTCCGCCTCCAGCGGCGTGCCGGTGACGGTGACGACCCGGTCCTTCCAGCCCGCGGTCGCCTCGCGCACGGCGGGCGCGTCGGCCAGGTCCAGCAGGACGCCCTGCGCCGCGTGCAGCAGCTCGGGGCTGCGCACCTCTCCGGCGGCGGTCCGCAGCCCGCGGGGCGGCAGCCGGCGGCCGACCAGGGGGTGCGCGTCGGGCGTGCCGATCCGGTAGCGGACGTCGAGGTGGCTGACCCGGCCCGCCAGATGCCGCTTGACCGCGTCGATGCCGATGAGCTCGGCGAACAGATCGCGCAGCGGCTGGGACTCGGGGCCCCCGAGGAACACCGTGCCCTGGGCCACCGTGTTGCTCAGCAGCGCGGCGCCCACCGGGTGGCGTTCGGCGTGGTAGGAGTCCAGCAGGCTCGCGGGCGCCCGGCCCCGCACGGCGGCCGCCAGCTTCCAGCCGAGGTTGGCGGCGTCCTGGACGCCGATGCTCAGGCCCTGGCCGCCGGCCGGCAGGTGGATGTGGGCGGCGTCGCCGACGAGCAGGACGCGGCCCCTGCGGTACTCGGTGACCTGGCGGGTGGCGTCGGTGAAGGAGCTGACCCAGTCGGCGCTGCCGCCGGAGATGTCCTCACCCGTCAGACGCTGCCAGGCGGCGGCGACCTCGGCGAACTCGGGGGTCTCGCTGCGGTCGGCCGGCGGGGTGCCGTGCTCGCACACGATGATGCGGTCCACGCCCTCGGCCAGCGGCGCGGCCATCACCATGCCGCCCTCAAGACGCTCACCGAGCGGACGCGGCCGGATGGCCACCCCGCTCACGTCGGCCAGGTACATGCCCCGCGTGGCGGGGGTGCCGGGGAAGTCGAAGCCCCCCGCCCGGCGCACCGCGCTGTGCCCGCCGTCGGCGCCGACCAGGTAGGCGGCACGCAACCGCCGCTCCCCGTCGGGGCTCAGCAGCGTGACCGTGACGCCGTCCTCGTCCTGCTCCAGGGCCTGGAACTCCCAGCCGCGGCGGATGTCGGCACCCAGTTCGCGGGCCCGGTCCTCCAGCACCGCCTCCGTCCGGGACTGCGGGATGCCCCGGGCCCCGAAGTGCGCGTCCCGGAGCACGGTGTAGTCGAACTGCACCCCGCCGAAGTGCCCCATGGGGCTGGTTTCCAGCCCGGCGAACCGGGGGACGAGCCCGCGCTGGTCGAACGTCTCCAGTGCCCGGGCGGTGAAGCCCAGCCCCCGTGACTGCCCGGTCGGCCGGGCGAGCCGCTCGGCGACGACGACGCTCGCCCCGCCCAGCCGCAGCTCTGCGGCCAGCATCAGCCCGGCGGGCCCGGCGCCGATGACGACGACGTCCGCGTCGGTCTTGGCGTCCATGCGAATCCTTTCCTCGTGGGTTTGCTCGTGCCGTTCGTCGCGCGGTTCCTCAAGGGGGGTCGTCCGCGCGGTGGCGGCGGTGGGTGGGTGCGGCGCGCCGCCGTGCGGTCGGGGGCCGGCGGGTGGCTCCGGCTCCCGGGCCGCCGCGACGCGCCGCGTCCGGGGGGTGGTGGGTCGGGGTCGTTCAGTCGTGGGGGCCGGGCCGGGACGGTCCCAGCCACCGGTGCAGCGCCTCCGACAGCTCCGCCGGGGCGGTGCCGGACCAGGCCACATAGCCGTCGGGCCGCACCAGCAGGGCCTGCCCCGACGGCAGGGGGGAGCCGGGGGCGGGGCGCAGGCCGGTGACGGTGAGGCGGTCGGCCCAACCGGTGGCGGCCGCGCGCAGCGCACCCGCGTCGTCCGCGTCCTGAAGAAGCAGCAACCCCCGCCCGGTGCGCAGCAGTTCGGTCGTCCGGTGGACACCCGCGTCCTCGGGACCGCCGGGCCCCGGCTCCAGTGCGACGTCGGGCAGGCGCCCGCCGACCAGCGGGTGCGCCCCGGGCTCCGCCCCGGTGTCGTAGCGGATGCCGAGGCCGCTGATCACACCGGCCAGCCGCTCCCGGACGCCGTCCAGCGTGAGGAGTTCGGCGAGCAGTGCCCGCACCGGTTCGACCTCGGGGCCGCCGAGCAGCAGCTGGACCTGGGCCCGGATGTTGGCCAGGACGCGGTGCCCCACCGCGTGCCGTTCCTCGTGGTAGGTGTCCAGCAGTTCGGCGCCGGCGCTGCCGCGCGCCACCGCCGCGAGCTTCCAGCCGAGGTTGAAGGCGTCCTGCACCCCGAGGTTGAGGGCCTGGCCGCCGCTCGGCATCTGCTGGTGCGCCGCGTCCCCGGCGAACAGCACGCGCCCGTGCCGGTACCGGGCGAGCTGCCGGTCGGCGTCACCGAACGCGTTCACCCACAGGGGGGTCCCGTGCCCGATGTCCTCGCCGGTGACCCGCTTCCACACGTCCGCGACCTCGGTGAAGTCGGGCTCGGCGCCCTCGCGGAGACCCGCGGGCCGGCCGAACTCGTGCACCATCACCCGGGTCGTGCCGTCGCGGGTGGCGGCGATGGCGAGCCCCTGCGGCAGCCGCTCGAACCGCCGGTCCGCCACGCTGACGCCGGTGACATCGGCGCGCAGCAGCTCACGGGTGGCGTCGCGGCCCGGGAACTCGGCGCGCAGCAGCCGCCGTACGGTGCTGTTCTCCCCGTCGCAGGCGACCAGATGGCGGCCGCGCAGCCGCAGCGGGCCCCGCGGCCCCAGCGCCCGCGCCGTCACCCCGTCCTCGTCCGCGCTGAGCGTCAGCAGCTGGTGCCGGCGCCGCAGATCGGCGCCGAGCGCGCAGGCCCGGCGCTGCAGCAGCTCCTCGACCCGGGCCTGGGGCACCTTCCACTGCCCGGGGTGGGTGCTGGGCAGGGTCAGGTCCAGCGGGACGCCGCCGAAGTGGCCGCGCGGCTCCCGCGGGGGCGCCCCGAGCTCGTCGAGCAGCCCGCGTGAGTCGAGGATCTCCATGGTGCGCGCGTGCAGGGTGGAGGCCCGGGACTCCGTGGTGGGGCCGGGGCGTTCGTCGACCACGACCACCCCCACCCCGCCCAGCCGCAGCTCCGCCGCGAGCATCAGACCCGCGGGCCCCGCCCCGACCACGATCACGTCGGTCCGCACGGGACCGGTGTCGTCGCCCTCGGTCTCGTTCATGAGCCGCGCTTGTCCTCGGCGAAC
>NZ_JBEZHK010000059.1:0-9484 GCF_040650555.1 Streptomyces sp. NPDC048664 | reverse complement strand
CGCTAACCCCACCCACCACCCCTCCAGCGCACCCCTAACAACACGCTGACACAGGGACAACGAGCCCCGGACCACACATCCGGGGCTCGTTCACGCACCCACCCGCACGTCGGCCGGGATCCGCTCCAGGACTCCGCCCGCGAACACGTCGTACAGAGGCAGCGTCTCCAGATGGACGTAGCCGATGTGACAGTCGCAAGCCGCCAGGGGGCAGGCACGTGGGCGCAGCGCCCGCCGGTAGGAGCCGTCGTACAGGTTGCCCAGTTCCGACCGGACGAAATGGCAGCGGCGCACCGTGCCCTCGCCGTCCACCGAGATGACGGACTCGCCGGTACGACAGGGAAGACCGGCGCTGCGATGCGGATGGCGGCTGTACGGGAAGAGGGGGTCGAGAGCGGTCCACTGGTCGGCCTCGGCGTCGGTGTACACGTGCCCCTCGGCGGCGTTGACCCACAGGTACACCTGCTCGGGGAGGTCGGCGCGCAAGCGGCGCGCCTCCCGCAGGTGCTCGGGAAACCCGACGACGCCGACACTGTGGCGGACACCGCGGGCGGCCAGATCCCGGCACTTGGCCAGGAAGCGCTCGTACGGAGTCTGCCCGGGGTGGAAGGTGCACCACAGGGCGAGCGTGTCCAGGTCCGCCGTGCCCAGCCACTCCGTACGGCAGCTGAGATTGGTCTGGATGGCCACCCGTCGGATGTGCGGAAGCCGGCTCAGCTCCGCGAGCGTTCGCCGGTACCAGGACCGCACCAAGCCCTCACCCCACGGAGTGAACAACAGGGAGAGCTGGTCGTCCGACTGCGCGGCCGCCCAGGCCGCGAAGCGCTCCAGAGCGGCGCGGTCGGCGGTCAGCTGGGCGCGGTTGTCCCTGCGCTTGGCGAAGGGACAGTACGGGCAGTCGTAGTCGCACGAGGCGAGCGGGCCGCGGTAGAGAACGGTGAGGTCCATGCGGCGCGGTCACCTCGGCCCGTACGCGGCCATGCGCTCACGCACGGCGATGGAGAACAACTCGGGTCCCAGCGCGTCGGAGTAGGCCAGTCCCTCGGCCGACAACCGCAGCACCTCCGGCCCGGTGGAGTCCTCCAGCCAGCCCTGTTCGCGGAACCGGTCGAGTTCGGCGGCGAAGTCCTGGCCCGGCTCGATGCCGAACCGGGTCCGGTACTCCGCGATTCCCATGCCCTCGGCCTGCAGCAGCGACTGGAGCAGATGGCGGCGCCGGGTCTCGTCCGCGTCCATCTCCCAGCCGAAGTCGGCGTGACGGAAGTCGTCGGTCGAGCGGGCGGTGTACTCGTCGATGATCGCGCGTATGCGGTGCATGTCCACCGCGTAGTCGAAGGAGTAGTGCAGCGCGGAGGTGTAGGAGCGGGCGCCGCAGCCGAGACCGACCATTCCGTCCGTCTGGCACGCGTAGTCCTCCCCGCCCGTGGCCGGGGCGTCCGCACGGCGGAACATACGCATCGACACCTGCTCGTAGCCGTGTGCGCGCAGATGATCGCGGCCGTGGCGGTAGAGCCGAAGCCGCTGCTCGTCCCATGCGGCCTCACCGGCGAGCTGGTCGCGATGCCGCCCCAGTCCGGTGAGCGGGCGCACATAGAGGGGATACAGGTATAGTTCCTCCGGCCTCCAGGACAACGCCGCGTCGAGCGAGTGGGTCCAGGACGCCTCGGTCTGCCCGTCGATGCCGTAGATCAGGTCGATGTTGAGGACGGGGATGTCGGCGTCACGGACTCGGGCCAGGGCCGCTTCGACGTCCGCGCGGCGCTGCGGCCGTACGGCCTTGCGTGCCTCGGCGTCGACGAAGCTCTGCACGCCCAGGCTCAACCGAGTGGTGCCGCGCTCGGCCAGCACGGCGAGCCGGTCGGCGGTGGCGGTGGCGGGCGATGCCTCCACCGACAGCGGTATGGCGGTGAGATCGGCGCCCAGGCCGCGTTCGGCCAGATCGCACAACCGCTCCAGCTCCCCGGCGTCCAGAAACGTCGGAGTTCCGCCGCCGAAGGCCGCGTTGGCGAATCGCGCCCCCTCTCCCAGCGCCTCGCGCACCGCCGTGGCCTGACGCTCCAGCGCGTCCAGATAGGCCGTGGACAGGCCGTCCGGCGCGCCGATGCGGGTGAAGAGATTGCAGAAGCCGCAGCGCACCTCGCAGAAGGGGATGTGGAAGTAGAGCGAGAGGGCGTCCTTCGGCTCACTCGCCCACAGGTCGCGCAGCGACGCGTCCTCCCGGCGCAGCGGGCGGTACGCGGTCTTGTGCGGGTACGCGTAGACGTACTGCTGGTAGGGGCGGACGGCTGGTGCTGTCGTGCTGGTGGTGGTCATCGGTCCTCGTCGACGAAGAAGTGGGCGTAGGGCACGGTCCAGACGACGTCATGGCCGATCCGGTGACCGCTGTAGCCGTCTTCTCCGTAGGCGGTGCCGTGATCGGAGCAGACGATGGCCAGGCAGGGGCGTCGGCTTCCGGCGGCCGACAGGAGCCGTCCCATGTGCAGGTCCACGTACTCCAGCGCCGCGGCGTGGGAGGCGCGGGTGTCGCCCGCGTCGCGGGTGGCCCCGGCGAGATGGAACCAGTTGGGCTGGTGCAGAGCCGACACGTTCACGAAGAGGAACAGGCGCTGCTCATGAGGAAGTCCGGCGACGACCTTCTCGGCGCAGGCCACCTGCGCCTCGAAGGACGTGGGAGAGGCCACCCCGAACTCCGGCTCCCAATGGCTCTCCTGGAACAGTCCCGGCAGCACGGAGCCCAAGGGCCCCTGCTTGTTGAAGAACCCCACCCCGCCGATGCAGACGGTGCGGTAGCCCGCGGCGGCCAGACCCGACACCAGGTCGGGAGTGTCGTAGACGTAGGTGTTGCCCGCGGTGGTCTCACTGCCCGCGAAACGGGCCGCGAAGAGCCGCGGGTGCGGCCCCGGTTCGGCCGGCGTCGGCAGAAAGCCCGCGAACATGGCCTGGTGGGAGGCGTAGGTGAAGCTGCCCGGTGCGTGCCGGCGTTCCCAGCCGCCTCGGGGAAGATGCCTGCCCAGGTTCGGGAGGCGCCCGGCCGCCGCCAACTCCTGCGCCACGTCGTAGCGGAGGGTGTCCAGGGTGACGAGCAGGAGGTCGTGGCTGCCCACGATCTCGCTCATGTCGATTTCCACGTCAGGATCCACGTCACGTTCCACGTCAAGTTCAGGGTCGGGCAGTGATGTCATGAAGGTCCAGGGCAGGCGGGTCTGTCACGGCGGTACTCCTCGCGGGCCGCTCGCCGGGCGGCCGTCGGTGCCGCGGCGACCTGCGCGGCGTAGGTGTCCAGGCCCTCGGCGCCGCTGCCGGGCAGCCCGGTCAGCCTGGGCAGCAGGTCCCCGAAGGCGTTCACCTCACCGACGGTGAAGCGGCGCCAGCCGGTGGACGGCAGGACGTCCACGCCGACACACAGCGTGCCCGGGAAGCACGCGGCCGCCCGCTCGGCCGTGTCGAGCACGTCGGCGAAGTCGCCGCCCGCCGCCCTGATCGCCTCACGTGCCTCGTCCAGGTCGCCTCGGGCGCCGCCGAGATGCAGATTAGTCATCGGGTGACGGCTGGTCCGTATCACGGCGTGCGTGGCACGGCCCGCCACCACGACGACCCGCAGATCGGCGGACCGGCCCCTCAGGGAGGCCTTGGGCACCCACCATTCGACATGGATCCCGTCCGGGGCCAAGGCGTCGACGAGGGCGGCCACCTCGCTCTCCCGTGTGTAGGCCCGCACCCGCAGCGAGTTGTGCAGGTGCCCGTCGGGGGTGGTCTCCACGGAGGTGGTCGCCTTGACCCGGCCGGGCCCCGCCAGCGCCAACGCCACCACCCCGGAGGCCGACGAGCCGTGTGCCGGTTTGACGAAGGCCCGTGAGATGCGGGCGGCGCTCAGTTGCTCCCGGAGCGATGCCCACCCGTCCACCGGGCCTGCCAGGGCTCGCGGGACCGGGACACCCGCGGCGGTGAGCCGGGCATGGCATCGCCGCTTGTCGAACATGACGGCGACGTCCTCCGGGTCCGCGCATGTCACCGCGCCGGCACGGTGCGCCGCGTCCGTCACCTCTCGCACCGCCGCCGTGAAACGGCGGTGCCACACGGCTGTCCCCTCGACCCGGGTGGGGTCGTCGACGCCCCGCAGCAGCCGGTCGACCTCGGCGTTCTCACCCGGGGAGTCGATCCGCACCACCTCGCCCGGTGTGAAGGCGTACCGGCCTCGCAGGACGTCGAGCCACGCCACCACGCGCGGGGGCGTGTGGCCCGCCGCCATGACGGCCTCGGCGAACATCGTGGTCCGCCGGTTCTCGGGATTGCCGACGACGGCGAAGCGAGGGCCGGCGGCCTTCGCCGGGCTATTCGGAGACGGCGACATAGCGCCACTCCTCGTCCCGCCAACGATGCGGAGTCTGACGATCGGAGAGCACCACCTCGGCTCCGGCGGAGCCGACGGACGCGCGGACACGGTCGGCGACGGCGTCGCTCAGGTAGTGGTGGTGCAGGTCCAGCCGCGCGAGGTGGTGCAGCGGCTGGCCGCCGAGCAGGGCTTCGGCACCGGTGTCGGTGAGGGTGCCCAGGGAGAGGCTCAGCGACTCCAGTTGCGCCACCACCGGTGCCGAGGCGACCGATGCCGCTATCTCGTCCTGCAACTCGCTGTTCTGCAGGCCGAGATGGCGCAACGTCGGGAAGCGGGCCCCGGAGAGGACCGGTGCGAGATCGGCCACCGTCGCGTCACCGCCGTACTGCTCGACGCCGAGCCACAGCTCCAGACGTTCCAGAGCGGGCAGATCGCAGGCGCCGATGGCCCGTACGACCTGGCCCGGCAGTCCACCCGACTCGAACCGCAGCACGCGAAGCGCCTCATGGCGCACCGGATGCAGCGACAAGGACTCCTCGCCCAGCCCCTGGGAGTCCCCGCCGCGGACGACGAACTCCCGCAGCAGGGGAAACGCCGTCAACACGGGCGTGACGTCGGTGAGCTGGAGCCAGGAGATCTCGCACTCCTCGCCCACGACATCGGCGAGGAACAGGGCACGGAGCGCGGGGAAGCGCTCCGCGTCGGCCACGATGAGCTCCAGGGCCGGGCGCAGTTCGCTGTACTCGTCGTCCCACCAGGGGCCGATGACCAGAGCCCGTACGTCCTTGCTCGCCACCTGGGCCGTGAAGGCCTCCCACAACTCGGGGAACGGGAGCTCTCCCGCCTCGTAGCAGTCGAGCCGCCAGGCCACGTCGCCGGCCTGGGGAAGCGTCTGGTCACCCGGCTCGGGGAGGGGGAAGACGGGCAGGCCGTGGAACGTGTCGAAGCGGTCGGCGTGGGTGAAGGTCATGACGGTCTCATTCCGCTACGGCGGTGTATCGGTGGACGACGCCTTCGTCGTCCTCCCAGAAGTCACCGGGTTCGGAGAGGTCGATGTCGACTCCTGACGGCTCCAGCGCCGCCCGTATCCGTCCGGCGACCGGCTCGGTGACGAAGTTGTGGTGGAGGTCCAGCCGTTTGAGGTGGGTCAGTGGCTGGCCGCTGAGCAGGGCCTCGGCACCGGTATCGGTGAGCACCCCGAGGGACAGGTCGAGTGAGCTCAGCTGGGCGACGAGGGGGGCTCCGGCCACGGCGGCGGCGATCTCGTCCTGGATCTCGCTGTTGCACAGCCCGAGATGGCGCAGAGCGGGAAAGCCGCCCCCGGCGAGGATCGGCGCCAGGTCGGCCACCGTCGCGTCGCCTCCGTACTCCTCCACGCCGAACCACAGGACGAGGCTCTCCAGCGCGGGCAGCTCGCTGGCCGCGACACCGCGCACCACCTCTCCGGGGAGGCCGCCCGCCTCGAAGCGGAGGCTGTTCAGGTGGGTGTGTCGGACCGCCGGGAAGCGCAGACCGGTACCCCCACGGATCCCGAACTCCTGGAGCAGGGGATAGGCCTCAAGCACCGGTGCGACATCGGACTGCTCGATCCAGGAGATCTCAGCCTCCTCCATCTCCAGGTCCCCGAGGAACACCGCCCGCAGTGACGTCAGCCGGTCACGGGCGTCCACGAGGCACCGCACGATGCCGCTGGAGTCGTTGTCGTACGGCTCGCCCCACTGCCCGACGACGATCGCCCGCACACCGGCGGGGTCGACGGAGCCGAGGAAGCGGTTCCACAGGTCGTCGAAGCCCTCCTGCGGGTTGTCCCCGTAGGGATCGACGCTGAGCCGCCAGGCCACGGCGCCGGCCTCCGGCAGTTCCTCGCGCGAGGAGGGGTCGGGGAAGTCGAAGGCCGCGAGGCCGTGCAGTTCCTGCAGATGCGCTACGTCGGACATGGCGTCGGCCTCCTGAGACCCGAACACGGTGAGTTACAAGCGATGTTCTACCAAGCCCCACTGACAATGCCGGCGACGGGTGGGCGCGGGCCGCGTTCCGAGGCGTTGTCAGACCCCCCGCGTAGCGTCGTGGACATCGATCGGCGAACGGCCGTCGGGGAGGGAGACACCTATGTACCGGCAGGGCGACGTCCTGATCGTGCCCGTCGCGCAGACGGCCGCGGCGCCGGAGGCGGACCGGCTGCCACGACAGCCCCGGGACGCGCGGGGGAGGCTCGTGCTGGCCCTCGGCGAGGTCACCGGACACGCCCACGCGGTGGTCGGCCCGGGAACCCTGTTCCGGGCGGTCGGACCGTTCTCGGCCGCCTACCTCCATCTTCCCGACGGAGGGCGGGTGGTGCACGAGGAACACGCGGCGATACCCCTGCCCAAGGGTTGGTACCGCGTGGTGAGGCAGCGAGAGTACGCGCCCGGCGCGGTCCGCGTCGTTGCGGACTGAGCCGGCGGGGGAGCGGAAGGGTGACGACGCCGATGGAGACCAGAGGGAAGGACCCGGTACAGATGGACATCGTGGGCAAGTGGCGCGAGGTGGCGGCCGCGACCGGCCCGGCGGACCGCACGGCCGCCGAGGAGGGGGTTCGCCTGGCCTACCGACTGGCGGGCCTGCCCGAGCCGGAGCGCATCGAGTGGGTGGGTTCGCCCCGCGAGGGGACGCGCAGGGCGGCGCTCCTCACGGCGCGGGGCGCTACCGGCCGCAGCGTCCGCGAGGAGGTGCGAACCCGGCCCTGGGCCGCTGTTCGGCAGCGTCTCCTCGACCGGCTGGGGCCCACCGGTTGGGCCGAGCACTGGACCCTGACGGGGGCGCACCTGTGGGACGGCGCGGTCATGCTGACCGAGCGCATACGCGCAGGCGTGGTCGAGGCGTCGCACCAGGAGGCCGGGGGAGAGCAGGCCGTCCGGATGGTTCTTCTCGACGCGGTCCTGGGCCAGCACGACGCGGCATGGCTGGCGGCCTTCGACGGTCACGACGACGAGGGGGCGCTCGACGGAGTCGCCGCTCTCGCCCGCTCGGCCGGCTGGTGGTGGCCGTACGAGAGGATCGCGGTCGTCTGCGAACGCCCCGTGGAACTGCACCGCGACGAGGCGGGCCGACTCGACCGGGGTGACGGCCCCGCGCTCGCCTTCCCCGACGGATTCGCGCTGTACGCCTGGCACGGCATGCCGGTCCCCGCCGAGTTCCTCGACGAGCTCGCCGGGCTCGATCCGAGGCGCATTCGAGAGGAGGAGAACGCCGAACTGCGCCGCGTGATGCTGGAACACTACGGCTACGACCGCTATCTGGAGGAGTCCGGGGCCGAGCCCGTGCAGCGTGACGAGGCAGGGGTGCTGTGGCGCATCGAACTGGACGGCGATGAGCCGTTGGTGATGGTCGAGGTGGTCAACTCCACCCCGGAACCCGACGGCACCCACCGCATCTACTGGCTCCGGGTACCGCCGAGGGTCAGGACCGCGCGGGAGGGCGTCGCATGGACCTTCGGGCTGGAGGAGGCCGACTACACGCCGGTGAGGCAGACCTGAACCCGGCCGCGAGAACCCGCGGCGGCCGGGCGGGACGCCGTCGGCCCGCCAGGTTCGGCCCGCCGGGCCGAGTCAGTGCCCCACGAGCAGTCCGGTTCCCGACACATCGGCCTCGATGCCGTCCTTGCCCACCGTCACGCGTTGAAGGCTGAGGGACCCCGTGGGCGGGCGGGGAATGTGGAGAGCGAAGGAGAAGTGGTCGGCGACCTGGGGGCGGGTCAGTTTGGTCAACGCGGTGAACAGGGACATGTCCAGGCCCAGCCGCTCGATGAGCTGGGGGTGAGCGAGCGCGGCGTCGGCGAGGTTCACGCGGGTCAGGGCGTGCAGGAAGCGGGGCGTGCCGGTGAGCCGGTGCAGCTTGTCCTCGTCGGTCAGCGCGGTGCGCACCACGTTGTCGGGCACACCGAGGCGATGCACGATCTCCGGGACGGCCAGCATGGCCTTGACCTTCGCCACCTCCTGGGTGAGACGGCGGGCCGAGGCGGCGGTGAGGTGGAGGCCCTCGGAGGGCTTGGTGCCCGGACGGTAGGTCGCGAGGTCGCCGATGTCGAGCCGTATGTCCTGTGCCGAGGTGGTGATACCACGCAGCCCGTCGCGCCGGATGCGGACGTCGGCCTGCGCGCGCAGGCCGCGGCCCGCCACACGCAGCGCGCCACGGGCCCGCACGCGGTCGGGGCCGTGCGGGGTGAAAGCCACCTGCGAGGCTCCGAGTTCCCGGTTCATGTCGGCGAAGGACAGCAGGACGCGGCCGTGCACCTGCCGAAGGAGCGCGCCACGGACCGCGGTGGGGCCGTCACCGTCGATGCGTACGTCGTTGGCGGTGGCGGTGACCTGGGTGAGGGCGACCCGGCCGGCGGGGACGTCGGGCACGGTGACCTGGACCGAGTCCAGGCGCTGCGCGGCCACCTGGGTGAGGAAGGGCAGGCCCCCGATGTGCACCTCGGGTGCCGCGGTCAGATGAAGGGAGTCCTTGAGCTTCTGGGAGGCCTTGTGCTCGGCGTAGAGCAGCGCCCAGCGGTCGGCCAGGACGGCGAGGCAGGCGAAGGTCAGCACCCAGACCAGGGCCTTGGCCATGGTGGGCAGGCCGGTGGCCCGGTTCCGGCGCCGGTTGGTGCGCCGGTGGTTGGGTGGGGACCAGGGCTCCCCGGCGTCGTCGTCCCGCATGCCCGCGGCGTCGTCCTCCGCGAGGAGGTCGCCCGGCGGCGGGTCCGCCAGCGCGGCCAGCTCGTCGTAGGGGCTGGGGCGTGGCGGAACCGTTCTGGGGAAGGGCACGTCCGAGGGAGCGCCATGATGCGTCTGTGTGTGGGGGGTACGCATCACACTATGTGATCATATCTCGCCACTTGATCCGAACGCATGACCAGAAGAGCGGCGTGACGTCACTCACGTCCTGGCGGTTCGTGGGCGACTCGGTCGTGTACGTCCCGAACGAGCCTTTGAGGCAAGTGAGTTGACCTCAACCGGGCGTGCGGGTGGCGACATGCGGTCCGGAGCACCGCCCGCGCGACGTGCTCTCCTGTGCCCCCCGCCCGGACATGGCCGGGGGGTGCCTCTATGTCCTTCGTCAAGGCACCCCTGTCGGGTTTGGGGTGATTCGGTCTTGCTGGGGTCATGCGGCGAGCTCGACGTCCGCGGG
>NZ_JBEZHK010000058.1:0-10300 GCF_040650555.1 Streptomyces sp. NPDC048664 | reverse complement strand
ATCTCCAGCCCCACCGTGCCCTGCCCGGCGATGATGTCCGGGTGGTCGAAGGGGTGGATGAAGACCGCGCCCGTCGCCTCGGCGTACTCCTGCGCCGATCCGGTCGCGGCCCCGCGGGCTGAGGTGTTGAGGTCAGTCACGAGCCGCAGCAGCCGCCCGCCGGAGCCTCCTCGGCCGCCGTGGCGCCGTCGGCCAAGGCGGCGGGGGCGCCGAGCTGGACGAGCTGGGGCGCCGGGGCGCAGCAGCCGCCGCTCTGGTCGGATTCGGGGGCGTCGAAGAGGCCGGCGCCGCCGCACACTCCGGTCTCGGGCAGAGTCAGTTCGACGCGGTCGGCGGAGTCGAGGTCGCCGGCGATGGCGGCCGCGACGGAGCGGACTTGCTCGTAGCCGGTCATGGCGAGGAAGGTCGGGGCGCGGCCGTAGGACTTCATGCCGACGAGGTAGACGCCGGGTTCGGGGTGGGAGAGCTCTCGGTGGCCGTGGGGGTAGACGGTGCCGCAGGAGTGCTGGTTGGGGTCGATCAGCGGGGCGAGGGCGACGGGGGCCTGGAGGCGCTCGTCGAGGCCGAGGCGGAGTTCGTCGAGGAAGGACAGGTCGGGGCGGAAGCCGGTCAGCACGATGACCTCGTCGACCGGGTCGAGGCGGCGGCCGTCCTCGCCGATGAGGACCAGGCGGCCGTCGTCTGCCCGCTCGATCGCCTCGGTGCGAAAGCCGGTGACCGCGTCTGCGTGGCCCTGGTCGACGGCGGCCTTGGCCGCCAGGCCCAGGGCGCCGCGGGCGGGGAGCTGGTCGGCTTCGCCGCCGCCGAAGGTGGAGCCCGAGATGCCCCGGCGCAGGATCCACACGCCCTTCGTGCCCGAGCCGTCGTCGGACTTGGCAAGGTCGGCGAGGTAGGCGAGCGCGGTGAAGGCAGAGGCTCCGGAGCCGATCACGGCGGTGCGCTTGCCCGCGTACCGGGCGCGGACGGCGGGGTCCTTCAGGTCGGGGACGCGGTAGGTGATCCGGTCCGCGGCGGCCTTCTCACCGAGCGCGGCAAGTCCGCTGCCGCCGGCCGGGGACGGTGTGGCCCAGGTGCCGGAGGCGTCGATGACGGCGCGGGCGAAGACGCGCTCCTCACGGCCGTCGGCGTGGGCGACGTGTACGACAAACGGCTGCTGCTCGCGGTCGGCGTCCACGATCCGGTCCCGGCCGGTGCGGGAGACGCCGGTGACGCGCGCGTCGGTGCGGACCCGGTCGCCGAGGGCCTCGGCGAGCGGCTGCAGATAGGACTCGGCCCAGTCCCCGCCGGAGGGGTAGGCGGCCGGGTCGGGGCGGGTCCAGCCGGTGGGGGCCAGGAGCTTCTCGGCGGCCGGGTCGACGACCTCGCCCCAGGTGGAGAACAGGCGCACGTGCGACCACTCGCGCACCGCGGCGCCGGCGGTGGGCCCTGCTTCCAGGACCAGGGGCTCGATGCCCTGGTCGAGGAGGTGGGCGGCGGCGGCCAGGCCGGCGGGTCCGGCCCCGATCACGACGACGGGCAGCTCGGTGGTGGCGGGCGCGTTCACGGCGACTCCTTGCGTGTTTCGACATCTGTCGATGGCTTGCGCGGCCCAGCATGACACCTGTATTGATGAACGTCAACATAGACATGTATCGAAACAGGGGTTCGCTGATGGAGCACACCGACGTCGCCGTGATCGGCGGCGGCCAGTCCGGCCTCGCCACCGCCCACGCCCTCCGGCTGCACGGGCTGCGGCCGGTGGTACTGGAGGCGTCCGACCGTGCGGCCGGGTCGTGGCCGCACTACTACGACAGCCTCACGCTGTTCTCGCCCGCCCGGTACAGCTCCCTGCCCGGGATGCCGTTCCCCGGCGCCGACCGCGACCGCTACCCGCACCGCGACGAGGTCGTCGCCTACCTCACCGCCTACGCCGACCGCCTGGCCGCCGAGATCCGCACCAACTGCCGCGTCATCGCGGTCCGCCGCACCGGCGGCATCCTCACGCTGGAACTGGAAGGCGGCGGCCGACTGTCCGCGCGGGCCGTCGTGGCGGCCTCCGGGACGTTCGGCCGACCGCACCGGCCCGTGCTGCCGGGCCTTCAGGAGTTCACCGGGCAGGTGCTGCACGCCGCCGACTACCGCGGCCCGGCTCCCTTCTCCGGTCGCCGGGTGGTCGTGGTCGGGGCCGGGAACTCCGCGGTGCAGATCGCCGCCGAGCTCGCCGCCACGGCACGGGTCACGCTCGCCACCGGCGCCCCGGTGAAGTTCGCAGCCCAGCGCATCCTCGGCCGCGACCTGCACTTCTGGACGACCCGCACCGGCCTGGACACCGCACCCCTCGGCCGACTCCTGTCACGCCCGCCGACGCAGCCGGTCCTCGACGACGGCCGCTACCGGGCCGCCCTGGCCGCAGGCCGGCCCGACCGGCGGCCGCTGTTCACCGGCGCCGACGGGGCCAAGCTCGTCTGGCCGGGCGAGGGGCGGGAGGATGTCGACGCGATCGTGCTCGCCACCGGCTACCGCCCCGACCTGCCCTACCTCGCCGGCCTCGACAGCGCCCTGGACGCCGACGGGAACCCCTGGCACCGCGAGGGCCTAGCCACCGGTGTGCCGGGGCTGGCGTTCGTCGGGCTGGAATGGCAGCGCAGCCTGTCGTCGAACTCGCTGCGCGGCGTCGGACGGGACGCAGAACGGATCGCCAGGAGCCTGGCCGCCCACCTCGCGCGCCGGTGACGAGCCTCCCTCCACTGGTTCGACATGTGTCAACATAGATGCATGTCGAATGCGAAGGTGCTGCCGCTGCTCGAAGCCGACGGTCGGGGTGTGGTGCCGTGCTGCCCGCCGCTGACCGAGCGCCCGATGACCGCCGCCGAGGCCGAGACCGCCGCGCGGATGTTCAAGGCCCTCGGTGACCCGGTGCGGCTGCGGCTGTTCTCCGCCGTGGCCTCGCACGAGGGCGGGGAGGCATGCGTGTGCGACATCTCCGACGTCGGCGTCTCCCAGCCCACCGTCTCCCACCACCTGAAGAAGCTCAAGGAGGCCGGGCTGCTCACCTCCGAGCGGCGCGGCACCTGGGTCTACTACCGGGTCGAACCGTCGGTGCTCGCCGCGATGGGCAAGCTGCTGACGCTACCCGCCGCGGCCTGACGGCCCGCAGACGCGCACGGGCGGGACGCCGTCGCGGCATGTCGCGCGACGGCATCGTCGTCGAGCGCCGCAGCCCGGCGAACGATGCCGGTGCTGGGAGATGTGGACGAAACCTCGGCGGACCTGCGGTGCCTTCGCCTGAAGAGATGGCCGCACCGTGGCGGGCGGGGGCGGCCGCCAGCGAAGATGCCCGCCATGACCACTGACCAGAGCCCTGTTCCGCTGCGCGCGACGCTTTCGGCACCCCTGGTGTTCGGTGCGGGAGGAGCCATCGGGGTGCTGGGCGGAATGATCGGGCTGGGCGGGGCGGAGTTCCGCCTGCCCCTTCTCATCAGCCTGTTCGGGTTCGCGGCGCTCTCGGCCGTCATCCTGAACAAGGCGATGAGCCTGGTTGTGGTCCTGGTCGCGCTGCCTGCCCGCCTGGCCGCGGTCCCGGCAGCCGAGGTAGCCGCACGGTGGCCGATCGCGGTCAACCTGCTGGCCGGCAGCCTGCTCGGCGCATGGGCCGGAGCGAGCTGGGCGGTGCGCATGCGCAGTTCCACCCTCTACAAGGTGCTGGCGGTGCTGATGGTGCTGATGGCGGCCGCCCTGGTGGTCACCCACACCACCGCCTTGGACGCGCTCGCCCTGCCGCTGTGGGCCCAGGTGCCCGCCGGCGTCGTCGTCGGCTTCGGCATCGGCGTGGTCGCCGCGATCATGGGTGTGGCCGGAGGCGAGCTGCTGATCCCGACGATCGTGCTGCTGTTCGGCCAGGACATCAAGACCGCCGGAAGCCTCTCCCTGCTGGTCTCCCTGCCGACCATGCTGGTCGCGTTCGCCCGCTACAGCCGCGACGGCAGCTTCGCCGTCCTCGGCGCCAATCTCCGCTTCACCGCCACCATGGCCGCGGGCTCTATCGTCGGCGCCGTGCTGGGCGGCCTGCTCCTCGGAGTCTTCCCCGACCTGGTCCTCATCCCCCTCCTGGCCGTGATGCTGCTGGTCTCCGCGTTCAAGCTCGCCCGCCACGACTGACCGGCGCGGGCGAAGGACAGCGCTCCCTCCTCCTGCGGGGCGGCGAGGTCCGGCGCTTGACCTTCGAGTCGGGTCGAAGGTTTACCGTCGGTGGCGTGACGACCTACCGCATCTCGCAGCTGGCCGAGCGCTCCGGTGTTCCGGCCACGACGCTGCGCTTCTACGAGGACGCCGGGCTGCTGCCTGCCGACCGGGCCCCGTCCGGGTACCGGATGTACGGCGAGGACGCGGTGGAACGCCTGGCCTTCATCTCCTCGGCCAAGCTGCTGGGCCTGGCCCTGGAGGAGATCCGCGAACTCCTCGACGTCCGCGAGGAGGGGGTGTGTGCGTCGGTGCGGGCACGGATGCTGCCGCTGGTCGCGGACCGGATCGCCGAGACGGACGGCCGCATCGCCGAGCTGCGCGCGTTCTGCGCCCACCTGGCCGGCGTCTACGCCGAGCTCTCGGGCCCGGCCCCGGCCGGGGCGTGCGGTCCGGAGTGCGGCTGCACCACGACCGGCACCCCGGCGGCCGGGCCGGTGCCGGTCGAGCTGTCCCCGACCCGCCGCACTCCGGCCGCTGAGGCGTGGCGGGAGATCCCGGTCGCCTGCACCCTCGGCGGTGCCGAGCTGGGCGAGCGCACCGAGCAGTGGCGGGCCCTGGCCGGCAAGGCCGAGCGCCGCGAGGAGATCCCCGACGGCCTCAGGTTGTCCTTCCCGACCGGCACCGAGCTCGCCGCCGAGCTCGCCGGGCTCGCCGCGGCGGAACAGGGCTGCTGCGCGTTCTTCGACTTCACCCTGCACCTGACCCCGACCGCTCTGCAGCTGGAGGTGCGGGCCCCCGAGGCCGCCGCCGGGATGCTGGCCGACCTCTTCGGAGCCGCCGCATGACCGCCACGTCCTCTCCCCGTCGGTCCCGCCCTTGGGGCACGCTCGGCGCCGGCGCGGCCGCGGTCGCCGCCTGCGCGGTGTGCTGCGCGGGCCCGGTCCTTGCCGTCTTCGGCTCCGTCGGCGTCGCCTCCGCGATCGGCGCGCTGTGGATGCCCGCCCTGGCAGTGCTCGCCGTGGCCGCCGGGCTCGGCTTCCTCCTCGTACGGCATCGGCGCCGCACGACGTCCTGCCCCACGGTCCCGGCCCGGGCCGACCTCGGCATGCCCACCCTCGGCCCGCCGCCGCAGGACGGCAAGGCCGCCCGCTGAGCAGAACCGCCGGCCAGGCCCCGCACGGGGTCTGTGAGGATGAACCGTCCGGCGCCATGGGGCGGCCGGCACGTACGAAGGAGCAGTTCGGGTGTCGCAGCAGGGACCGCAGGGCCTGGTCGAGCGGATGGAACACCACCAGGTCGCGATCTACCTGGCGGCACTCGCCGCCGGCGGCCTCCTCGGCTGGACGGCCCCCGGCCTTGGCCCAGGGCTGGAGCACGCGATCAACCCGGTCCTCGGCGCGCTGCTGTTCGTCACCTTCCTCCAGGTCCCGGCCGCCGAACTGGTCCGCTCGCTGCGTGACGGCCGGTTCCTGTCCGCGGCGGTGGTGGTCAACTTCGCGGTGGTGCCGCTGGTCGTCGCCGCGATGTTCCCCCTCCTCCCCGCCGACCAGGCCGTGCGCCTGGGCGTGCTGCTGGTGCTGCTGTGCCCGTGCGTGGACTACGTCATCGTCTTCTCCGGCCTCGCCGGCGGCTCCAGCCGCCGCCTGCTGGCCGCCACCCCGGTCCTCCTGGTCGTGCAGATGCTGCTGCTGCCGGGGTTCCTCTACCTGTTCATGGGCTCCGAGCTCGCCGGCATCGTCGAGGTCGGCCCGTTCCTCGAGGCGTTCCTCACTCTGATCGTCATCCCGCTCGCCCTCGCCTGGGCACTCCAGGCATGGGCCGCCCGCCGCCCGGCCGGGCAGAAGGTCTTCGGCGCGGCGACCACCACAATGGTCCCGCTGATGGCCGCGACCCTCCTGACCGTGGTGGCCTCCCAGGTCCCCAAGCTCGGCGACAGCCTCGGCGGCGTCGCGGCCGTCGTCCCGTTCTACGTGCTGTTCCTCATCGTGATGGCGTTCGCGGGGAAGGCCGTGGCCCGCCTCTTCCGCCTCGACGCCCCCGCGGGGAGGGCGATCGTCTTCACCGGCGCGACCCGCAACTCCCTCGTCGTCCTCCCCCTGGCCCTGGCCCTGCCCGACTCCCTCGCTGTCGCCTCCCTCGTCGTGGTCACCCAGACCCTCGTCGAGGTCCTCGGCATGGTCGCCTACGTACGTCTCGTCCCTCGCCTGATGTCCGAGGAAGAGCAGACCGAGGCCGCCTCCCGCTGACCGCCCGCTCCTCACCGAGGCTGCTTCACAGCCCGGTCGGGGTGCGCGGTGGTGACCTAGCCGCATGGCGGCGCCGTCGCTCAGGCCGAACAGGCGCACGAGGTGGAGAGGGTCCGCATGCTGTCGGGCTTCGACGAAGATCCGGAGCGGGCGTACCAGCCGCATCGTCAGCCCCGCGCGAGAGAGGGTGCGAGGGAGCACGGTGTCGATCACCGGCCGGTGCAGGGATGTCGGGCGCCAACTGCCGCGAGACGAACAGGTGTGGGGTGATGGCCGCCGGCCAGCGCCGGTGGCGTCCGGGGCGCAGTCGGCGACCAGCGGGTGTGTGAGGTCCCTCAGCAGGGACGACGTGGGGCAGCAGGCCGGCTCCTGTGGACAGGGGCTTCTGCAACATCACCCGGTACGCCTGGGAGGCCGGGCCCGCCGGTGGGGGAACGGGCGGGCCGCCCGCTGCCGTCAGTGGCTGGGCGGTGCGTGCTCGGGCAGCCGAGCCCGCAGCGTGGCGGCGAAGTCCTCCGCGCGGGAGAGCTGGGTGCGGAGTTTGTCCACCTGCTCGGCCGCGGCCTGCTCGTATGCGCGTACGCGCTCCAGGAGTGCTTCGCGCTCGGTGGCGTCGAGACCGGGGCCCGCGTCGAGGCGGTCGGTGGCGTCGAGCAGGTCACGCATCTGGTCCAGGGTGAAGCCGAGCGGCTTCATCCGGCGGATGACCATGAGCCGGGCGACGTCGTTCTCGGTGTAGAGACGGAAGCCGCCCTGGGAACGGGCGGAGGGGGTGACCAGGCCGGTCTCCTCGTAGTGCCGGATGGTGCGCAGGGACAGCTCGGTGCGCGCGGCGACCTCGCCGATCTGCATGTGCTTGCCGTCCACGTCTGCGCTCCTGGCCCTTCGCCTTCGGTCATGGCGGCCACCCCTGCCGGGACCCGCCAACCCTACTCTAACGTTAGGGTAGAGTTGTTGGGTGTGAGGGCAGCGCTTCGCGGCCCCGCTGTTGCCTTGTCGGGGCCGATGCTGCCCCCGGTGAAGATCCTAATCTTGCGGGAGAGAAGCGTGCGCGAGCCCATGACGCCCGGCGCCGCCGCCTGCCCGCCGTGATGCTTCGCCCCCGGATGTGAACTCCGGCGCCCTCGCGTCTGCCGGTTTGTGTCCGGATCCGCTCTCTTCCGGTTCCGCGCTGACGGGGCCGTCCGCGGGGTGCCGACCCGGCCCCTCCGCATCCTCCCGCACGCCCCGGCCTGCCCCGTGAGGCGTGCCCGAGCACGACAGGTGCCTGTTTCCTTGTCCTCTTCCGCTGTCACCGCATCCCCGGCCGCGCGCCTGCGCGGCCTCAAGCCCGACTGGATCTTTGACCCGAAGGTCTGGCGCACCGAGGTCCTGGCGGGTCTCGTCGTCGCTCTCGCCCTGATCCCCGAGGCGATCTCGTTCTCGATCATCGCCGGGGTCGACCCGGCGGTCGGCCTGTTCGCTTCCTTCACCATGGCCGTCGTCATCTCCATCGCCGGCGGCCGACGCGCGATGATCTCCGCCGCCACCGGCGCCATCGCCCTCGTCATCGCCCCGCTGAACCATGAGTACGGCCTGGGCTACCTGATCGCCGCCGTCATCCTCGCCGGAGTCATCCAGGTCATCCTGGGCGCGCTCGGGGTGGCGAAGCTGATGCGGTTCGTGCCGCGCTCGGTGATGGTCGGCTTCGTCAACGCCCTCGCCATCCTGATCTTCATGGCGCAGGTCCCCGAGATGCACGACGTGCCCTGGGCCGTCTACCCGCTGATCATCGGCGGCCTGGCCCTGATGGTGTTCTTCCCGAAGGTCACCAAGGTGATCCCGGCCCCGCTCGTGTCCATCGTCATCCTGACCGTCATCACGGTCGCGGCCGGCATCGCGGTGCCGACCGTCGGCGACAAGGGCGCCCTGCCCTCCTCCCTGCCTGTCCCCGGCCTGCCGGACGTGCCGTTCACCCTCGACACCCTGACCACGATCGCCCCGTACGCCTTCGCGATGGCACTGGTCGGCCTCATGGAATCGCTGATGACGGCGAAGCTGGTCGACGACATCACCGACACCCACTCCTCCAAGACCCGCGAGTCCATCGGCCAGGGCATCGCCAACATCGTCACCGGCTTCTTCGGCGGCATGGGCGGCTGCGCCATGATCGGCCAGACCATGATCAACGTGAAGGTCTCCGGCGCCCGTACCCGCCTCTCCACGTTCCTGGCGGGCTCGTTCCTGATGGTGCTGTGCATCGCCTTCGGCCCCGTCGTCTCCGACATCCCCATGGCCGCCCTCGTCGCCGTCATGATCATGGTGTCCTTCGCGACCTTCGACTGGCACTCCATCGCGCCCAAGACGCTGAAGCGGATGCCCGCTGGGGAGATCGCCGTCATGGCCATCACCGTGATCGTGGTGGTCGCCACCGACAACCTCGCCATCGGCGTCGTCGTCGGCTCCATCACCGCCATGGTCATCTTCGCCAAGCGCGTCGCCCACCTCGCCCGCGTGCACAGCGTCCTCGATCCCGACGGCACCACGGTCGTCTACCGGGTCACCGGTGAGCTGTTCTTCGCCTCCTCCAACGACCTCGTCGGCCAGTTCGACTACAACGGCGACCCCGAACGGATCGTCATCGACCTGTCCGAGGCCCACATCTGGGACGCCTCCTCCGTCGCCGCCCTCGACGCCATCGAGACCAAGTACAAGCAGCGCGGCAAGACCGTCGAGATCACCGGCCTGAACGACCCCAGCGCCCAGTTGCACGGCAAGCTCAGCGGCGAACTCACGGCCAGCCACTGACGCAACCGAGACAACCGTGCCGGGTCGGTGTCCACTTTGGGGTGGACACCGACCCGGCGGCCGTTTCGAGCAGCGGCTAGCTGCGCAGAAGGTGTGCGATCTCCCCGGCAGCGTCCCGGGCGGTGCGGCCGACGCCGATCAGGGTGGCCGAGGCCGGGCCGGTCCAGTCGCCGTAGCCGAGCAGGTGCAGCCGCGGCTCGCCGAGGGCGCGTGTGCCGTCGGTGGGGATGTGGCCGCGCGGACCGCGCAGGTTCAGCGGTGCCAGGTGGGACAGGGCCGGGCGGAAGCCGGTGCACCAGATGACCGCGTCCGCGCCGGTGTGGCTGTCGTCGGCCCACCAGGCGCCGTCGGCGGTGAGCCGGGCGAACATCGGCTTCGCGGTCAGGAGGCCGGCGTCACGGGCGGCCCGAACCGGGGGTACGGCGACGATGTCGCCGAGCGAGGCGACCCCGCCGGTGTCGCTGCGGCCTGCGTCGAGGGCACGGCGCCGGGCGGTGGCGACATCGAACAGGGCGCGGCCGTCGATGTCGTCGGGGAGGAACCGCGGCGGGCGCTGGGTCACCCAGGTCACCTCGACGTGTTCGTCCAGGGCGAGGTCGGCGGCGATCTGTGCGCCGGAGTTGCCGCCGCCGACCACGATGACACGCTGCCCGGCGAAGTCGGCCGGACTGCGGTAGTCCACGGTGTGCAGCTGGCGGCCGGTGAACACCTCGCGGCCGGGGACGGCGGGGATGAAGGGCCGCGTCCAGGTGCCGGTGGCGCTGATGACTGCGCGGGCCCGCCAGGTGCCGGTATCCGCCTCGACCAGGAGCCTCTCGCCGCCTGGGCGTACGGCGTTCACGCGGGTGCCGTGCGCCACGGGCAGGTCGTAGCGCTTCTCGTAGCCGGTGAGGTAGTCCACCACATGCCCGGCGTCCGGGTAGGTCTCGCCCGTCTGGACGGGCATGAGCCGGCCGGGCAGCGAGGAGTACTCGGCCGGGGAGAACAGGTGCAGGGAGTCCCACATGTGCTGCCAGGACCCGCCCGGCGCCGCATCGGCGTCCAGGATCACGAAGTCGAGGCCGCGCCGGCGCAGGTGGTCGGCGGCGGCCAGCCCTGCCTGGCCG
>NZ_JBEZHK010000057.1:0-11610 GCF_040650555.1 Streptomyces sp. NPDC048664 | reverse complement strand
CCTCCGCGGGGGGCTGGGCGCGCTTGGCCTTCCGCCGCCCCGCCCCGCGGCCCGGGGCGCGCCGCCCCCCCCCCCCCCCCGGGGCGGGGCCCCCCCCGCGGGGGGGGGCCCCCTCCCGTGTCGGGTCGTCGCGGCGTGCGCGTCAGCGCAGTGCCCCGGTGACCGGCTCGACCGCCGCGAGCAGCCCGCCGTCGCGGACGAACGTCTCCGCGCCGGCCAGGTCGGGGGCGAGGAAGCGGTCCGGGCCGGGGCCCTGCACGCCCGCCGCGCGCAGGGCGGTGATCGCCGCCCTGCTGGCGGGGGCCGGGGTCAGCCCCTCACGGAGTTCGACCGCGCGGGCCGCCGCGTACAGCTCGATCGCCAGGACCCGGGTGAGGTTGTCCACCGCGGTGCGCAGCTTGCGCGCCGCCGACCAGCCCATCGAGACATGGTCCTCCTGCATCGCCGAGGAGGGGATCGAGTCGGCCGAGGCGGGTACGGCCAGCCGCTTCAGCTCGCTGACCAGCGCGGCCTGCGTGTACTGAGCGATCATCAGACCGGAGTCCACGCCCGCGTCGTCCGCGAGGAACGGCGGCAGGCCGTGCGAGCGGTTCTTGTCCAGCAGCCGGTCGGTGCGGCGCTCAGCGATGGAGGCGAGGTCCGCCACCGCGATCGCCAGGAAGTCCAGGACGTACGCCACCGGGGCGCCGTGGAAGTTGCCGTTGGACTCCACGCGGCCGTCGGGCAGGACCACGGGGTTGTCGACGGCGGAGGCCAGCTCGCGCTCGGCGACCAGACGGGCGTGTGCCAGCGTGTCCCGGCCGGCGCCCGCGACCTGCGGGGCGCACCGCACGGAGTAGGCGTCCTGGACGCGCGGCGCGTCGTCCTGGTGATGACCGGTCAGGCCGGAGCCCTTCAGCACGGCCAGCATGTTGGCGGCCGAGTCGCCCTGCCCGGGGTGCGGGCGGATGGCGTGCAGTTCGGGCGCGAGCACCTTGTCCGTGCCGAGCAGCGCTTCGAGGGAGAGCGCCGCGGTGACGTCGGCCGACCTGTACAGCTTCTCCAGGTCGGCGAGCGCCATGACCAGCATGCCGAGCATGCCGTCGGTTCCGTTGAGGAGGGCGAGCCCCTCCTTCTCGCGCAGTTCGACGGGGGCGATGCCGTGCTCCGCGAGGAGTTCGGCGGCGGGCCGTACGACACCGTCGGGGCCCTCGGCGTCGCCCTCGCCCATGAGCGTCAGCGCGCAGTGGGACAGCGGGGCCAGGTCGCCCGAGCAGCCGAGGGAGCCGTACTCGTGCACGACCGGGGTGATGCCGGCGTTGAGGAGGTCGGCCATGGTCTGCGCGACCTCGGGGCGCACACCGGTGTGGCCGGAGCAGACGGTCTTCAGCCGCAGGAACATCAGGGCGCGCACGACCTCGCGCTCGACCCGGGGTCCTATGCCCGCCGCGTGGGAGCGGACGATGTTGCGCTGCAACTGGGTGCGCAGCTCCGCGCTGATGTGCCGGCTGGCCAGCGCCCCGAAGCCGGTGCTGACCCCGTAGACGGGTTCCGGCTTGGCCGCCAGCGCCTCCACGATCCCGCGCGCCGCCGCGAGGGCGGCGAGGGCCTCCTCGGAGAGCTCGATCCGGGCGTTCGCGCGCGCCACGGCCACGACGTCGGACGCGGTGACCCCGGACGTCCCCACCACCACAGTGTGCATATCCATATTCAGGAGCGTACGCAGTGAATTCAGCAATGTCACTAGCGGACGGCGGGTGGACCCCTTACCGGGGCGGGCGGTCCCGACTCACCGGGGAGGGCGGCCCCGACGGCCCGATCCGGTGCGCCCGATGGCGCCGGACGGGGACCGGGGACCGCGGACCGGGGAGCCGGGGGCGGGGACCGGTTCAGTGTCGCCCGCGGAAGCGGCGGCGCTCCCCCGCCTCGGGCGGCGGCGCGTCCGCCAGGCGGAGCACCGGGTCCTCCGGCCCCTCCCGGCCCGCCACCACCGGCTTGGCGGCGTGCAGGGCCTTGGCCCGGTACTGGGCCGCGTCCGCGAGCCGGAACAGCCGGCGGGCGGAGCGGACCGTGCCGATCGGGTCCTGGGTGGAGGCGACGCCGCAGGCGACACCGTCCCCGAGTTCGAGTTCGGCGGCGCGGCGGCAGACCTCGTCGGCGATCCGCACGACCTCGTCGGCCGGCGGCCCGACCGCGATGAGGCAGAACTCGTCGCCGCCGAGACGGGCGACGAGAGCGCCCGGCAGCATCGCGCCGCACAGCGACAGCACCGACCCGAAGCGCTCCAGCAGCCGGTCGCCGACCGCGTGCCCCTGGGTGTCGTTGACCCGCTTGAGCCCGTTGACGTCGCAGACGACGAGCGAGACCGGGATCCCGTCCCGGCGGTGGCGTTCGAGGGCCTCGTCGAGGCGCACGTCGACGGCGCGGCGGTTGGCCAAGCCCGTGAGGGCGTCGGTGAAGGCCAGTCGGCGAGCCTCCTCCAGACGCTCGGTCTGGGCGAGGCCCGCGGCGACGACGGAGGCGAGGACGGTGGCGAAGTCGGCGTCGGCGGCGTCGAAGACCGGGGCGCCGGTCGCGCGGGCGACGTACAGCTCTCCCCAGGCCCTGCCGTGCAGCACCACCGGCGCCACCACGCAGCAGCCGCGGCCGCGGCGGCGCAGGGCGGCGACGCGCTGGTGGCGGTACCCGGCGTGGCCTGCCTCCGTGCCCCGCGCGGTCTCCACCCAGGCGCTCGGGCCGCCCCCGCCCGCCCAGCGCTCGTGCAGGAACTCGGTGATCTCCGGGAACTGGTGGACGGGGTAGGTCTCGTCCTCGGGGAACTCCTCCTCCCCGGGCGCCCGCTCCCCCACGTTGGCCAGGACCCGCAGCCGTCCGCGCTCGCGCTCCCACACGGAGAGCGCGGCGAAGTTCCCGGCGAGCGCCCGGCACGCGCCGAGCGCGGCGGCCCGCCAGGACTCCGGTGGGTTGTGCGCCGCCGCCATCCCCTGGGCAAGCACCACCACGGCACGCAGCCGACTGTCCTCCTGCATCACCCCAGGCTAGGGATGATCAGGCCCACGCGCCGCACGACCACCCCGGCCGCGGACGGCTTCCGCCCACCGACCACCGCCCCGTCCGCCCACCGGCCCGTCCGAGCACCGCCCCGCGCGTCGACGAGCCTGCACGCCTCCGCCCGCCGGGCCGCCCGCACACCTGCAGCGCCCGCGCCGCACGCGCCGCACGACCGCCCCGGCCGCGGACGGCTTCCGCCCACCGGCCGCCGCCCCGTCCGACCAGCAGCCACCGACCCGCGCGTCGGCGCGCCTCCGCCCACCGGGCCGCCCGCGCACCCCGTGCACCCACACCGCCTGCACGCCTGCACGCCTGCAGCGCCCGTACCACCCGCGCCGCCCGCAGCGCCCGCGCGTCAGGGCGTGTCTACTCGCCCGGCCACTGCGGGGTGCGCTTCTCGTTGAACGCGGCCACGCCTTCCGCACGGTCCCCCGAGAACGCCACCGAGCGCCAGGCCGCGTCCTCCACCTCCAGCCCGGCCCGCAGATCGAGGCCGTGGCCGAGCCGCAGGGCCCGCTTCGCCGCCCGCAGACCCACCGGGGAGTTCGCCGCGATCCGTGCGGCGAGGGCGAGCGCCTGCGCGCGGTCCTCACCCTCGGCCACGAGTTCGTCCACCAGACCGAGCTCGCGCGCCTCGGCGGCCTCCAGCCGGCGGGCCGTGAAGACCAGTTCGGCCGCCCGCGCCGCGCCGACCCTGCGGGGCAGCAGCTGCGTGCCGCCGCCGCCCGGGATCACCCCGACGGAGACCTCGGGCAGTCCGAGCACCGCCGTACGGTCCGCCACGATCAGATCGCAGGACAGCGCCAGCTCGAAGCCGCCCCCCAGGGCGAAGCCGTGCACGGCGGCGATCGTGGGCATCGGCAGCTCCAGCACACCGGTGTAGGCGGCGCGCGCCACCGGGCGCTGGCGCACCAGGTCGAGGTCGGTGAAGGAGTTGCGCTCCTTGAGGTCGGCCCCCACGCAGAACGCGCGCTCGTGCGTCGACGTCAGCACCGTCACCCGGGCGTCCCGGTCGGCGGCGAGGTCCGCGCAGGCCGCGCCGATCGAGCGGGCCATCTCGGTGGACACCGCGTTCATCGCCTTCGGCCGGTCGAGCGCCAGCTCCGCGACATGTCCGTGCCGCCGTACGACGACGAACTCGCCGAACCGCCGCTCGTCCGCCTGCTCCGCCATGACACCCTCCCGGTTAACGCGGGTTAACTACCGACGCCCCGATCATGACAGCCGGAACGGCCCCGCGGAAGGAGTTCCGGGTCCGAGCCGGACACCGGGCCCGGGCGGTCAACCCTTCCCACACGTCCCCGTTCGGGTGACATCCGGGCTGTCTCCCCGCCGCCTCCCCCCAACCCGCACATAATCTGCGCACCGCTGGGGCGCATCGGGGGATCACGGGCAACACCGAAGAGGCACGGGCCATGACGACAGACACGACCACCATCACCGATACCACGACCAGCGCCGACACCGCGGCCGTCACCGCGGCCATGCCGGCGGCGGACGACTCCGCCGGCGGCCTGTGGTCCCGCCCGGGGGGCCGGCACCGCAAGCCGCGCCGCAGGAGCGCGATGCTCGCCGTCGGCGGCCTCGCGCTCGTCGCGGGGGCCCTGGCCCTCGTCCGTCTCGGCTCGGACGCGGTGACGGGCCAGGGCGCCGCGCCCGCGCAGGCGGAACCCCGGATCAGCACCACCGACACGGCCGCCGCGACCACCACCGGACCCGGGACGGGCGGCGCGGACCGGCACACCGCGATCCGGGTGCCGGGAACCACCCGGGCGGCGACGGCGGACTCGGCCGGGACCAGCCCGAGGAGTCTGTCCGCGCGCCCGCTCCCGTCGGCGTCGCCCCCCTCCGCCACGGACCCGGCGACCGGGATCCCCGAGGTGCCGTCGGCCCCGCGGTCCCTCGTCGCACCCAGGGCGTCGACGGTCGCGGGGACCACCGTGCCCGGGCCCGTCCTGAGCGGCACCGGGAGCGCGGCCACGACGACGAGCCCGGCCGCGCAGGCTTCCGCACCCGACACGGAGCCGGATCCGGACGAGTCGGGTCTGTGCGTGACGCTCATCGGGCTGTGCCTCGGAGGCGGTTGAGCCGGGCCGGGGGTGGGGTGGGGCCGGGCCGGGCAGAAAGGATTCAGTACTTCGATCTTGCGGTATTGCGGTACGACGATCGGTCCGCCTGCTGCGGCGACCGGTCTACGAGGAAGCCTCGCGCCGGTTCAGCAGCCATGGCTCGATCACGCCGAGCCCGCGCACCGGGCGCTGCCACATCGGCTGGAGCGCGAACCGGTACGAGGGGGGCTCCTCGCCCTCCTTCTCCGCGGCCGCCGCGGCCTCGGACGCCTCGGCCTCGGAGGCGGGCGCCTCGGTCGTACGGACGAGCTCCTTGGCGAACGCGCCGTCGACCAGGACCGCGTCCCGAGGGGCTATGGACGTCAGGCGGCTGGCAAGGTTCACCGTCGTGCCGAAGACATCGCCCATCCGGGTGGTGACGGTGCCGAAGGCGATGCCCACGCGCAGTTCCGGCATGGTCTCGTCGTGCGCCATCGTCTCGATCAGGCGCAGGGCGATCTCCGCGGCCGTACCGGCGTCGTCGGCCGCGAACAGCACCTCGTCGCCCAGCGTCTTGATGAGCCGACCGCCATGGGCGGCGACCAGGTCGGCGGCCGTCGTCTCGAACGCCTCCACGAGCTCGCCGAGTTCCTCCTCCTCCAGGCGGCGGGTCAGCCGGGTGAAGCCCACGAGGTCCGCGAAGCCGACCGCGAGGCGGCGGTCCACCATCTCCTCGTCGTCCGCGGCCTGGACGACCCTGCCGGTGGCGGCGGCCAGCTGGCGCCGCCAGACGTAGACGAGGAACTCCTCCAGCTCGGGCAGGAGCAGCTCGACCAGGGGGTACGTCACCTCGGTGCGGGTCATGCCGGGCTCGGGGGGCTCGGTGAGGCCCTCCAGGAAGGAATCGATCTGCCATTCGGCCAGGCGGGCGGTGGTCTGCCCGGTCGACCGGGCCACCTGCACCGCCATCGCCTCGCTGAGCAGGCCCGCCTCGACCAGACCGGCGAGGCGTCGCAGGGCCAGGACGTCGGCCTCCGTGAGGGCCTTGGCCTGCCCTATGTCCGCGAAGCCCATCGCCCGCCAGAAACGGGAGGCCAGCTCCATGGACACACCTGCGCTGCGGGCGGCCTGGAAGGGTGTGTAGCGGCGCTCCGCGCC
The DNA here is from genome assembly GCF_040650555.1 of Streptomyces sp. NPDC048664. Taxonomy (NCBI): domain Bacteria; kingdom Bacillati; phylum Actinomycetota; class Actinomycetes; order Kitasatosporales; family Streptomycetaceae; genus Streptomyces; species Streptomyces sp. NPDC048664. The sequence goes on along the minus strand of NZ_JBEZHK010000057.1, from coordinate 5,374 downwards.
CAGGATGAGCTGCTCCAGACGGAGCGCGAGGGGGTTCTCTTCCGGCTCGGCGTCCGCGTCCGGCTCGGGTCCGCCGTCGGGAGCGGGGTGTACGCCCGTGCCCGAGCCCGTGTCGTCGACGGTCACGCGTGCTGCCCTTCCGATCTGCCGCGGTCAGGTACGACCGCGGTCAACTCTACGGCAGGTGTGCGGTAGCTCACTCCTCAGCGGGTACGTCCCGGGGGCGCGGGGGCGTGCGATGCGTCGCGCCGTTCCCCGCGCCCCCGAGAACCGGGGCCCGGCACCGTCCGCACGCGCGGGTACGCCGTGGCCGAGCGCGCAGTTCCCCGCGTCCCCAAGATCGGGAGCCCAGGTCCGCTCGCACGTGCAGGTACGTCGTGGTTCGTCGCGCCGTTCCCCGCGCCCCCGAGAAACCGGGCCCAGCACCGTCCGCACGCGCGGGTACGCCGTGGCTGAGCGCGCAGTTCCCCGCGCCCCCAAGATCAGGAGCCCAGGTCCTCTCGGGTGGTGGGGGTCAGGCCTGGCGTAGGTGGATGATGTCGCCCGCGCCCACCGGCTCCTGGACGCCGTCCTTCGTCGCGAGGACCAGGCGGCCGTCGCCGTCGATCGCCACCGCCTCCCCGACGAGGGAGCGGTCCCCGGGCAGTTCCGCCCGGACCAGGCGGCCGAGCGTGGCGCAGCCCGCCGCGTAGGCCTCCTGCAGGCCGCTCGCCGCCGGGTCGCCGCCCGCCGCGCGCCAGCGGCCGTACCACTCCTCCAGGGAGCGCAGCACGGCGCGCAGCACCGGGTCGCGGTCCGTGGTCCGCGCGCCCGCCAGGGCCAGGGAACCCGCCGTGGGCACCGGCAGCTCGTCCTCCCGCAGGGTGACGTTGAGGCCGACGCCGACCACGACCCCGTCGTCCTCCGCGCGTTCCGCGAGGATGCCGCCGGCCTTGCGCTCCTCGTCGCCCACGGAGATCAGCAGGTCGTTGGGCCACTTGAGTGCCGTGTCGACACCCGCGACCCGGGACAGCCCCGTCGCGACGGCGACCCCGGCGAGCAGCGGCAGCCACCCCCAGCGCGCCACGGGCACCTCGGCGGGCCGCAGCAGCACGGAGAAGAAGAGGCCCGAGCGGGCCGGCGCCGACCAGGTGCGGTCCAGCCTGCCGCGCCCCGCCCTCTGCTCCTCGGCGATCAGCACGGCGCCCTCGGCCGCCTTCCCGGCCGCCGCCAGCGCGACGAGGTCGGTGTTGGTGGAGCCGGTGCTCTGCACCACGTCCACCCCGGACCACAGCCCGCCCTCCCCCAGCAGCGCCCGGCGCAGGGCGACGGCGTTCAGGGGCGGGCGGTCCAGATCGGACCAGCGTCCACCGCCACCGGAAAGGTCGTCGGACGGGTCGTTCGCGTCTGAGGCATCTCGCGGCATCATGCAAGCCACCCTAGGTGTGGTAAACGCCGCACTGCCGACAGGTAGGCGCGCCACTACGCTACGGATGAGTAACCGTTCGTTCTTCTGAGCAGGCGTTTCTCGAAGCACCCTTGAGCATGCATGCTCGAAAGCACTTCACCCTCACGTCCCACTGAGCAGGCAGGGAGCCGCATCCCGATGTCCGAGCCGGAAGAGATCGACATCCACACCACCGCGGGCAAGCTCGCGGACCTGAAGCGCCGGGTCCAGGAGGCGACGCACGCCGGCTCGGAGCGTGCCGTCGAGAAGCAGCACGCCAAGGGCAAGTTGACGGCCCGTGAGCGGATCGAGCTGCTGCTCGACGAGGACTCGTTCGTGGAACTGGACGAGTTCGCCCGCCACCGCTCCACCAACTTCGGGCTGGAGAACAACCGGCCGTACGGCGACGGTGTCGTGACGGGGTACGGAACCGTGGACGGGCGGCCCGTCGCCGTGTTCTCGCAGGACTTCACCGTGTTCGGCGGTGCGCTGGGCGAGGTCTACGGCCAGAAGATCGTCAAGGTGATGGACTTCGCGCTGAGGACCGGCTGCCCGGTCATCGGCATCAACGACTCCGGCGGCGCCCGCATCCAGGAGGGCGTCGCGTCGCTGGGCGCGTACGGCGAGATCTTCCGCCGCAACACCCACGCCTCCGGTGTGATCCCGCAGATCAGCCTGGTCGTCGGCCCCTGCGCGGGCGGCGCGGTCTACTCCCCGGCCATCACCGACTTCACGGTCATGGTCGACCAGACCTCGCACATGTTCATCACCGGCCCCGACGTCATCAAGACCGTCACCGGCGAGGACGTCGGCTTCGAGGAGCTGGGCGGCGCCCGCACCCACAACTCGGCGTCCGGCGTGGCCCACCACATGGCGGGTGACGAGAAGGACGCCATCGAGTACGTCAAGCAGCTGCTGTCGTACCTGCCGTCCAACAACCTCAGCGAGGCCCCGGTCTTCGCGGAGGAGGCGGACACCTCGGTCACCGCCGAGGACCTCGAGCTGGACACGGTCGTCCCGGACAGCGCGAACCAGCCGTACGACATGCACACGGTGATCGAACATGTTCTCGACGACGCCGAGTTCTTCGAGACGCAGTCGCTGTTCGCGCCGAACATCCTCACCGGTTTCGGCCGGGTCGAGGGGCACCCGGTCGGCATCGTCGCCAACCAGCCGATGCAGTTCGCGGGCTGCCTCGACATCGAGGCGAGCGAGAAGGCCGCCCGCTTCGTACGGACGTGCGACGCGTTCAACGTCCCGGTGATCACCTTCGTGGACGTGCCCGGGTTCCTGCCCGGCGTCGACCAGGAGCACACCGGCATCATCCGCCGCGGCGCCAAGCTGATCTACGCGTACGCCGAGGCCACGGTCCCGCTGATCACGGTCATCACCCGCAAGGCGTTCGGCGGCGCCTACGACGTCATGGGCTCCAAGCACCTGGGCGCGGACCTCAACCTGGCGTGGCCCACCGCCCAGATCGCCGTCATGGGCGCGCAGGGCGCGGTCAACATCCTGCACCGCCGCACCATCGGCGAGTCGGACGAGCCGGAGGCGACCCGCGCGCGGCTGATGCGGGAGTACGAGGACGCCCTCCTCAACCCCTACGTCGCCGCCGAGCGCGGATACGTCGACGCGGTGATCATGCCGTCCGACACCCGCCGCCACGTCGTACGCGGTCTGCGTCAGCTGCGCAGCAAGCGGGCGTCCCTGCCGCCGAAGAAGCACGGCAACATCCCCCTGTAAACCCCGGACCCCCTGGAGCGGACATGACGATCAAGGTCGTACGGGGCAATCCGACCCCCGAGGAGCTGGCCGCCGCACTGGCGGTGGTCCGAGCCCGCGCCGCGGTGGCCGCCGCCGAACCGTCCGGCGGCGCACGGCGGCGCGACTCCTGGGCCGACCCCGCCCGTATCGCCACCCGCCGGCTCCCGCAGCCGGGTCCGGCGACCTGGTCGCGGACGTACTGGCCCGGCTAGGAACTCGTCCACCCCCTTCGTCCCGCGCCGCGAGAGCCGTGCGGGACGAAGGGGGGCGAGGGGACGAGGACCGCGTGGCGGAGTTGAGTACGCGTACTCAGGCGGCGCGGCGGCCCGGCGGCGCACGATCGAAGGCATGCTGTGGTCCGACCCCGACGACGAGCCGCCGGAGGACCTGCGCCGGGCGCAGGACATGGTGCGGCGACTGGGGGTCCTCCTGGCCCTGGCGGTGGTGGTGGCGATGCTGGTCGTCGGCATCCGGTGAGGTGCGCCGATACGCTGAGCGCATGACCGATCAGCCGCGTCGCCGTCTTGTGCTCGCATCCCAGTCCCCCGCCCGGCTCGGACTGCTCCGGCAGGCGGGGCTCGATCCCGAAGTCATCGTCAGCGGCGTCGACGAGGACGCCGTCACCGCCCCCACCCCCGCGGAGCTCGCGCTCGCCCTGGCCGAGGCGAAGGCGTCGGTCGTCGCGGCCCGGCCGGAGGTCAAGGGGGCGCTGGTCATCGGCTGCGACTCGGTCCTGGACCTGGACGGCCAGGCCCTCGGCAAGCCGGCGGACGCCGAGGAGGCCACGGCCTGCTGGAAGGCGATGCGGGGCCGGGCGGGCACGCTGCAGACCGGTCACTGCGTCTGGGACACGCTCAGCGGGCGGCACACGTCCGCCACCGCCTCCACCGTGGTCCGCTTCGGTGAGCCCAGCGACGAGGAGGTCGCCGCGTACGTCGCCTCCGGTGAGCCCCTGTACGTCGCGGGAGCCTTCACCCTGGACGGTCGCTCGGCCCCGTTCATCGACGGCATCGAGGGCGATCACGGCAACGTCATCGGCATCTCGCTGCCGCTGGTCCGCCGACTGCTGGCGGAACTGGGAGTCGGCATCACCCAGTTGTGGGCCCCGGCCGGGCACTGAACGCCGGCAGGGGCCTCACGGGGCTGGTCGCGGGGTCCTTCAGGGGGTGACCGGCGCGGGCGCTCCTCCGCCCTCCCCGACGTCCCCCCGGGCCGCGTCCTTGCGCAGGTCCACCGTGCCGCGGGTGCCGTCGGCGCCGGTCCCGCCGCCGTCCGGGGCGCCGCGCTCGGGAGTCGCCCCCGCCGGGCGCTCCGGCCGGTCGTACATCATCAGGGTGAGCAGGATCAGCCCGAACACCACCATCATGTACGCGAACGCGGTCCAGCCGATCAGGCCCACCATGAGCGCGCCGAGCAGACCGTGCACCACCGCGGCGCTGATCAGGACGATGCGCCAGAACCCGGACGGGGCGCGGTCGCGCAGGGCGATGAGCAAGGCGGCGACCGCGCACAGGGCGAAGTAGAGCCCGAAGACGACGCCGCCCGCCTTCGAGGACATCTCCATCGTGTGGGGGTCGACGCCCGCCATGGACATCTTCTGATGGCCGGCGATCACGCCGAGGACCCAGTTCAGGAGCGCGATGCCGATCGCCTCTCCGAACAGGACGATCGCCACCACCGCCGCAACCGGTCTGCGGATCACCGGCCTCCACCCACCTTCCAGCACTCTTACGTGTTACCAGCGGTACGTTCAGGGCTCGCGTTCGGTCTCGCTGCAAGTCGTCGCGAACGCTACTAACGGGTAAAGCTCCGTACAAGAGTTCTGGCAGGGGCAAAGATTCATTGGGCCATTAGTAGGGACTCCACAAAGAAACACGACCCCTGGCAGGACGACTTCATAGAGACCTTGACCACATCGGAAGGCTAGGGTTTTCGGGTGGACGCCCCTGTGCGGCGATGCGACAAGGGGTTTCGCCGGTGGAGTGACCCTCGTTTCACGCTCCGTGTGGGCAAGGTCACCACTGGGGACGGGTCGAAACGTCGTGTCGGCTGTCCCTAAACTCGGCTTGTTTCAAGGAGAGGGAGCCAACGTGCGCAAGGTGTTGATCGCCAACCGTGGCGAAATCGCTGTCCGTGTCGCCCGGGCCTGCCGTGACGCCGGGATCGCGAGCGTGGCCGTGTACG
>NZ_JBEZHK010000056.1:0-13078 GCF_040650555.1 Streptomyces sp. NPDC048664 | reverse complement strand
TGGTGTAGCCGTTGATCGCGGGGGAGGGGCCGATCCAGCCGATGTCGATCGACCCGGAGTTCAGGGCCTCGATCTCGGAGGGGCCCGCGTTGAAGGTCGCGGTCCTGACCGCGGTGCCGCCGAGCTCCTTCTGGAAGAAGCCCTTCTGGACGCCCACGAGGGCGGTGGCGTGGGTGAGGTTGGGGAAGTAGCCGATCCTGACCTCGTCGGCGGAGAGCTTCTTGGCGCCTGCCGCGACTGCGGGCTTCGCGCTGTCGTCCGTGGACCTGGACCCGTACCCGCAGGCCGTCAGCAGGAGGGGGAGCGCCGTGAGAACGGCGAGGGTGCGCAGGGGGGTGAGCGGTCTTGGTCTGACGACAGGCACGGGGGTGTCCTCTTCCCTAGTTTTCCTACCTGGTTGCTAGGGATGGTGGCAGAACGCGAGGCGCGCCCCAAGAGGGAGTTCGTATCGTGGACGCAGCCGTATCGCGCCTCGGACGCGTCAGGGGTTCGCCCAGGCTCCCGGGGCGTCGGTCAGCGCGGACACCTCGGCGGGCAGCCGGCCGGATGCGACATCGGCGAGTGACACACCGTCCAGAATCTCGCGCACGTTGGACCGCAGCGCGATCCACAGGGGGAGCAGCGACTCGGCGGGTCCGCTGTAGGACAGCTCCGGCGGGCGGACCCCGCGCACCGAGACCAGGGGCCCGTCCACGACCCGGATGACATCGGCGATGCTGAGGGAGTCGGCGGCCCTGGCCAGCCGGTAGCCGCCGCTGCCGCCGCGCTGGCTGACCACGAGGCCGCCCCGGCGCATGTCGTTGAGGATGCTCTCGAGGAACTTGTGCGGGATGTCCTGGGCCGCGGCGATGGCCTCGGCCTTCAGCGGCCCGTCGTCTCCGGAGGCGGCGAGCTGCAGCGCGGCGCGCACCGCGTAGTCCGCCCTGGCTGAGATCCGCATGCCCCCATTATTCCGCACGGCATCGCGTGCGTCCCCGCCGGCATCCGCCGGGCGCGCGCCGCCGGGCCCCGGCGAAGGCTTCCGCCGCGGCCCGGCCGCCCGCGGCCTCAGGCCGCGGTGGGGGTGTAGTGGGAGGCGCTGTCGCCCTCGATGACATGGCTGAGGGTGCCGTCGACCCCGGCGGGGACGTCGCCGGCCACGGTCACCCGGTGCAACAGGCGGGGAAGGTCGCCGTAGTCGTCGGGGGCGTAGTGCTGGGTGACGCGGTTGTCGAACAGGACGAGGTCGCCCGGCGCCCAGGCCACGCGCACGATGTTCTCGGGCCGGGTGACGTACGACTGGAGGAGGCGCAGCAGGTCGCGTGAGTCGGAGGCGGAGAAGCCGACGAGGCTCTGGGCGAAGCCGCCGATGAACAGCCCCCGCTCCCCGGTCTCGGGGTGGACGCGGACGACGGGGTGCGCGGTGCGGTAGGTCCGGGAGACGAAGCGCCTGCGGTGCTCGGCGGCCTTCTCGCTCCTCGGGGCGGCGTAGTCGTGGTCGTTGGTGTGCACCGCCCACAGCTTGTCCGCCAGGTCCCGCAGCGGCCCGGGCAGATCCCGGTAGGCGGCGGCCGAGTTGGCGATGAGGGTGTTGCCGCCGTAGGGCGGGATCACGATGCCGCGCAGCGTGGACACCTTGGGAGGGGTCCGCACGAACGTGACGTCGGTGTGCCAGTGGTTGGCGCGGATGCCCTCGTCGCCGTCGACGGGCAGGATCTGGGGCCGGCCCTCGACGGAGGGCACCGTGGGATGCGCGGTGGTGAGCGCGCCGAAGAGGGAGGCGAAGCGGAGCTGGCCCGCGTCGTCGAGCCGCTGGCCGCGGAAGACGAGCGCCTTGTGCTCCAGGAGCGCGGAGCCGATCTCGCTGACGACGGCCGGGTCGAGGTCGGCCGTGAGGTCCGGGCCGTGGATCTCGGCGCCGATCCGGCCGCCGATGCGGCGGATGTCGAAGGCGGTGCTGGTGGTCATGCGGGGGTGTCCTTCCGGAAGGTGATCACTGAGGGGTCTGGGCGGCGGGGGTGGGCGTCAGGAAGCGGCGGTGGCGGTGGCGGGTGACGGTGGGGTGGCGGGCGAGGTGGACCGGTGGGCGGGGCGGGCCAGGCCGTAGTGCTCGCGCAGGGTGCGGCCGCTGTACTCGGTGCGGAACAGGCCCCGCCGCTGCAGGATCGGCACGACGTGGTCGACGAAGTCCTCCAGGCCACCCGGAAGATGGGGCGGCATGATGTTGAAACCGTCGGCGGCGCCCCGCGTGAACCACTCCTCGAGTTGGTCGGCCACCTGCTCGGGGGTTCCGGCGAGGACCCGGTGGCCCCGGCCCGCGCCGAGGCGGGCGATGAGCTCGCGCAGGGTCAGGCCGTCACGGCGGGCGAGGTCGGCCACGAGCGCGAAGCGGCTCCGGTTGCCGTTGATGTCGCGCTCCTCGGGCAGTTCGGGCAGCGGCCCGTCCAGGGGCAGCCCGGTCAGATCGACGCCGAGCATCCCGGAGAGCTGGGCGAGCCCGTACTCGGGGATCTGGAGACCGGTCAACTCGGCCTCCAGCGCGCGGGCTTCCGCCTCGGTCGAGCCGAGGACGGGAGCGATGCCGGGGAGGATCAGCAGCTGGTCCTCGGTGCGGCCGTAGCGGGCCAGCCGCGACTTGAGGTCCTTGTAGAAGGACTGGCCGTCCGCGAGCGTCTGCTGTGCGGTGAACACGGCCTCGGCGTACTGGGCGGCGAACTCCTTGCCGTCCTCGGACGAACCGGCCTGCACGAGCAGGGGGTGCCCCTGAGGGGAGCGCGGTACGTTCAGGGGGCCCCGCACCGCGAAGTGCTCGCCACGGTGGTCGATCGCCCGCACCTTGTCGGTGTCGGCGTAGATGCCGCGCTCCCGGTCGAGCACGACCGCGTCGTCCTGCCAGCTGTCCCACAGCTTCCTGGCGACCTCCACGAACTCCCGGGCCCGCTCGTAGCGCAGCCCGTGCTCCAGGTGTTCGTCCCGCCCGAAGTTCCGCGCCTCGTCCACGGTGCCGGAGGTGACGATGTTCCATCCGGCCCGGCCCCCGCTGAGATGGTCCAGGGAGGCGAACTTCCGGGCGGTGTGGAAGGGCTCGTTGAAGGTGGTGGACACGGTGGCGATCAGGCCGACGTGTTCCGTGACCGCCGCCAGCGCCGACAGCAGGGTCAGCGGTTCGAAGCCGCCGAGCGCGTTGTGCCGGACCTTGCCCCACAGGGCGAGTCCGTCGGCGAGGAAGACCGAGTCGAGCCGGCCGCGTTCGGCGGTCAGCGCGAGCTGCTGGAAGTAGCGCAGATCGGTGACGCGTTCGGGCTGGGTGCGCGGATGCCGCCAGGCGGCGTCGTGGTGGCCCGCGTTCATCAGGAAGGCGTTGAGCCGCAGTCGGCGGGAGGGGGGCGTGGGCATGAGGCACCTCTGAATGGGGGGACGGGGGAGAGAGGGGAGTGCGAGGGGACGGGGCCGGGTCCGGCGACCGCCTCAGCCGGCCGCCGGTACGCGCCAGGAACTGAGCCGCCGCTCCACGCCCACCAGGAGCTGGTTGAAGACCATGCCGATGGCGGAGACGGTGATGATGCCCGCGTACATCTGCGGGATCGCGAAGTTGTACTGCGAGGCGTTGATCAGATAGCCGAGGCCCGCCTTGGCGCCGACCATCTCGGCGGCTACCAGGACGAGGATCGACGCCGCTCCCGCCAGCCGGATCCCGGTGAAGATCACCGGTACCGAGGCCGGCAGGACGACCTTCTGGAACAGCCTGGGTGCGGACAGGTCCATCGCCTTCGCCAGCCTCAGCAGGGTCGGGTCGACGTCGCGGACCGCGCTGATGGTGTTGAGCAGGATCGGCCAGGTGCACGCGTACACCACGATGGAGATCTTCGAGGTCTCGCCGATGCCCAGCAGCAGGACGAACACCGGCAGCAGAGCCAGCGCGGCCGTGTTGCGGAAGACTTCGAGCAGCGGCCCGAGGACGTCGGCGACCGGCCGGTACCAGCCGATCAGCAGGCCGAGCGGCACGGACACGGCCACCGCGAGCCCGAAGCCGCTGAAGGAACGCACCAGACTGGCCCGTGCGTTGTCGGCGAGCCGCCCGTCGGACGCCAGGCCCCACCAGGCCCGGGCGACCTCGCTGAAGGGCGGCAGGAAGGTCCGGTCGACCAGGCCGAGACGGGGTGCGCTCTCCCAGAGCAGCAGGAGGGCCACGACCGCCACGGACTTGACGGCCGCCCTGATCGCCCGTCGTGTCAGCCGGCGCAGCGCCCGACGCGATCGGGCCGCCGCCGTGCCGGGCGGGCCCGGGGGTACGGCACCGGGCGGGGAGGGCGCCGACGCGGGGGTGGACCTGGGCTCCGCGGTCACGTGCGGCGGCCGGGCGGCGGCCGGGGCAGCGGCGGGGACGGGTGCGGTGGCGGTCGCGGGGTCCGGCGCCGCGACCTTGCCGGTGGTGCCGGCCGTGCGGGTCGTGGGGCTCATACGGAGGCCTCCTCCTTCTCCAACTGCTGCGCCCTGGCCACCTCGTCGTGCAGCAGCGACCAGATCTCGTGCCGGTGGCGGGCGAACTCGGGACTGGATCGAAGGTCGTCCGTCGCCGTGCGGGAGTCGAAGGCGATCGGCACGACCCGTTTGATGCGGCCGGGCCTCGACGTCATGACGGCGACACGCCCTCCGAGGTAGACGGCCTCGTCGATGCCGTGGGTGATGAAGACGACGGTCTTGCCGGTGCGCTGCCAGACGCGCAGCAGTTCGTCCTGGAGCGACTCCCGGGTCTGGGCGTCCAGCGCCGCGAACGGCTCGTCCATCAGCAGCACGTCGGGGTCGTAGGCGAGGGATCTGGCGATCGCCACCCGCTGCCGCATGCCGCCCGACAACTCGTGGGGATGGCGTTCCTCGAATCCGGACAGGCCGACCAGATCCAGGAACTCCCGAGCCCGCTGCCTGCGTTGACGGCGCGGGACACCGGTCGCCTCAAGACCGAACTCGACGTTGCCCTGCGCCGTGCGCCAGGGAAGCAGCGCGTACTGCTGGAAGACGACGCCCCGGTCCAGGCCGGGGCCCGTGACGGGCTCGCCGTTCAGCAGGACCTGCCCGCTGGTGGGCGTCGTGAGGCCGCCGAGCAGATCCAGGAGCGTGGACTTCCCGCAGCCGCTGGGACCGACCAGGACGACGAACTCACCGGCCTCGATCTCCAGGTCGACACCGTCCAGGGCGGTGAACCGGGTGTCCCGCCGGGCCTGATGCCCGGCGCGGTCCCGGACGGTGAACTCCTTGCGCACCTGCCGCAGCACGATCTTGGGTGCGGTGGACTCGGACACGGGTCAGCTCCCGTTCTTCGAAGAGGAAGGAGAGGGGGAGGCCGCGTGCGGGGCGGCGTACGCGTTGAACGCGTTCGTGTAGAGGTCGGCCACCTTGACCTGGCCCTTCTTGATGTCGCCGCGCTCGACCAACCAGTCGACCCACAGCTGGAGTTCCTTGTCGGTGATCCGGCCCGCGGTCTCGGCGACCCCGAAGGACCGCCAGTACTTCAGCGGTGCGGGATCCTCGTCGCGTCCGCGCTTCCTCACGATGTCCGTCATGCGGGCGATGACGTCCTCGCGGTCGGTGGTACGGGCCCACTCGATGGCTCTTCCGACACCGGTGACGAAGGTGCGGGCCGTGTCGGGGTTCTGCCGCAGGAAGCGGTCCGTCATCACATAGGTGCCCGCGCTGAACGAGCCGAGCAGCTGGTAGTCGGTGAACAGCGGGCGTATGCCCCCGGTGGCCAGGGCCTTGTCACGCAGGACGCCGCCGAGGACGGCCACGTCCAACTGCTTCTGACGCAGCGCCTGTTCGGTGTTGACCGGCGGGACCACCAGGGGCTCGACCCTGCCGATCTCGGCCCGGGACAGGCCGCCACGCTGGAGGTAGATGTCGAGCATCGCCTCGGCATGGGCCCCGAGGGTGTTCATGCCGACCTTCTTGCCGATCAGGTCCCTGGCCGACCGCAGCGGGCTGTCCTTGAGGACGTAGAAGCCGTTGTAGGCGTACGCGTCGGAGCCGTAGTAGCTGACGACCGCCTTGATCGGGGCGCCGTTCGCCGCCAGTTTGACGGCCGCGCCGTTGAAGGCGCCTCCGAAGTCGACCTGCCCCGTGGCCGCCGACTGGATGTCCTGCGGCCCGCTGATCGTGTCACCGGTCCACCGCAGCTTCACATCGCCCAGATAGCCGAGATCCTCGGCCAGCTCCGGCAGGATGACCTGGCCCGCCCAGCCCTGGTACCGGAGCGTTGTGGTCCGGCCCCCGCCGGACGTGGCCCCCGTCGCGGTGCCGCAGCTCACGGCGACCGCCGAAAGACCGAGCAGCGAGAGGAACTGACGTCGGGTCGATATCGATGCCGTCGGGGCCATGGAAATGGTTCCTGTTCGTGAGGAGTGAAATGCGTGACGTCGATGACGTCCATACGCCCATGCGTCCGTGCATCCGTGCGTTCTTCGCCGGAAGGGGATTCCCGGAATGGAATGCGGACGTACGACGCCTGATCGCCGGGGCAGCGCTCGACGTCACGGAAGGCGGCGGTGGGACTCCGGAAGGGAGTCGGGGAGGGAGCGGGAGAAAAGCGCCGTCAGTGGGCGCGCCGGCCGGCGGCACAGATGGCGCTGGCCTGACGTCGCAGGTCGACGTGCAGGCGCGCGGCGAGGTTCTCGGACTTGCTCACAGCGACGAGGCTCGCAGTGAATTCCGGTCGCGTCAATGCCGTCCGACAGGGCGTCTCACATGCTGAATTGCTCGACATGCGGGTGAAGTACGCCGTTCACAATTGCCGGCGAAGACCGGCATGACGAATTCCGGCGTGCCGGGGCGGCCGGTGTTTTTCGGGGGATCAGGCGGGGAGGGTGAACGGGGGGTGCGCCCCGTTGAGGAAGTAGTCCCCGACATCGCGGAGCCGCCTGGCGGCGGGCTCGTGCACGGCGTGGGTCCGGGCGTTGCGCCAGAAGCGGTCGAAGCCCAGCCGCGACGACGCGGAGCGGGCACCCAGGATGTCGAAGGCGCGGGAGGTCGCCTCCTCCGCGGCCCGCGCGGCGGCGGCGTCGGCCATGGCCACGAGGACGGCGATGTCGGCACACTCGTCGTAGGAGAGGTCCTCGCCGCGCGCCAGACCGTCGTGCACCGCGTGCACCGCCTGGTCGGCGAGAGCCGACGCGGAGCGGACGAGGACGGTGAGTTCCCCGTAGACGGTCAGCGTCGGCGGATCCGGCGGGGACGTCCGCGGGTCCAGGGGCGAGTCGACGTGCCCGGCCGGGTGGGAGGGGAAGTGTCCCGGCCTGCTGTACTCCCGGACCTCGGCGAGCACTCCCTCGGCCGTTCCCAGGCGCAGGTGCACGGAGGTGAGCCGCCCGACCGGCGACAGAAGAGCGGCCCGGGGGGACAGCACGTCCTCGTCGGCGGACAGGGAGCCCAGCACGTCGTCGGTGTCCACCGCGACGGCGTCGAACTCCACGCTGCCGCCGGCCGCGAGCCGCTGGCCGAAGCCGTCGGCGTCACCCTCGACCCGCACGCCCGGTCGCGCGGGATCCACGACGACGGCGACGGGTTCCCCGGTGCCGGCCCGCACGGCGCGCACCGCGAGGCGGTCGGCGACCAGGACCCCGGCGAGATAGCTCTGCCGGCCGTCGAGCACGTGCCCGCCGCGTTTCCCGGTCAGCGTCAGGGGGGGTTCCTGAGGAGCCAGACCGCCACCCCAGCACCACTGTTCGGCCGTGTGCCGCCGCTCCAGCCGGGCGGCGCGGGCGTGGCCGGCGAGGAATCCGGCGCTCCACGACAGGAAGTAGTGCGAGCCGAGCAGTTGGCCGATCGCGGCATCGGCCGCCGCGACCTCCCGGACCACGGCACAGGCCGTGGGCCAGTCCGCGCCGCCTGTCTCGGAGGCGGACGGGACGAGGAGCGTCAGCAGCCCCGCCTCGCGCAGGCGGGACACCTCGTCCAGCGGGACCTTCCCCGCCTGCTCCCGGGGCACCGCGTCCGTGGCCAGATCGTCCGCCGTCTCGCGGGCGACACGCAACCAGTGCGCGTGCCCGAGCCCGGTCCGGTCGCGCTGTGTGGGGGACATGCGCCTCATCCTGCGCGGCCCGCCGAACGCGGGTCAACGCTTTCCCAGTAAATCGATAGGAAATGTAGGGAAGGCCACAGTGACGGCCACCGTCCGGCATGCGGGCGGCAGTTGACGAAGCGGACGGCGTACTGCTCAATGGGCCGCATGAATGCCGAGCAGCGCCTGGTCACCCGTGGCCACATCGACTTCGGTCGGGTGTGGTCCGCCGCGTGTCGCGCCTGAAGCGGTAGCGGACCGTCCGCCCGGTCCTCCCCTCCGGCACCCCCCGCCGGATCCGATCTCCCCCTCGCCACCCCGTCACCGAACGGGTCCGCGCCCTTCGCCCGCGCCCCGTGGCCGTCGCCACGCGGGCACGACGGCGCACGCCCCGCGTGGCGACGCCGGGTGCGCGCGCCGTACCCGCCGGCAGGCGCACCGTCCGCGTCCGAGACCGGTGTCACCTCCCGTCAGGCCCACCCCCGACCTCCCAAGGATCCGCCATGGCCACCGTCCTGTCCGTCTCCGGAAGCCCTTCCGCCACCTCCCGCACCGCCCGCCTGCTGCGCCACCTGGACGGCAGGCTGGCCGCCCACGGGCACGAGGTGATCCCGCTCGACGTCCGCACGATCCCGGCCCAGGCGCTGCTCGGCGCCGACTTCCGGCATCCGGCGATCGTCCACGCGACCGAGCTGTTCGCCCGTGCGGACGGCGTCGTGATCGGCACTCCCGTCTACAAGGCCGCCTACTCCGGGCTGTTGAAGGCACTGCTGGACCTGCTGCCGCAGTACGCTCTGGCGGGCAAGACCGTCCTCCCGCTGGCCACCGGCGGAAGCACGGCGCACGTCCTGGCGATCGACTACGCGTTGCGTCCCGTGCTCAGCTCCATGGGCGCCGCGCACGTCGTCCAGGGCTGGTTCACCCTGGACACGGACATCGCGGCGGGCGACGACGGCACGCTGACCGTGGCGCCCGACCCGGCCGCGGCCCTCGCGCGGGTGCTCGACCTGTTCTCCGACGCCCTCGGCAGCCGCACGGCCCACCTGGCCGCGGCCCCGTAAGGACACGTCCACGATCCGGCCTCCGCGGCGGACACGGCGTGGACGCGGCCGGTCAACCCGCTTGAGGTCGGGCCAGGCCGTGGTCGTACGCGAAGATCACCGCCTGGATGCGGTCGCGGGCGCCGATCTTGGACAGCACGCGGCCCACATGCGTCTTCACCGTGGACTCGGACAGGACGAAACGGCCGGCGATCTCGCCGTTGCTCCAGCCCTTTCCGATGGCGACGAGGATCTCGCGCTCCCGGTCGGTGAGGGAGCTGATACGCGGGTCCTCGGCGGACCCGTCACCGGCCGGGGGCACCAGACGGGCGAACTCGTGGAGGAGACGGCGGGTCAGGGCGGGGGCGATGACCGCGTCGCCGACGGCCACCGCGCGGATGCCCGCCAGGAGTTCCTCGGGGCGGGCGTCCTTGAGGAGGAAGCCGCTGGCTCCGGCGCGCAGGGCCGCGTACACGTACTCGTCGATGTCGAACGTGGTCAGGACGAGCACGCGGGAGCGGTCGCCTGTGGCGACGATCCTGCGGGTGGCCTCGATGCCGTCCATGCCGGGCATGCGCACGTCCATGAGCACCACGTCGGGGCGGAGTTCGGCTGCCTTGCGTACGGCTTCGGATCCGTGCGCGGCCTCGCCGACCACCTCCGTCCCGGGCACGGAGTCCAGGAGCATGCGGAAGCCGTACCGCTGCAGCGGCTGGTCGTCCACGACGAGCACGGTGGTCACCGGGTACCGCCCTGGGAGGTGAGGTCGAGGTCGGCCCGTACCGTCCAGCCGGTGCCCGAGGGACTCGCGCTGACGTGCCCTCCGTAGAGCGCCGCTCGTTCTCGCATGCCCACCAGCCCGTGTCCTTCCTCGTTCGCCGTGCGGGGACGACCGGCCGGTGCGGGCGGGCCGGAGTCCTGGACGGTGATGGTCAGCCGCGTGTCCCGCACGGCGATGGTCAGGTTCGCACGCGCGCCGGCCCCGGCGTGTTTGAGGGTGTTCGTCAGGGCCTCCTGCACGATGCGATAGATGGTCAGCTGCACACCGCTGTCCAGGGCGTCGACGTCGCCGGCCGTACGGTAGACGACCTCCAGGCCGGCCGCGCGCACGCTCTCGCACAGCGCGTCGACGTCCGTGAGACCGGGCTGCGGACTCAGCTCCGGTTCCGCCGCCGAACCGTCCGCCTCCCGCAGGACGCCGAGCACCCGCCGCAGCTCGCTCAGCGCCTGGCGACCGGTGTCGCCGATGAGGCGCAGGGCCTCCTTGCCCCGCTCGGGGGCGGCGGCCGTGGCGTAGGCGCCCGCGTCGGCGAGTGTGACGATGACGGACAGGTTGTGGCCGACGATGTCGTGCATCTCGCGGGCCACGCGCGCCCGTTCCGCGGCGACGGCCAGTCGGCCGCGCTGGTCGCGTTCGATCTCCAGGCGTGCCGCGCGGTCGCGCAGCCCGGCCAGCTGAGCCCGCCGGATGCGGATGACCAGGCCGAGCGCGAGGGCGGCGGTCGCGGTGCTGAGCAGGAAGAAGAGGGCGTCCCAGACCGACACCGCCGCCGAGATCCTCGCCGCGACCAGGCCCAGCGCCCCCGCGGTGACCGTGCAGGCCCACGGGAGCTGCCGTAGCCGACCGTGCAGGGCCAGGCTGTACAGGGCGACGAACAGGGCGACGTCCGCGTGCAGTGCGGCGCCCAGAGCCCACTGGAGGACGAACACCGCGGTGACGGCCCCGAAGGCCACGTCGGGTGCCCGCCGCCGCCACAGCAGCGGCAGCACCAGCCCGGCCTGCAGGGCCGCCATGGCCGCGACGGGCAACCGGGTGAACGCCACACGGAAGCGGCGCGGGCCGTCGCCGTCGTCGTCCCCGCCGACCGCACCGAGCGCGTGCAGCAGGTCCGGCAGGCAGAACAGCAGGAAGACCAGGACCACGACGGCGGTGTCCAGCACCCATGGGCGGGCCTGGTCGGCATGCCTGAGCCGCTGGCCCGCCCGGCCGAGCCGGGCGACCAGCGGCCCCATCCCGCTGAGGTCTTCGGTGGTCACGGAGGTCACCCGACCATGATGCGGCGGCCGCCGCTCAGACGTCGCCGCGCAGCAGCCGGTACGCCGCACCGGCCAGCGCCAGGATCGTCCAGCCGAGCAGGACCAGGAGTCCGGCGCCGGGCGACAGGGTGGTGGAGTCATGGGTCAGGGCGAAGATCGACTCGCCCGCGTGGCTGGGGAGGTAGGGGTCGATGTCCCCCTGCCACGAGGTGGGCAGCAGGGAGACCAGTCCCGGCACCAGCATGAGGGCGGCGACCAGGACCGAGATGCCGCCGGCGACCGACCGCAGCAGCGCCCCCAGGGCGGTGCCGATGACGCCGACCAGACCGAGGTAGAGCCCGGCGCCCAACAGGACGCGGACGACGCCGGCGTGGCCCAGGCCCATGGCGGCGGGCGTACCGGCGACGATCCGGCTGCCGACGAGGAAGGCGACGAACGCGCCGACGGTCGCGACGCCCGTCGCGATCAGCCCGTACACCGACGCCTTGGACCACAGCACGGGCAGCCTGCGCGGCACCGCGGCCAGCGTCGAGCGGATCATGCCGGTGGAGTACTCGCCCGCCGTGACCAGCACGCCGAGCACACCGAGCGCGAGCTGGGCGAAGTTCGTGCCGAAGAGGGACAGGCTCGCCGCCGTCGCGGTGGCGAAGTCGCGGTCCATGTGCCGGCCGGAGTCGAGATTCGACCTGTAGTGGCTCGCGGCGATGACGCCGAAGGCGATCAGGAACACGAGTCCCAGGCCGAGGGTGATCCAGGTGGAGCGCAGGGACCAGAGCTTGGCCCACTCCGAGGCGAGCACACGCCGCCCGGTGACCCGGTAGGCGGGCCGGGCCGGTGCGTCCTCGTGGGCGGCGGGGGTCGGCGGGGTTGCCGTGAGGGTGCTCATGCCGCGCTCCCGGAGGTCTCGGTGCCGGTCGTGGAGCCGTGGTACTCCACGGCGTCCCTGGTCAGTTCCATGAATGCCTCCTCCAGTGACACCGCCTTGGTGGTCAGTTCGAACAGCGGGATCCCGTGCTCGGCCGCCTTCCGCCCGATGGCGCGGGCGGACATCCCGGTCACCTGCAGTTCCTCGGAGCCGATGCGGCCGGTGATCTCCACGCCAGGTCCGGCCAGGACGTCCCGCAGTCGAGCGGGGTCCTCCGTGGCCACCGTCACGGCGTCGCCGCCCGCCTCGCGGACCAGGTCCCGCACGGTCGTGTCGGCCAGCAGGCGGCCGCGCCCGACGACGATCAGGTGATCCGCGACCAGCGACACCTCGCTCATCAGGTGCGAGGAGACGAACACCGTGCGTCCCTCGGCCGCGAGGGAGGTGAGCAGGTTGCGGATCCAGAGGACGCCCTCGGGTCCAGTCCGTTGACCGGCTCGTCCAGCATCACGGTCTGCGGATCGCCGAGCAGGGCGGCCGCGATGCCGAGCCGCTGTCCCATGCCGAGGGAGAAGGCGCCGGCCCGCTTCTTCGCGACGCTGCCGAGACCGGCCAGCTCGACGACCTCGTCGACCCGGCGGCTCGGGATGCCATGGGTCAGCGCGAGCGCCCGGAGGTGGTTGTGGGCCGAGCGGCCCGGGTGGATCGACCTGGCCTCCAGCAGCGCCCCGACCTCCTGCAGCGGGGCCCGGTGACGGGCGTAGCGCCGCCCGTTCACCGTGACGGAGCCGCCGGTCGGCGCGTCCAGCCCGACGATCATGCGCATCGTCGTGGACTTGCCCGCACCGTTGGGCCCGAGGAAGCCCGTCACGCTGCCGGGCCTCACGGTGAAGTCCAGCCCGTCGACAGCCGTCTTCTCCCCGTACCTCTTGGTGAGCTGCTGTGCCTCGATCATGCGGTTCTTCCTCTCGGCCGACGGCGCCCGAGATCCCTGACGCCTCCTTGGCCACGCTAAAAGGTCCTAACAAAGACGCTGAACGTGTCGGTAGGTGATCAGACAGCTGGCGAGGCCGAGGAAGCCTTCGTGGATGTCGTCGCGTCGTTCCC
>NZ_JBEZHK010000055.1:0-17689 GCF_040650555.1 Streptomyces sp. NPDC048664 | reverse complement strand
AGATCTTCGTGAAGGGCGAGGTCATCAAGACGGTGCCCGAGTCGAAGATCGTGGAGACCCTGATCGAGGAGGCGATGAAGATCGCCGAACAGATGGAGAACACCGGCGCCGGGCCGCGGGAGCCCGTCGTCACCGTGGGCTGAACAGCACGGATCTAGAGGGGGCCAAGGCGTGACGATTCTGGAGAACATCCGGCAACCACGTGACCTGAAGGCGCTGTCCGGGGCGGAGCTGGGGGAACTGGCCGTGGAGATCAGGGAGTTCCTGGTCCACGCGGTCGCGAGGACGGGCGGCCATCTGGGGCCGAACCTGGGGGTGGTGGAACTCTCGATCGCCCTCCACCGGGCCTTCGAGTCCCCCGGGGACCGCATTCTGTGGGACACGGGCCACCAGAGCTACGTGCACAAGCTGCTGACCGGGCGTCAGGACTTCTCCAAGCTGCGCCGCAAGGGAGGGCTGTCCGGCTATCCCTCGCGCGAGGAGTCCGAGCACGACGTCATCGAGAACAGCCATGCCTCCACCGCGCTCGGCTGGGCCGACGGCCTCGCCAAGGCCCGCCAGGTGCGGGGGGAGCGGGGGCACGTCGTCGCGGTCGTCGGCGACGGCGCCCTGACCGGCGGCATGGCCTGGGAGGCGCTCAACAACATCGCCGCCGCCAAGGACCGCCCGCTGATCGTCGTCGTCAACGACAACGAGCGCTCCTACGCGCCGACCATAGGAGGCCTGGCCAACCACCTGGCCACCCTGCGCACCACCGACGGCTACGAGAAGGTCCTCGCCTGGGGCAAGCAGGTGCTCCAGCGCACCCCCCTCGTCGGCACCACCCTCTACGAGGCCTTGCACGGCGCGAAGAAGGGGTTCAAGGACGCCTTCGCGCCGCAGGGGCTCTTCGAGGACCTGGGCCTGAAGTACGTCGGCCCCGTCGACGGCCACGACATCGGCGCCGTCGAGTCGGCGCTGCGCCGCGCGAAGCGCTTCAACGGGCCCGTCCTCGTCCACTGCCTCACCGAGAAGGGCCGCGGCTACGGGCCCGCACTCGCCCACGAGGAGGACCGCTTCCACACCGTCGGGGTGATGGACCCCCTCACCTGCGAGCCCCTCGCCCCCACGGGCGGCCCTTCCTGGACCTCGGTGTTCGGCGACGAGATCGCAACGATCGGTGAGGAGCGCGAGGACGTCGTGGCGATCACCGCGGCCATGCTGCACCCGGTCGGGCTGACCAGGTTCGCCGAGCGGTTCCCCGACCGCGTGTGGGACGTCGGCATCGCCGAGCAGCACGCGGCCGTCTCGGCGGCGGGCCTCGCGACCGGGGGACTGCACCCGGTCGTCGCCGTCTACGCGACCTTCCTCAACCGCGCGTTCGACCAGCTCCTCATGGACGTGGCCCTGCACCGGTGCGGGGTCACCTTCGTGCTGGACCGGGCCGGGGTCACGGGTGTGGACGGGCCGTCGCACAACGGCATGTGGGACATGTCGGTCCTCCAGGTCGTGCCCGGCCTGAGGATCGCCGCGCCGCGCGACGCCGACCAGTTGCGGGCCCAGCTGCGGGAGGCGGTCGCGGTGGACGACGCGCCGACCCTGATCCGCTTCCCGAAGGAGTCGGTGGGCCCCGCCCTGCCCGCGGTGGACCGGGTGGGCGGGCTCGACGTGCTGCACCGCGGGCAGCGGCCGGACGTCCTGCTGGTCGCGGTCGGCGTCATGGCCTCCCTCTGCCTGCAGGCGGCGGAGCTGCTGGCGGCGCGCGGCATCGGGTGCACGGTCGTGGACCCGCGCTGGGTCAAGCCCGTGGACCCCGCCCTGCCCGCCCTCGCCGCCGGGCACCGGCTCGTCGCGGTCGTGGAGGACAACAGCAGGTCGGCAGGTGTCGGTTCGGCCGTCGCGCTGGCCCTCGGCGACGCCGACGTCGACGTCCCCGTACGGCGGTTCGGGATCCCGGAGCAGTTCCTCGCGCACGCCGGACGGGCCGAGGTGCTCGCCGACATCGGGCTCACCCCCGTCGAGGTGGCGGGCCGGATCGGCGCGAGCCTGGCCGCCAAGGACGAGCTGTCCAAGGAGAACCACGCATGACCATCCCTCCCGGTGACGGGGAGTTCGACCTCGCCGCGCTCCTGGCGGAGCGCGGCGCCGAACGCTACGACCTGCACGCCCGGTACCTCAACCACCAACTCCCGCGCATGCTGCGCACCATCGGCTTCGACAAGGTCTACGAGCGGGCCGAGGGCGCCCACTTCTGGGACGCGGACGGCAACGACTACCTGGACATGCTCGCCGGGTTCGGTGTGATGGGCCTGGGCCGGCACCACCCCGTGGTGCGGCGGGCGCTGCACGACGTGCTGGACGCCCAGCTCGCCGACCTCACCCGCTTCGACTGCCAGCCGCTGCCCGGGCTGCTCGCGGAGAGGCTGCTGGCCCACAGCCCGCACCTGGACCGGGTCTTCTTCGGCAACAGCGGCACGGAGGCGGTCGAGACCGCGCTGAAGTTCGCCCGCTACGCCACCGGCAAGCCGCGCGTCCTGTACTGCGAGCACGCCTTCCACGGCCTGACCACCGGCTCCCTGTCGGTCAACGGCGAGCGGGGCTTCCGCGACGGCTTCGCCCCGCTGCTGCCGGACACGGCGCTCCCGCTCGGCGACCTCGACGCCCTGGCCGGTCAGCTCAGGAAGGGTGACGTGGCGGCCCTGGTGGTCGAGCCCATCCAGGGCAAGGGCGTCCACGAGGCGCCCCCCGGCTATCTGCGCGCCGCCCAGGAACTGCTGCACCGGCACAAGGCGCTGCTGATCGCGGACGAGGTGCAGACCGGCCTCGGCCGGACCGGGGACTTCTACGCCTACCAGCACGAGAGCGGAGTCGAACCGGACCTGGTGTGCGTGGCCAAGGCGCTCTCCGGCGGCTATGTGCCCGTCGGGGCCACCCTCGGCAAGGAGTGGATCTTCAAGAAGGTCTACTCGTCCATGGACCGGGTGCTCGTGCACTCCGCGAGCTTCGGCTCCAACGCCCAGGCCATGGCCGCCGGCCTCGCCGTCCTGTCGGTCATGGAGAACGAGCAGATCGTCGCGAACGTCCGCACCGTGGGGGAGCGGCTCAGGTCCGGCCTGGCGGCGCTGATCGACACCTACGAGCTGCTCGGCGACGTACGCGGGCGGGGCCTGATGATCGGCATCGAGTTCGGCAGGCCCACCTCGCTGAAACTGCGCGGCCGGTGGACCATGCTGCAGACGGCGCGCAAGGGCCTGTTCGCCCAGATGGTCGTCGTCCCCCTGCTGCAACGCCACCGCATCCTCACCCAGGTCTCGGGCGACCGTCTGGAGGTCATCAAACTGATCCCGCCCCTGACCCTCACCGCCGCGGACGTGGACCGCTTCCTGGAGGCCTTCACGGCGGTGATGGACGACGCCCATGGCGGCGGCCTGATGTGGGACTTCGGCAAGACCCTGATCAAGCAGGCGGTGGCCAACCGGTAGCGGGCACGGCGAAGCCCCCGTGCGCCGGCACGGGGGCTTCGATCGCTCAGCCCTCTCCGACCAGGTCCAGGTCGGCCTCACGTGTCGGGGTCGCGGGCAGGTCGGGCACGGGCCATGTCCGCTGGACGACCTCGCCCACGCCGCGCCACCAGGGCGTGGTGGGCAGGTCCCCGGCCGGCTCGAACGGCTGCCCGGGAAGCGGCAGGGCGACCGCCTGTCCGACCGCGTCGGCCGCGGCCTTCGTCCACTCGCCCGGCTCGGCCCAGGCGTGCGGCGCGAGATTGAAGGTGCCCCAGTGGATCGGCAGCATCACACCGTGCGGGCGGCCGCCCTGGAGGTCGAGGTGGGCGCGCATGCCCTCCTCGGGAGTCATGTGGATGTCGGGCCAGAACTCGGAGTAGGCGCCGATCTGGATCATCGTGGCGTCGAACGGGCCGTGCTCCGCGCCGATGTCCTTGAAGCCCCCGAAGTAGCCGGTGTCACCGCTGTGGTAGATCCGGTGCGCGTCGCCGGCCACGGACCAGGACGCCCACAGGGTGTGCTGGGTGTTGCGCAGTCCGCGTCCGCAGAAGTGGCGGGCCGGGGTCGCCGTGAGGGTGATGCCGCCCACCTTGGCCGACTCGTGCCAGTCCAGCTCGCGCAGCCGGTCGGCGGAGACGCCCCAGCGCTCCAGATGGGCGCCGACGCCGAGGGGTATCGCGAACACCGTGTCCGTACCGGCCAGGGCCTTGATCGTGGGCAGATCCAGGTGGTCGTAGTGGTCGTGGGAGATCACGACCACGTCGACCGGGCCGAGCGCGGCGAGCGGCAGGGGCACCGGGTGCAGGCGCTTGGGCCCGGCGAAGTCGAACGGAGAGCAGCGCTCACCCCAGACGGGGTCGAACAGGACCCGGTGCCCGTCGATCTCGGCGAGCACGCTGGAGTGCCCCATCCAGGTCAGCCGGAGTCCGCCGGCCGGGGGCCTGGCGAGGTCCGCGTAGGTGGTCGGATGGACGGGCAGCGTCGTGGACGGTGTCCGGCGGGCCCGGTCCTCCTTGCGCAGGAAGACCTTCGCGAGTTCCAGCGCGGAGCCGCCGGAGGGGCGGGTGCGGGTGCCCTCCGGGTTCACGAAGACGCCGTTCGCGAACTGCGGTGATCTGCGGATACGGGCCATGCGCTCCCCACTCGGATCCGCGCCGAAGGCGGCGGGCCGTAGCGCGCGGAGCCCGGAGTTCAGGGAGCGGGAGCCGGTCACGGGACCTCCAGTGGAATCGTTCGGGTCTTCCATTATGGGCGGCCCCCGCGACGACGGTGGGGCGCGCCCGGGGACCCGGGCGGCCACGACCGGGGCCCGAGAGACGCGTACTGACTGACGGTTCAGTACAGTGAGCCCATGACCACCGATCGGGACGCCCCCCACCTCTTCCTCGTCTGGACCGACCACCTCACCGGCCGCCGCGGTTATCTCGTCGTGGACCGGCTGGTGCGGGGCGTCGCCAGCGGAGGGCTGCGGATGCGCCCGGGCTGCACGCTGGAGGAGGTCGAGGGCCTCGCGCGCGGCATGACCATGAAGGAGGCGCTGCACTACGACCCCGACGCCCGCTACGTGCCCCTGGGCGGCGCCAAGGGCGGCATCGACTGCGATCCGCGCGCTCCCGAGGCGTACGGGGTCCTCGTGCGGTACCTGCGCGCCGTGCGGCCGTACGTCGAGACCGTCTGGACGACCGGGGAGGACCTGGGCCTGAGCCAGGACCTGGTCGACCGGGCGGCGGCCGAGGCGGGACTGGTCTCCTGCGTGCAGGCCGTGTACCCGCTGCTCGACGACGAGGCGGCGGCCCGCAAGCGGCTCGCGGACGCGTTCGGGGTCGAGGTGGACGGGATCGGCCTCGACGCGCTGGCCGGAGGGTGCGGGGTCGCCGAGGCGGTGCTGACCGCCCTGGACCGCGCCCACGTGCCGTACGCCGGGACCCGGGTGGCCCTGCAGGGGTTCGGCACCATGGGCGGGGCCACGGCGCGCTTCCTGGCCCGCGCCGGACTGTCGGTCGTCGCGATCGCCGACGTCCAGGGCACCCTCGCCAACCCGCGCGGCCTGGACGTGGAACGGCTGCTCGCCGCGCGCGACCCCCACGGGACCGTGGACCGCCGGGCGCTGGGCCCCGGCGACCGCGAACTGCCGGGCGACGCCTGGCTCGCGGCCGAGGCCGAGGTGCTGGTGCCCGCGGCCGTCTCGTACGCCGTCGACACCGCGAACCAGGAGCGGATCACGGCCCGGTGGATCGTGGAGGCCGCCAACATGCCGGTGCTCCCGGCCGCCGAGGCACCGCTGGCCGCGCGCGGGGTGAGCGTCCTGCCGGACGTGGTGGTCAACTCCGGCACGAACGCCTGGTGGTGGTGGACCCTGTTCGGCGACATCGGCGCGGACGCGGACGAGGCGCTGGCGCACATACGGCGCTCCATGCGCGCCCTGGTGGGCCGGACGCTGGACCGCGCGGACGCCGACGGCACCAGCCCGCGCTCGGCCGCGCACGCCCTCGCCGCCGAGCGGGTGCCGGTGATCGCCGAGCGCTACGGCCGGTACCGGTGACATAGGCTTCGCGGCGTGACAAGGGTGCGGTTGAGCGTGGCTCAGCGACGAGAGGACATGCTGCGCGCGGCCGCCGAGCAGATCGAGGCGCGGGGCGTCGCCGCCGTGCGGATCGCCGACGTGGCCTCGGCGCTCGGGGTGAGCAACGCGCTCGTGCTGTACCACTTCTCGACCAAGGAGAAACTGGTGTCGGCGGCGTTCGGGTACGCCGCCGAGCAGGACCTGGCCCGGCTGCGGGGACTGCTCGGCCGCCGTACGACGGCGCTGCGCCGGCTGCGGGCCGCGGTGCGCTGGTACGCGCCGACGGGACAGGCCAAGGGCTGGCGGCTGTGGATCGAGGCCTGGGCCGCGGCGTTGCGCGAGCCCGTGCTGCGCGAGGTCGCGCGGGACCTCGACCGGCGCTGGAAGGCCGCGATCACCGAGGTGGTCGAGCAGGGCGTCGCCGCGGGCGAGTTCCACTGCGCCGACCCCGCGGGCGCGGCCCTGCGGCTGACCGCGCTGCTCGACGGGCTGGCCGTGCAGATGACGGCGTACGAGGGCGCGGTGTCGCGGGCGCGGGCACAGGAGTGGGTGGACGACGCGCTCGCCCGCGAACTGGGCCTCGGGCACGCCGGATCCCTGACGACAGCCCCGGACACGGCCAACTGACGCCCCGCGCCCGGACGGGAGGACGGAGCGGCCCGGGCTCGTCGCCCGGGCCGTGCCCTGGAGGTCCTCGGTTCAGACCGCCTGCGTGATCCGCAGCTTGATGTCGTCCGGCGACAGGGCGCCCTTGGCGACAACGCTGTCACCGGAGGACTCGCCGCGCAGCCGGCGCCCGATCCACGGAGCCAGGTGCTCCCGCGCCCAGTGGATGTCGTCGCGCCGCACCTCCAGCGTGCCGCGCGGCGGCAGCGGCGGCCACGGCTGGTCGGGGTCGGCCGGAACCGCGTAGCCGAGCACCTGGCCCGCCCGCAGCGCGACCCGGGTGTGCCCCTCGGGCGACAGATGGAGCCGGTCCTGGTCCCAGGCGCGCCGGTCCTGGACGGACCTGAGGGACCACAGGTCAAGGACCGGGCAGCCGTAGCGGTCGGCGATGGCCCGTACATGGCCGTTGTAGGTGGCGATCTTGCCGCGCAGGTGCTTGAACACGGGGACGCCACGGGTGTCGAAGCCGGTCGTCACCATGACGGTGCCGACGGCCGAGGTGAGCCCGGCGATCGCGCGTTCGAAACGCTCGGCCACCTCGTCGGGGTCGGTGCCGGGCCGGATGATGTCGTTGCCGCCCGCGCAGAAGGAGATCAGGTCCGGGGCGAGCGCGAGAGCCTGGGGAAGCTGGTCCGCCACGATCTGGTCGAGGAGTTTGCCGCGTACCGCGAGGTTCGTGTACGCGAAGTCGCCCTCGGGCCGCTGATCGGCCAGGAGTACCGCGAACCTGTCGGCCCAGCCGACGAACCGTCCGTCGGGGCCGGGATCGCCGACACCCTCGGTGAAGCTGTCCCCCACCGCCACGTACGACCCGATCACTGATCTGCTGTCATTCTTCGAATCGTCTGCCACGTCGGCCCATCTTTCACCTTCGGATGTGAGCTACGCGACCGTAATAAGGGGTTGACGGTCGGTGAGATAGGCCACTGTGCCGCGGTGGTCCGATCCGGAACAATCCACCGCTCGGCGGTGTTCGGCCCTGCGACGACCGGCCCTCGGCCCGTGTCGTATCGTCGGAGCCCGGTGTGCCGGTGAACAGCGCCGGTCGCGGATGGGAGGAGCCCTCGTGACGCAGCAGGTCCCGTCGACCGAGCCCGAGCTGGCCGGGGTGCGCAACTTCCGTGACGTGGGCGGGCTGCCGACGGTGGACGGACGGCGCGTGCGGCACGGCGTGCTCTTCCGCAGCGGGCACCTGGCGCACGCCACGGACAAGGACGCGGACTTCCTCTCCTCCCTCGGCCTGCACACGATCTTCGACTTCCGCAACGCGGCGGACCAGAAGCTCGAGGGCCCCGACGTCGAGCTGCCGGGCGTACGCAACGTCAACCTGCCGCTGAGCGACCCGGCGGACGGCGCCGAGTTCTGGAAGATGGTCCGCGACGGCGACCTGGAGCAGTTGCGCGGACTCCTGGCCGAGGACAGGGCCGCGCGCCGCATGGTCGCCTCCTACCGCGCGATCATCAGGGAGCGCACGGGCGAGCACGCCCGGGTGCTGAACGCGCTGGCCGAGGACAGCGTCCCCGCGCTGATGCACTGCGCGGCGGGCAAGGACCGCGCCGGGCTCTCGATCGCGGTGACGCTGCTGGCCCTGGGGGTCGAGCGCGAGGCCATCGTCGCGGACTACCTGGAGTCCAACGCCCGGCACCGCCGCTACCGGGTGCATCGCGGCAGCGCGTCGGCCGACGCGTACTCGCCCGAGGTGATGGACCTGCTCAGCCCCCTCTTCGAGGCGCGTGCCGAGTACCTGGCGGCGGCGTTCGAGACCATCGAGGAGACCTGGGGCGGTGTCGACGCCTACCTGGCCGAGGGCCTCGGGCTCACCCCGCGGCTGCGCGAGCGGCTGCGGGAGCGCCTGCTGGACTGAGCCCGCCCCGCCGACCGCCCCGGCCTACTTCGCGCCCACCGAGAACAGCAGGTAGACGAAGGCCGCGAAGACGTGGCCCACGGCGATGTAGATGATCAGGCGGACCCACAGGGCGCGGGGGAACTTCTCCTCCAGTACCACCCGGCGCTCGGGCTGGGTCTGGGGCTGGGTCTGGGGCTGCTCCGTCATGACGTTTCTCCAGGGGTCGGGCCGAGGCAGAGCGCCGCGGTCGGGCTCTGCAGCAGGGTGTGGACGAACAGCAGGTCGGTGCCGTCCTGGTCGGCGGCGGCGAGGCGGTGCGGTGTGAGGCTGTCGAAGTGCGCGCTGTCGCCCGGCCCGAGCACATGGGCGGTGTCGCCGAGGCGCAGCCGCAGCCGCCCGGCGAGGACGTACAGCCACTCCTCGCCGGGGTGCACGCGGACGATGTCGCCCTGGGCGCCGAAGGGCACGTGGACGCGAAGGGCCTGCATGCCGCGGCCCGGCGAGCCCGCCTGCCAGTAGGTCCAGCCGCCCGCGCGGGTGGGCTCCATGGCCGTGGCGCGGACGATCGCGTCCCGGTCGGCCACCGTCTCGCCGAGCAGTTCGGAGACCGTCGTACCGTAGACGCGGGCGAGGGTGAGCAGCATCGGCAGTGAGGGCTGGCGCCGGCCGGTCTCCAGGCGCGACAGATGCGCCGGGGAGAGTCCCGCGGCCCGGGCCGCGGACTCCAGGGTGAGCGAGGCCCGGCGGCGCAGGGTGCGCAGCTGCGGGGCGACCGCGGTGAGGGCTTCGGCCGCGTCGGGCTCCGGCTCGTGCTCTGGAGGGCTCATGCTCTCCATTCAGCCGCAGGATTGCCCCTCGGGCAAATTTATTGCCTCAGAGGCAAATCCCTCGCGTGCTCCCACGGCGCGGATATCGCGCGGCCGTACGACTCCTCATACCAGAGCGGGAAGCCCTCCGGAGGACTTTGTCAACAGCCCCCCACGCCGACCTCGAAGGCGACTACTCTGAGTGTCCGTCGGGTGACGCAGGGCCGATCGTCTCGGCCCTCCCGACCGGCGGCGTCTTGGCGCATGCCCGAGTCGCGTCACATCCGCGGGAGCCCCACGCCCCCGACGCATCGAGTACGAGGACGTCGATGTCTCACCTTCGCGCACCGGCCGCACGCGCAGACCGCCGTGAGGGCGGGCGGCACGGGCGACCGGCCGCACGCACCGCCCCCGCACCCCCCGAGACCCCGATCCGGCCCCAACTGCGGCGCCTCGCGGTCCTGCCGCCCCTCGCGGTCGCGCTCAGCGCCTGCGCGGCCGTGCTTTTCACCGTCCGCTCCACCGGTGCCCGCCCCTCCCTCACGCTCTGGGCGGTCCTCGCGGGAGCCGTCGCCGTGACCCTCGCGGGCATCGTGATCGCCGCCGTCGCCGCCGAACGCGCCGCGAGGTCCGTGTCCGGCCGGCTGGAGGCACTGCGCCGCACCAGCGCCCGCGGCGAGAGCGAACTGCGCGCCCTGATCGAGGCCCTGCGCCGGGGCGAGGCGCCCCCGGCACGCGGACCGCGCAGCAGGCCCGCCCCCGACGGAGACGACTTCGACCTGCTCGCCGCCGAGCTGGCGCACACCCAGGACCGCGCCGTCAGCGCGGTCGTCGAGGCCTCGCGGCTCGCCGTGGACAACGCGGGCAGCGACCAGAAGCTCGAGGTGTTCCTGAACCTGGCGCGGCGCCTGCAGTCCCTGGTGCACCGGGAGATCTCGATCCTGGACGAGCTGGAGAACGAGATCGAGGACCCCGACCTGCTCAAGGGCCTCTTCCACATCGACCACCTGGCCACCCGCATCCGGCGCCACGCGGAGAACCTCGCCGTGCTCGGCGGCGCCGTCGCACGCCGCCAGTGGAGCAGCCCGGTCCCCATGACCGAGGTGCTGCGCTCGGCCATCGCCGAGGTGGAGCAGTACGCGCGGGTCAAGCTGGTCCCCCCGGTCGAGGGCAGCCTGCGCGGCCACGCCGTCGCCGACGTCATCCACCTCCTCGCCGAACTCGTCGAGAACGCCACCGTGTTCTCGTCCCCGCACACCCAGGTGCTGCTGCGCGCGGACCTCGTCACCTCGGGTCTCGCCATCGAGGTGGAGGATCGCGGGCTCGGCATGCAGCCCGCCGAACAGAGCAGGATGAACGCCCTGCTGGAGGACCCCGACCGGATCGACGTCGGCGGCCTGCTGGCCGACGGCCGCATCGGCCTCTACGTCGTCTCGCAGCTCGCCCACCGGCACGGCATCCATGTGCGGCTCCAGAACAACATCTACGGCGGGGTGCAGGCGGTGCTCGTCCTGCCGCAGGCCCTCATCGGCCCCTCCGAGGACATCCTGGGCTCGCTTCCGATGACGCTGCCGCAGGTCACCGGGCCGGTCACGGGATCCGTGACGCAGCCGTTCGTCAGCACGGCACCCGCCCTCCCGGTCTCCGCGCAGGCCCCCGAGCCGAGGCCCGTGCCGACGCCCGAGCCGAGGCCCGTCCCAGCCCCCGCCCCACCGGCCGTCCCCTCACCGGCCCCGGCCCCCGCTCCCGTCCCCGCGCCCGGAACGCCCCTGCCGACCGGTGCCGGACACCGGCGGGACGCCGCCCCGGGAGCGTCCCACCGCCGGGTGCCGCCACCACGCGACACCTGGTCCGCGCGGCCGGCCCCCGAACCCTCCGAGCACACCGGGCCGCCTCCCGGCCCCCGGCGGCCCGAGCACGAAGGCGCGGACACCGGGCACGGCCGGACGCCCCTGCCCGTGCGCGGCGCCGACATCCCGCGCCCCAACCCCGCCGAGGCCGTGCCGGGCATCCGACCGCAGGACCGGGCGGCCGCCGAGCAGAACGCGGGCAGGTCGCCGACCCCGCTGACGGGCCCGGTCCGCGGCACCATGGACAAACCGCGGCTGCCCCGCCGCCGCGCCCAGGAACACCTCGCGCCGCAACTGCGCGGCGGCCCCGCGCAGCCCCCGAGCCGGCCGTCCGGCAGCCCCGCGGGCCACGATCCGGGCCTCATGGCGGCCTTCCAGCGGGGCGTCGGCCTCGCACAGGCGCGGCAACGGCAGCCGGAGACCGACGACACCGGCTCCGCCCCGCCCCCGGGAGCCGACCCGCTCGGTGTCGCCCCCGAGAGCGGCGGACCGGTCCCGCACCTCGGTTCCCTGCCCGGCGCCCCGGCCGAACCGAGCGCCCCGCGTCCGCCCGGCCACGGCCGAACCGCCCGGCGCGACGGGAGCGCACCGGCCGGATGACCCCAGCGACTCTGCCCGCCCCCGCCGACCCGCGCACCCCCAGGAGCCGATCCACCATGGCGAGCGACGTACCGACCACCCACGCCTCCGACCTCGACTGGCTGATGAGCGGCCTGGTGCAGCGTGTGCCGCACACCACGTGCGCGGTCCTGCTGTCCTGCGACGGCCTGGTGAAATCCGTCCACGGCCTCGACGCCGACAGCGCCGACCACATGGCCGCCCTGGCCTCCGGCCTCTACTCGCTCGGCCGCAGCGCGGGCATCCGGTTCGGGGGCGGTGGCGACGTCCGACAGGTCGTGGTCGAGCTCGACTCGTCCCTGCTGTTCGTCACCACGGCCGGATCCGGCACCTGCCTCGCCGTCCTCGCCGGACGCGAGGCGGACGCGGCGGTTCTCGGCTACGAGATGGCGATGCTCGTCAAGAGCGTGCGCCCCTGTCTGGAGACCCCGGCCCGCGACGCCGCCGACGGCCCCACGGCGACGACGACTTGAGCGTCCCCCCGAAAGCCGGCGCCCGCCCGCGCCGCACTCGTCCCCGAACCGCCCGCCTTCCCCCACCACACCACTGACCGGTCCCTACTGGAGGCAGTGCCCGATGGACTACGACACACGCTCCGACCTCTTCCCCACCGCGCTGAAGATCCTGGTGGCGGGCGGGTTCGGAGTGGGCAAGACGACCTTCGTGGGAGCGGTGAGCGAGATCGCGCCGCTGAGCACGGAGGAACTGCTCACCACGGCCGGCGCGGCGACCGACAGTCTCCAGGGCATCGAGAACAAGG
Organism: Streptomyces sp. NPDC048664; assembly: GCF_040650555.1. Taxonomy (NCBI): domain Bacteria; kingdom Bacillati; phylum Actinomycetota; class Actinomycetes; order Kitasatosporales; family Streptomycetaceae; genus Streptomyces; species Streptomyces sp. NPDC048664. The sequence continues at coordinate 5,098 of NZ_JBEZHK010000055.1, read as the reverse complement.
TCGAGACGACCGTGGCGATGGACTTCGGCCGTATCACCCTCGACCCGCAGCACGTGCTGTACCTGTTCGGCACGCCCGGACAGGAGCGGTTCTGGTTCATGTGGGACGAGCTGTCCGAGGGGGCCCTCGGGGCGGTGGTCCTCGCCGACACCCGCCGCCTGGAGGACTGCTTCGCGGCCGTCGACTTCTTCGAGCAGCGCGGCCTCGGCTTCGTCGTCGCCGTCAACGAGTTCGACGGCTCGCACCGCTACGACCCCGAGGAGGTGCGGACCGCGATCGACCTCGACCCCGAGGTCCCCGTCGTGTGCTGCGACGCACGGATCTCCAGCTCCGGCGTGCAGACCCTGCTCACCCTCGTACGGCACCTCCTCGCGCAGGTCCCCGCCCCGACCGCCCCGGCACCGAGCCAGGGGGCCCGCGCATGACCGCGGGCCGGCTGCTGCTGACCCCCGAGGACCGGGACGCCGCCGCACGGGTGCGCAGACTGCGCGGACTCGGGCTCGGCGAGCGCGCGGAGCCCGAGCTGGACGACTTCGCGCGACGGGTCGCGGACCTCGCCGCGGTGCCGTACGCGATGGTGAACTTCGTCGACGGCCGCCGGCAGTTCTTCGCGGGGCTCCACCAGCCCGACGACCGCCCCCTCACCGCCGCCCCGGTGCGCGAGCTGAGCCGCGCCTACGGCTTCTGCCCGCATGTGGTCGTCCGCCGCAAGGCACTCGTCCTGGAGGACGTCCGTGACTACCCGCGCTTCGCCCAGAACCCCGCCGTGGACGAACTCGGCCTGCGCTCCTACCTGGGCGCCCCGCTCGTGGACCGTACGGGCATCGCGCTGGGCACGGTGTGCGCCGTCGACCTGGAGCCGCGGCCGTGGGGCCGGTCGGGCCTTGAGACCATCAAGGAACTGGCCGCCGAGCTCACCGAGCGCCTGGCCCGCAGGGAGGCGCCCGGGAGCCGCTGACCGGCTGCCGCGCCCCCGGCCCCGCCCCGCCTCCCACGGCACCCGCCGTACCCGAGGTGCTCGTGTGTGCGATGTGGCGGGTGCGCCGGGCGTGCCTGATTGCGCTCGCTGTGCCCGGTGTGTAGGAAAGCTGCGGCCGAGCTTAAGAAATCCTCGATGGACCGGGACGCCTCCGTCCGGCAGATTGATCGGTGATCGCACCCCTCACCCCGGCACGGGCTCCTTCGGCATGCCCGGGCCCGGGACCTCACCCACAGGAGCCGCACCGTGAAGGCGCTGGTCAAGGACAAGGCGGAACCGGGGCTGTGGCTCATGGACGTCCCGGAGCCGCAGATCGGACCCGGAGACGTACTGATCAAGGTCCTCAGGACCGGGATCTGCGGTACCGACCTGCACATCCGGTCCTGGGACGGCTGGGCGCAGGGCGCCGTCAGCACGCCGCTCGTGCTCGGACACGAGTTCGTCGGCGAGGTGGTCGAGACGGGCCGCGACGTCACCGAGATCAAGGCCGGTGACCGGGTCAGCGGCGAGGGGCACCTGGTCTGCGGCAAGTGCCGCAACTGCCTGGCCGGACGCCGCCACCTGTGCCGTGCGACGGTCGGGCTCGGCGTGGGGCGCGACGGGGCGTTCGCCGAGTACGTGGCGCTGCCCGCCTCCAACGTGTGGGTGCACCGGGTTCCCGTCGACCTCGATGTCGCCGCGATCTTCGACCCGTTCGGCAACGCCGTCCACACGGCGCTGTCCTTCCCGCTGGTCGGCGAGGACGTCCTGATCACCGGCGCGGGACCGATCGGCCTGATGGCGGCCGCCGTCGCCCGCCACGCCGGCGCCCGCAACGTGGTGATCACCGACGTCAGCGAGGACCGCCTGGAGCTGGCCCGCAAGATAGGGGTCAGCCTCGCGCTGAACGTCGCCGCCACCACCATCGCCGAGGGCCAGCGCGAACTGGGACTGCGCGAGGGCTTCGACATCGGTCTGGAGATGTCCGGCCGCCCCGAGGCCATGCGCGACATGATCGCCAACATGACGCACGGCGGCCGGATCGCCATGCTCGGACTGCCCGCGCAGGAGTTCCCCGTCGACTGGGCCCGGATCGTCACCTCGATGATCACCATCAAGGGCATCTACGGACGCGAGATGTTCGAGACCTGGTACGCGATGTCGGTGCTGCTGGAGGGCGGCCTCGACCTGGCACCGGTGATCACCGGCCGGTACGGCTACCGCGACTTCGAGGCGGCGTTCGACGACGCCGCCGGCGGCAAGGGCGGCAAGGTCATCCTCGACTGGACCGCGTGACCCCCCCTTCCGGCGTAAGCACTCCTGAGGAGCTTGTGATGTTCGACTCCGTGCGCGACGACCTGCGCGCCACCCTCGAAGAGATCCGTGCCGCCGGGCTGCACAAGCCCGAGCGCGTGATCGACACCCCGCAGTCCGCGACCGTCAACGTCAGCGCGGGCGGGCGCCCCGGCGAGGTGCTCAACTTCTGCGCCAACAACTACCTCGGCCTCGCCGACCACCCCGAGGTGGTCGCCGCCGCGCACGCGGCGCTGGACCGCTGGGGCTACGGCATGGCGTCGGTGCGCTTCATCTGCGGCACGCAGGAGGTGCACAAGGAGCTGGAGGCGCGGCTGTCCGCGTTCCTCGGCCAGGAGGACACCGTCCTGTACTCCTCCTGCTTCGACGCCAACGGCGGTGTCTTCGAGACCCTCCTCGGCGAGCAGGACGCGGTCATCTCCGACGCCCTGAACCACGCCTCGATCATCGACGGCATCCGTCTGTCCAAGGCCCGCCGCTTCCGCTACGCCAACCGCGACATGGCGGACCTGGAGCGGCAGCTGAAGGAGGCGTCCGACGGCGGCGCCCGCCGCAAGCTGATCGTCACCGACGGCGTCTTCTCCATGGACGGCTACCTGGCCCCGCTGTCCGAGATCTGCGACCTCGCCGACCGCTACGACGCCATGGTCATGGTCGACGACTCGCACGCCGTGGGCTTCGTCGGCCCCGGCGGGCGCGGCACCCCTGAGCTGCACGGCGTCATGGACCGTGTCGACATCATCACGGGCACCCTCGGCAAGGCGCTCGGCGGGGCCTCCGGCGGCTACGTCGCCGCCCGCGCCGAGATCGTCGCCCTGCTGCGCCAGCGCTCCCGCCCCTACCTGTTCTCGAACACGCTCGCCCCGGTGATCGCGGCCGCCTCGCTGAAGGTGCTCGACCTGCTGGAGTCGGCGAACGACCTGCGCCAGAAGCTGGCGGACAACACCGCACTGTTCCGCCGCCGGATGACCGAGGAGGGCTTCGACGTCCTTCCCGGCGAGCACGCCATCGCCCCGGTCATGATCGGTGACGCGGCGAAGGCGGGCCGCATGGCCGAGCTGCTGCTGGAGCGCGGCGTGTACGTCATCGGGTTCTCCTACCCGGTGGTGCCGCAGGGGCAGGCCCGGATCCGGGTCCAGCTGTCCGCGGCGCACTCCACGGACGACGTCGACCGCGCGGTGGACGCGTTCGTCGCGGCGCGGGCCGAGCTGGAGTCCTGATCCGCCCGGACATGTTGCGATAATCAGTCGTGTGATCGAAGCGCGGCGGCTCCACATCCTGCGTGCGGTGGCCGACCACCGTACGGTGACCGCTGCCGCCGCCGCGCTCTATCTCACGCCCTCCGCCGTCTCCCAGCAGCTGGCGGCGCTGGAGCAGGAGACCGGGCACCGGCTGGTCGAGCGCAGCGCCAAGGGCGTACGGCTGACCCCGGCGGGGGAGATCCTGCTGGGGCACACCAACGCCGTGCTCGCCCAACTGGAGCGTGCCGAGGCCGAGCTCGCGGCGTACGGCGCGGGCTCGGCGGGCACGGTGACCCTCGCCTCCTTCGCCACCGGCATCGCCCTGGTCGTCGCGCCGGCGCTGGCCCGGCTCGCCCGCAGCGCGCCCGGCATCCGGATCCGGGTCCAGGACGCCGAGGGCGACGCCAGCCTGCCGATGCTCCTGGACCGGCAGGTCGACGTCGCGGTGGCCGTCGAGTACCGGGGCGCGCCCGGCGCGGACGATCCCCGGCTGACCCACATCCCGCTCTACGCGGAGCCCTTCGACGTGGTCGTGCCGGTCGCCCACCGCCTGGCCCGCACGGCACGGACCCCGCTCGCCGAACTGGCCAAGGACCCCTGGATCGGCCAGTACCCCGGCAACCCCTGCCACGACGTGGTCGTCCTGGCCTGTGAGCACGCCGGTTTCCAGCCCCGCTTCGAGCACTCCTCGGACGACTTCCGGGCCGTCGTCGCCCTCGCCTCGGCCGGCGCGGGCGTGGCCCTGGTGCCCCGCTCCGCGCTGCGCGGGATGGACCTGGCCGGCGTGGTGGTCCGCCCGGTGGACGGCGCCGCCCCCACCCGCCGCGTCTTCGCCGCCGTACGCCGCGGCGCGGCGGACCATCCCCTGATCCGCCCGGTGCTCCAGGCACTGGAGGAGGCCGCCGCCGAGGACTGACGGCAGGGCCGTTGTCAGTGGCGTTGGCTACGGTGCGGGGCATGCCGGACGCCGAAGACGTACGAAGAACAGCGCTGTCCCTGCCGGACACGACGGAGAAGCTCGCCTGGGGCATGCCCACGTTCCGGGTCGCCGGGAAGATGTTCGCCACCCTGCCCGAGGACGAGACGTCCATGGCCGTGCGCTGCCCCAAGGAGGAGCGCGAGGAGCTGGCCCTGGCCGAGCCCGGCAAGTTCTGGGTCGCCGGACACGAGTCCCAGTTCGCGTGGATCCGGGTGCGGCTGGCCGCGCTGGAGGACGAGGACGAGCTGCGGGACGTCCTCGCCGACTCCTGGCGCCAGGCGGCCCCCTCCCGGCTCCTCGAACACCATCCGGAGCTGGGCCTGGCGGGCGGCGACGCGGAGCGCGGCTGAGCCGCCCGGACAAAGGGGTGCGCGACCACCACCCCGAGTGCGGTATTGTTTCCGTGCACGTTCGGCCCGGGGAAACCCCAGGTCAGGCGGGCAACGGGACGTGGCGCAGCTTGGTAGCGCACTTGACTGGGGGTCAAGGGGTCGCAGGTTCAAATCCTGTCGTCCCGACTCGATCGAGTCGTAGAAGAGGGGCGGGTTTTGTGTGAAACGAAAAACGCGCACGGTGAATTTGGGGGGGCGGGTGTACATGTTGTTT
>NZ_JBEZHK010000054.1:0-19383 GCF_040650555.1 Streptomyces sp. NPDC048664 | reverse complement strand
TTGGGAACGACGCGACGACATCCACGAAGGCTTCCTCGGCCTCGCCAGCTGTCTGATCACCTACCGACACGTTCAGCGTCTTTGTTAGGACCTTTTACGCCCACAGTTGGTGGCAGCCTGTCGCCGCGGCCGCCGTCGGCGGCGGCGGGCTGCTTTACCGGAACCGACCGGTGTCACATCCGCAGCCACGAAACGGTCTCCGCAACGCCGCGCAGTGCCGACCGCCACCTTCTACGCTCCGGGAGCGTGTTGAGCTGTTCGGGTACACATGTCAGCAACCGCCCCCGTTCGCAGTGGCCTAGAGGGTGTTGTGATCGGTCTGCTTTTGCGCTCTGAATCCAGGACGTGCGTACGATCACTCCGTTCTACGGCATATAGCCGAAAGGGAACACACATGAAGCTCAGGACGACGGCGGGGACTGCTGCGTGATCAGGTGACAGCGGGGTTTATGCAGCCAGGGCTGCGGGTGGGGTCATGATGGTCTCGTACTCGACAGGGGTCAATCGGCCGAGGCGTCGTTGCCGTCGGCGCCGGTGGTAGGTCCGCTCGATCCAGGTGACGATCGCGATCCGCAACTCCTGTCGGGTGGCCCAGACGCGGCGGTCGAGGACGTTCTTCTGCAGCAGGGCGAAGAAGCTCTCCATTGCGGCGTTGTCGCCGGCGGCCCCGACCCGGCCCATCGAGCCGACCAGGCCGTGCCGAGTGAGTACGGCAGCGACCTTGCGGGACCGGAATTGCGACCCGCGGTCGGAGTGCACGATGCAACCCTCAGCGGGGCCGCGGCGGGCGAGTGCGGACTCCAGCGCGGCCACCGCGAGGCGGGACTTCATCCGGGCGTCGATGGAATAGCCCACGATGCGGCCGGAGTAGACGTCCTTGACCGCGCACAGATACAGCTTGCCCTCGCCGGTCGCGTGCTCGGTGATGTCCGTGAGCCACAGCCGGTTCGGCCCGTCCGCGGTGAAGTCGCGGCGCACGCGGTCGTCGTGGACCGGCGGTCCGGCCTTGACGTTCTTGCCGCGGCCCCGCCGCTTGCCGAAGACGCTCCACCAGCGGTTGTCCCGGCAGATCCGCCAGGCGGTCCGCTCGGCCATCGCCTCACCGGCCGCGCGGGCCTCGTCGAGGAGGAAGCGGTGACCGAACTCGGGATCGTCGTGGTGGGCGTCGAACAGAGCGCCTGCCCGGTATGCCTCGGTCAGCTCGGCGTTGGTGACTGGAGAGGCCAGCCACCGGTAGTAGGGCTGGCGGGCCAGCTTGAGTACCTGGCACGTCACCGCCACCGGCACCCTGTGAGGTGCAGCGGCGGCGGCCGGCTCGCGGACGAGCGGGTACATCATTTTGCCGGCAGGTTCGCCTGCGACAGATACGCCGCAGCCCTCCGCAGCACCTCGTTCTCCTGCTCCAGCAACCGGATGCGCTTGCGAGCCTCGCGCAGCTCGGCCGACTCACCCGACGGCATTGCGGACCTGGGACCCTCGTCGGCATCGGCGCGGCGCAGCCACTTCGACAACGTGATCGGGTGGACGCCGAAGTCAGCGGCGATCTGTTCCAGCGTGACGCCGGGCTCACGGTTACGCGCGACCCGCACAACGTCCTCGCGGAACTCCTTCGGATACGGCTTGGGCACTGCAACATCCTTCCAGGCCGCCTCTCAGCAAGCCAGGTCAAGATGTCACCGGCTCGTGCAGCAGTCCCGTGGGATCGTGGAGTGGTCCGACTGGCAGGTACCCGTTGATGCGGCGCACCCTCCGGGTTTTCACTTCGACGCCGATCAGTACGACGCCGAGCTAACCCGCGCGCTGACAATGTTTGCCTCGTGACAGTCCGCCGCGCGGGTGGTTCCCTGCACGGTGGGCCGGGCCAGAATGATCACGTGGTTGAATGTGTGCAGGTCCGTAAGATCGATGACGACGAGGGCAGGCGGCTGCTCCGGATCATCCGCAGTGGCATCGGGTCGGTGGTGACCTGGCGGCGGGCCCAGATGGTGCTGTTGTCCGCGCAGGGCATGCCGGTGGCGAGGATCGCCGAGGTGTCATTCACCAGCGACGACCGGGTCCGGGACGTGATCCACAACTTCAACACGGACGGTATCGACTCGCTGTATCCGAAGTACTCCGGCGGTCGGCCCAGGACGTTCACGCTGCCCGAGCGGCGCGAGATCAAGAAGATCGCCAAGTCCAAGCCGACCGAGCACGACCTGCCGTTCTCGACATGGAGCCTGACAGCTGGCGGACTTCCTGGTCGCCGAGGGGGTGGTCGACGACATCAGCCACGAGGGCCTGCGCATCCTGCTCCGCGAGGAAGGCGTCTCCTTTCAACGCCTGAAGACCTGAAAGACCTCCAGCGACCCGGACTACGCGGCCAAGAAGGCCCGCGTCGAACATCTTTACGCGATCGCCGACGGCGAGGTCATACCCGAAGCAGGCGAGCCTGACGTCGTCTTCTGCATGGACGAGTTCGGCCCGCTCAACCTGATGCCCCACCCCGGCCGGCAGTGGGCCGAGCGCGGCGGCAAGCACAAGGACCCCGACCGCGAACCACGCCGCCGACGTCGAGCGACATACAACCGCTACGGAGGAGTACGACACCTGTTCGCAGCCCTCGACCTTGCCAAGGACAAGCTCTACGGCCACATCAAACCCGTCAAGCGGCGCACCCAGTTCCTGGAGTTCTGCCGTTACCTCCGCACCCTCTACCCGCCGACGGTGCGGATCGCGATCGTCTGCGACAACTTCTCGCCGCACCTGACCACAAAGAAGTGCCAGCGCGTCGGAACCTGGGCCGCGGCAAACAACGTCGAGATCGCCTACACCCCCACCAACAGCTCCTGGCCCAACAGGATCGAGGCCCAGTTCACCGCTCTGCGCTACTTCACCCTCGACGGCACCGACCACGCCAGCCACAAAGAACAGGGCAGCATGATCCGCCGCTACATCATCTGGCGAAACCGCCACGCCGACGACCGACGCCTACGCGCCGTCGTCGACAGGGCAAACGTTGCCTGATGCGGCACTCGCTACCGGCGCGCGCTGTGCCGAGCAGATCGAGCCCGACCGCGACGGTGACGCCTCCTGCCCGATGCACGAGGCCGCAGCCTTGCTCACCGACGACGCCGGGCAGCGCCTCATCTGGGCTGCCCGCGCCCTCCATCCGCAAGGAGACAGCTGAGATGGCGAGCGCGAAGGCGACGAATCCGCCCCCGCGGGGCTAGTGCACGCAGTGCTGGTTCCACGCGTATGCCAGCCGTGAGGCCCACGCCGGGCTCCGGCCGCGTCAGGACTGCCCGCAGAAAAGCGCACCCGCCGGATGTGGGAGGGCGGCGACCAGGTGCAGGTCGCCCACCACGCAACCGGCCGCCGGTCCCCCGTGAGCCCGCGCCTCGACTGCCCGTTCTGCCGGATCATCCAGGAGGGGGCCTTGCCCACGTTCGTCCACGAGTGGAGCAACGGGGCCCCCGACCGGTGAACAGTGGCACTCGGCGCAGCTGTCGGGCAGCACCACAGGGTTTCCGGTGCGGCGGTTGCGTCAGTCCGGCAGGCTCGCGTGGACTTGGACTGCCATTAGAGCCACATCGTCGCTGCCGTCCGGCAGCAGGCGGTCCAGCAACCTGCTGCACACCTCTTCGGGGTCGGTGCCACCCTTGCCGACCAGGACGGCGAGAGCGTTTAGGGAGTCCTCTAGGTCCTCGTGTCGGCGCTCGACGAGCCCGTCCGTGATGAGAACCAGGAGGGATCCGGCCTCTATCGCTACGCGCTGGGCGGCTGGGTGGGGAAGGTTGAGCCCCAGCAGGGGGCCGTGGTCGCGGCAGTACCAGGTGGTGCCGTCAGGGTTGCGGATCAGGGGCGGCAGGTGTCCGGCGTTCGCGATGTGCAGGACGTCTGAGCTGCTCTCGATCAGTATGACGCAGAGTGTGACGGTGGCACCCGGCTCCGCCGACGTCAGCAGATGATCGAGCTGGGTCAGGATGACGTGCGGAGGGTGCCCCTCGGCGGCGTAGGCGCGCAGCGCATGGCGCACTTGGCCCATGACCATGGCTGCGTCTAGCGAGTGCCCGGCGACGTCACCGACGGCCACGATGAGCCCGGCGGGCGTGGTGACGGCCTCGTAGAAGTCGCCGCCGATCTCGGTGCGCTCGCTGGCAGGCAGGTAGCGCACGGCGAGGTTCGCGCGCGCCGTGCGCGGCAGCCTGTCGGGCAGGAAGCTGCGCTGCAGTGTGAGTGCCAAGGCGTGTTCCTCGCTGTAGCTGCGCAGGGCCTCGAGGGCCAGGGCGCCGGTCTGAGCGAGCTGGGTCAGCAGTTGCTCGTCCTCGGGGGTGGCTACCGTGTCTGCTGAGGTGAGGACAATGAAGGGCTGTCGGTCGGCCTTTGCACGGCCGACGGCGACGCGGCGTTTTGTCGGATCCTTGAGCCTGGGCGGTGCGCAGGGCAGATCGGGTCCCGTCTCCCGGGCGTACCGCGTACTGGACGAATCGTGCTGGGACGGCCGGTCCTGCGAGGCGTGGACCTCCACCTCGCCGCAGCCCGCCGAGCCGGCCTGGTCCGGCCAGGTGTGGGCGACCAGTGCGCTGCCCTGCGGTGTGGACAGGAGCACTGCGACATCGCTGCGGAAGATGGCTCCGGCTGCCTCGGCCGCCACCTTGGCCAGGTTCTGTGCGTCGGGCGCGCTGTACAGGGCCAGTGTGAAGCGGTTGAGCAGGCGGAGCCGCTCCGCGAGCAGTTCGGCGCGGCGGCGGGCCCGCGCGTAGCGCAGGGTCGCGGTGACCGTGGCGAGCAGTTCCGCGGGGGCGACGGGCTCGACGAGGTAGGCGTCCGCTCCGCGGTAGAGCCCGTGGGCCCGGTCGTCGACGGTGATCGCGGAAGCGGAGATGTTGATGACGGGGACAGCGGCGGTGGCCGATGTCTTCTTGATGTGCTCGCACACCTCGAACCCGCTCATGTCGGGCAGGCGTACGTCGACGATGGCCAGTTCGGGCAGCGGACCGGGGCCGGCGAGGAGTTCGAGTGCGCGGGTGCCGTCCTCCGCCTCGGTGACCTCATGCCCGGCGCGTCGCAACATAGTGGCAAGGACATACCGGTTGGTGGGGGTGTCGTCCACCACCAGGATGTGCGCCGGACTTTGGTCCGTGTCGGTCGGCTGGTTCATCGGGGTTCCTGGGCGCTAGACGTCGACGGGGCGGAAGAAGGCGTCTGTGGCGCGCGCGGCGTGGTTTGGATGCTGGAGAGGACGGCGGCGAGGTCCGCTGCGGTGAGGCGGTGCTTGTTCAGCACGGCCCGAGTCCCTTGCAGTCGGGAGGCGTCCACCTGGTCGGCTTCCAGTGCGGTCAGAACGGCGACGGGGATGTGCATCGTGCCTGGGTTTGCGGCGAGCAGCCGATGCACTTCGTATCCGTCGGCATCGGGCATGTTGAGGTCGAGCAGGACGAGGTCGGGCTGTTCGCGTTCGATGGTGGCGACGGCTTGGGCGCTGTCGGCAAGGACGACGACGGAGGCGGCGAGCCCTTCCAAGAGCGGGGAGACGGTGGCGAGGAATGCCTCGTCGTCGTCGATCGCTACTACGTGTGTGCCAGCCGGGCTGCCGGCGGGCATGGTGTTCGCAGCTCCGCCGGTCGCGTTCTCTGCGGCGGGCAGTGCGGTACGCAGCGGCACCTGGACCGCCGGACCGGTCGGGGGGGCCTGCGCCATCGGCTGGGCGAGGCGGGCGGGGATGTCGACGGAAACGGTCGTGCCCTGGCCGGCCTCACTGTCCAGGTGCAGGGTGCCGCCCAGCAGTTCGGTGAGTCTGCGGGCGTAGGGCAGGCCCAGGCCCGTCCCGGCACGACCTCGCTGATGTGGGCCCTGCACCTGGTAAAACTCCTCGAAGACGCGCTCCAGTTCGCTCGACGGGATACCGACGCCGGTGTCGCGGACGCGGAAGACGAAGCGGGCCCCGTGGCCGTCGTCCTTCTCCGCGACGTCCAGGGCCACCGAACCGTCCGAGGTGAATTTCAGCGCGTTCGACAGGACATTGCGCAGAATCCTGGTGAGCATGACGTCGTCCGTAACGAGGGGTCCGCGCTGGACGTGGTCGGGGATGAAGAGTTCCACCCCGGCTCGGGCGGTGCCTTGCAGTGTCCCGCGCAACTGGTGCAGCAGCGACCGCAGGTCGACGTCGGCCGGATAGGGTTCCAATCGGCCGGACTCCGCCTTCGCGACGTCGAGCAGTTCGTCGACCAGAGCCAGCAGGGTGCTGCCAGAGGCCTGCACGAGCGCCACCTGCTGGCGCTGCTCGCCGGTCAGAGGTTCCGCCGAGGGGTCCAGCAACAGCCGGGCCAGGGCGATGATGGAGTTGACCGGCGACCGCAGCTCGTGACTGACGTTGGCCCAGAAACGATTCTTGTACTCGTTGGCGAGTTCCAGCTGGCGTGACTTGTCCTCCAACTCGGCGTAGAGGGCCACGACACCGCTGTTGGTCTCCTCCAACTCGCTCGCCAGCTCGGAGTACAGGGCCATGACGCCGGTGTTGGTCTCTTCCAGTTCCGCGTTGAGCCGCTCCAGTTCCTCCTGCTGGTGCTGGGACTCCTCCAAGGCGGCCAGTAGCTGGCCGTTCTGGGTGCGGAGCGCCTCGATCAGGTCGGCTGCCGTATCTGCGTCGGCCAGCCTGCGACGCACGTCGGCGGCCAGGTCACCCAGGGACGCCAATGGCGCCGGGGTGCGCTGTGAGAGCACCAGTTCATTGCTGCCGTCGCCGTCCGCGCAGCTCAGCGTTGAGTCGTCGAGCAGGCGGCCGGCCGCGGACAGCAGGGTCGACGGAAGCCGCCGGTTGCCGAGCCAGCGGAGGCGTACCGTCACCATGACCGCGCCAGCCTCTTCCAGACCCAGCTGTGCACTGAGTCCCGGTGCGCTGAGCAGACGCTCGCCAGCCTCGCTGACGACGGTAGTCAGTCGGACCAGGGCACTGTCGTTGAGGCCCGCGATGCGGCACATCGACTGCGTGCACCGGCGCAAGGAGACCACGTCGCCCTGCTCAAGGAGGGCGATCGTGAGCACCTCGTGGGCGGACCGGCCAGGATTCATGATGGACGGTGCAGGGCCACGACGATCCCGGCGTCGTCCCTACGGACCGCGGCCTGGTTCAACAGCTGGCCCGCTGCCAAGGAAGGATCCTGCACGAAGAGCCCGGGAAGGTCCGCGGGCTTCCACCGGTCGCTGAGGCCATCGGAGTGCATGACCAGGGCAGCGCCCGGCGGGAACGCCACGGCCTGAGTACGTGCCCGGGGCAGCTGCACACCGACGATGCCGGGAGTCGAGAGCAGCCCGCTGCGGGTGCCTTCGTACACGCGCAGTGCCGTGATGTTGCCGACTCCGCTCAGGTGGGCGCGCTGGTCGGCCAGGTCCACCAGCGCGATCGCGACGGCCGCTCCGCGGCTGCCCCGAAGGCTTTGATGCACGTCGCGGAGCACAGCTTCTGGGTTGATGTTCTGACTCTCACGAAAGGCCGCTTTGGCCTGGTCCCCGACTCGGGCCGCCAGCGGCCCGTGGCCGAGTCCGTCGCACATCATCAGCAGCCACGCCTGCGCGCCGGAGCCGTCCAGTGAGCGCACGGCCCAGGTATCGCCGCACAGTTGCTCGCCGCTGATCGGGCGGGTCAGACCGCCCGTCGCAACGGTTTCGGGCTCCACCGCCGAGCCATCCGTCCAGAAACGCGTATAGACCACCGTGCCGCGACCGGGCAACGAGTGAATGCCGCAGTCGTCGGCGAGCCGCTCGATGGCGCCCATCCCAATGCCGAGGCTGCCGTAGGCGGACCTGCCATCGCGTAGCGCCCACTGCACGTCGTCGATGCCGGGGCCGTCGTCGAGCGAGAGGCACTCGACTCCGGCACGGCCACGAGCGCGCACCACACGCAGGGCGAGGGAGCCGTCGTTGGCGTGCTTGAGCAGGTTGCTGGCCATCTCCGTCACGCACAGCTCGACCTGTGATGTGCGGTCCTCGGACAGTCCGACGGCGCGGGCCAGCAGGCCAGCCTGGCGGCGCGCGGCGGCGGCCAGGGCGATGTCCACACGCAGCCAATGGACATCGCCGGCTTCGACGACGAGACCCGTGGTCACCGGCCCCACTTCACAATCCGCACCGTTGTGCCCCCCTGGCCGGATTCGATGTCGAATTCGTCCACGAGTCGCTTGGCACCGCTGAGACCGAGCCCCATACCGCTGCCGGATGTCCACCCGTCCTGCATCGCGACCTCGAGGTCCGGTATCCCTGGCCCCTGGTCGCGGAACTCGACGTAGACGCCGCAGCGGCCGCCATCGTGGACCATAGCCGCGCGCACCACGCCTCCGCCGCCGTAGATCAGCATGTTGCGCCCGAGTTCGCTAGCCGCCGTGACCAGCTTGGTCTGATGGACGAGCGACAGTTTGCCGCGCAGCGCCAGGGTGCGCACCATCTGGCGTGCGTGGACCACCTCACTGTTGCTGTTCACCGGGACAGTCTCGGCCGCCACGAGGGACGCGCCGTAGTCCTTCATGCCCGACCTGCGTTGAGACGCCGCAGCAGCTTCAGCCCGCGCTCAAGGTTCAACGCGGTGCGGACGTCGTTCAGGGACAGCCCGAGTTCGACAAGGGTGATCGCCACCGCCGGCCGCATGCCGACGACGATGGTCTCGGCGCCGAGGACGCGTGAGAGGGACGCGTTGACGGTCAGCATCCGCCCGACGAATGAGTCAACGATCTCCAGCGACGAGATGTCGATGATGACGCCCTTGGCGCCGGTCTCGACGATTCGGTTCGACAGATCGTCCTGAAGGTCCAGCACCTTCTGGTCCTCCAGATCGAACTGGATGGAGACCAGGAGAATCTCACCGATCTTGAGAATGGGAACGCGGTCGGTCACAGTAGACCCTTCACCTCGTCCTTGGCGTCCTCGGCGACTTCCTTCAACGCCTGGCGCAGCGCGTCCGCCAGGGAGGCGTTGGTCGGGATATCACCGAACTCGATGCCCAGAGCCACGATGGTCTGGGCGATCTGCGGGCGAATGCCGGAGATGGTGCACTGCGCGCCCATCATACGTGCCGCTACGACGGTCTTCAGCAGGTGCTGGGCGACCTGGGTGTCCACAGTGGGCACGCCCGTGATGTCGATGATGGCGTGAGTGGAGTCGCTGTCCACCAGGGCTTGGAGAAGCTTCTCCATGACGACCTGCGTGCGGGCCGAGTCCAAGGTGCCCACCAGTGGGACGCCGACGACGCCGTCCCACAGCTTCACGACCGGTGTGGAAAGCTCAAGGAGCTGCTCGGCCTGCGTGGAAATGATCTCCTCGCGGGTGCGAATGTACGCCTCGGTGGTGAGCAGACCGAGATCGTCGAGCAGCCGGGCGAACTGGAGATACGCGCGGGCGTCCTGCTCGTCGGCGGCCAGGGTCGGCTCCACAACGTCCTTGAGAGCGAAGACGCTGCGGGCCGTCTCGGTGGGCGTGAACCCCTGCCGGGCGCGGCTGCGCGACAGCTCGATCAGCAGGCCGCGCGCCTCCCCGAACGGCTCGCTCCGGCCGTCCAAGCCTCCCTCGGTGATGGCCTGGAGGACGGCGTCGTACAGGTCGCCCAGTTCCCGTCCGAGTTCGGCGGTGCTCAGCCTGCCCTGCAGGTTCCTGCCCACCTCTCCGATCCATTGGGCCAGGAACACATCCCGGTGCGCGGCCAGCGTCTCCACTAGAAGGTGCATGTTGCTCTCAGCGGCCACTAGGTCCCCAAAGCACTCGGTTGTATATGCCGCCGAAATCGTACGCCAGTATTGCTACCTGATGGTCACTCCCTTCACTGCGACGCCACGTCTTCCTTCGCTGCATCACGTAACGGATGCCTCATGTGGCCACTCCAACGGACATCGCCGAGAGTGAGCCGACGGGCGCTCGGTCTGCGTCCAGCGGTTCCACGAGTGATCAGGGGCTTGATGCCGCGTTTTCCACAGAAGGCGGCGGTACTTGTCGAAGTCGTAGCTCCGGTAGGCGTAGAGCCGCCCGGGCCTGCAACGGGGCCGGCTCCGTTGGTCCCGGATCGGCGGGACCGCGTCCAGCAGTGGCAGGACTGGGTGACGTCGTGCCAGTTGCCGCCTATAAGCACGGCAGCGAGCGGGGTTCGGTGACGGTCGACGATGAGATGGTGCCTGGAGCCGGGACGGGCGGGGTCGACGCGGCCACTGCCTCAAGCCCCCGCTCGTTGAACGCATGGATGACTTCGTGCACAGAGTCGGTGCTGACCTGCATCAACGAGGTGATGTCTGGCACGGGCTGACCCTGCGCGGACATCATCACCACGATCGCCCGTCGCAGCCTCACCGAGTCCTTCGCGGTCCGGCTGATCCGGTGCAGCCGCTGCCCCTCCTCCAAGCTGACCGGCCGGACGAACACACCGGGACGACGCCCCCGGTACTGGAGCGGTTCCCCGCCGGAGCTCCCCGCGGCTCCTGGCCGGCCGAAGAGTTCGCCGCCGCCCAGCGAGCCCAGGGCACCAATCCCCGCGTCGTGATGGACCTCGGCAGCGACCAGTTCCTCGCCATCACCGACACCACCCACTGAGAGGCACACATGAGCGACACCGAGACGCCCGAAGCCATCCGCTACACCGCCGACGTGGTGGCCCTCACGCCCGGGGGGCACGTCGACGCCGACGAGACCAGCCCCGCCGCGGCTGCCCGTGAACTGATGGAGGAGACCGGCGTCCAGGCGGCCGCCGACGACCTGCGCCAGATCGGCGTCTGGGACTCCCCCGGGCGCGACCCGCGCGGGCGGTACGTCACCGTCGCGTACGCGGTCGTCGTCCCTGAGAACACCCGGATCGTGGCCGGAGACGACGCCCGCACCGCCCGCTGGTGGCCCCTGGACGACCTTCCGGAGCATCTGGCGTTCGACCAAGCGGACATCCTCCACGTGGCCACGGCCCCCACCTCGTGAAAGGCCACCACGAAACGCCGGTGTGCCGCCCCGCTCTCCCCGCTGGGCAGCACACCGGCGTCTCCGTCCGACTTCGAGCCTGAAGGCACCCTGACGACAGACGTGTTCATCGACTCCTTCGGCGCCCGCTGGCAGGACCCGCCGCCGGCCCGCTACCGCGCCGCCGTCTTGGGCATCAACCTCGCCAACGCCCTGCTGAGCCCGCCCGACGACCTGGCCCTCGCCGACATCGTCGCCCGCCAGACCGGACAAGACGCGCACGTACGCGACGACGTCCTGAACACCCCCAGGGCACGGCCGACATCATCAACGACGCCGTGCAGGAACTCCCGTGCTGCGCGCCACCGCGCAGAGCCGCCCCGTCCAGCTCCTGGTGAACTGCGACCGGATGAAGGAGAACCCCGGCAACAGCTGATCATCCCGCATCACCTGCCGGCTCCGGCCGGGCCCACTCTCCCCCAGGGGCTGTCCGGCGGATCTCCTGACCGAGGAATGAACATGTGGACCGCGGGACATCCTGCTAACGTCTGCGCCATGAAGCGCGCTGCTATGTCGACGACGCCGGAGAGTGTCCCGGCGCGCTGACAGATGATCTGATCCGAAGCCCCGGGGCAAGTGCCCTGGGGCTTCGTCGTAGGCCCGGTCACTTGCTCCACAGCCAGCAGGGAGACCGAGATGAGCACCGTGCACGACCACCGCAAGCTCGGCCGTGAACTGGGCCTGTTCGACACCGATCCGCTGATCGGCGCCGGCCTGCCGTACTGGCTGCCCGACGGCGCAGCCGTGAGGCACACCCTGGAGGAGTACATCCGTGCCGCCGAGCGGCGGGCCGGCTACCGGCACGTGTACTCACCGGTACTCGGCAAGCGGGAGCTGTACGAGATCTCAGGACACTGGGCGCACTACAGCAACGACATGTTCCCCCCGATGGACCTCGGCGGAGAGCAGGTTGTCCTGCGGCCGAGCCTGTGCCCCCATCACGCGGTGATCTACCGCTCCCGCTCCCACAGCTACCGCGAACTGCCCCTGCGGATGGCCGAACTGGGCGGCATGTACCGCTCCGAACTCTCGGGCGTGCTCGGCGGGCTGAGCCGGGTGCGGGCCATCCAGCTCAACGACGCGCACATCTTCTGCACCCTGGGCCAGGTCGCCGAGGAGGCGCAGGCGGCGCTGGAGATGATCCGCCAGGTGTACGAGGCACTCGGCATCACCCCGACCCGCTACCGGCTCTCCCTCCCGGGGCCCGGTGGCAAGTACGTTGCCGACCCCGAGAAGTGGCAGCGGTCCACCGCCCTGCTGACCGACGTCCTCGACCACTCCGGCCTGCCCTACGAGGTGGCCGAGGGAGAGGCCGCGTTCTACGGCCCCAAGATCGACGTCCAGGTCACCGACGGCGCCGGCCGGGGAGTCCACCCTGTCCACCGTCCAGGTCGACTTCCACCAGCCCGAGCAGTTCGACCTGCAGTACATCGGCGCGGACGGTGCCAAACACCGCCCGGTCATGGTCCACCGCAGCATCATCGGCAGTGTGGAGCGAGCCGTCGCCCACCTCATCGAACAGCACGGCGGTGCCTTCCCCGCCTGGCTCGCCCCCACTCAGCTGGTCATTCTCCCGATCTCCGACACCGAACTGCCGAACGCCGCAGCCCTCGCCCAGCGCTGCACCGGTCTGGGACTGCGCACCAAGATCGCGGGACCGGACCGCGGCAGCCTGGGCGCCCGAATCCGAGAGGCCCGCCTGGTTCCCTACCAAGCCGTCATCGGCGCCAAGGAGGCCGCCGACGATCACATCGCACTGCGTTTGCGTGACGGACGCCGACTCGACCCGCAGCCGGTCAGCGACGCACTCACCCACATCAGCGCTCTCATCGGGGATCACAGCACCGAACTGTGGACCGATCCGGCCTCATAGCAGTCGCCGCGATCAGGGTGGGCCGGCCGCTCTCACTGCCGCGGCGGTGGCGGTTGGCCCACTCGTTCTTCGTGCGGCTCCACGGCTGCTTCTCCTCGATTCCGGCCGCCTCCCTTTGGTCCGGAAAAGCGCACCCGCCACCGCCGACGCCATCGGCCGCCGGATGCGGGAGGCCTGCACCGGGGTGCAGATCACCCACCACCACGTCAACCGGCCGCCAGTCCCCCGCAAGCACCCGCGCCCTGACTGCCGGTTCTGCCGGTTCTGCTGGATCATCCACGACGGGGCCCCGGCTAGCATGTCCAGAGTGGAGCGATGCCCTCGCCATCGTGCCCCGCAGCGGCGGCTGCACCGACGGCCGCCTCCTGATCCTCCCTCGCGGCCACGTCGCCAACATCACGACCGATCCCGTCGTCTCCGCCACCGTGCAGAGTGCGCGCCGCCGTACTCGCCGCGCAGATCGGCGGCCAGTGGAACTACCTCACCTCCTGCGGCCCGGACGCCACGCAGACCGTCTTCCACCTGGACGGACACCTCGTGACCCGCACTGCCGACGACGGGCTCGCCCTGCCCTGGACCCAGTCTGCCCGCGAGCGTGAGCCCATCTGATGAAGCACCCCCGCTTCCGCCGCTGCGGACACGCCCCCGGCGCCTTTACCTCCAAGGACCAGGCCGCCGTCGACGCGTTCGGCGCGGAGCTCGCCGCCTGCAAGAACCGGCAGCCCTGGACGCCGCGCTGCGACCAGGACGTCGCCGTATTCGCGGCCACTGACTTGACCTTGACACGGTGACAAGGTTTTCACTTGGGCGCAGGAGGTGGTCCCGATCAACACGACTGACGTAACCCCGCAGAACACCCGTGTGACCAGCGCCCTGGGCGCCGAGGACTCGTCGGTCCGGCTTCAGACGGCTCTGGCGGTCGGCTCGAACCCCGACCCCGTGTTTCTGGAGACGCTCGTTGAGCGGTGCGCGGTCGAGCCGGACTTCTTCGTACGAGACATGCTGTCCTGGGCGCTGACCCGCCTCCCGCCGGAGACCACCCTGCCCCGGATCCGCCATGAGCTCGACTCCGAGCGTGCCCAGGCCCGCAGCCAGGCACTGCACACACTCTCCAAGATCGGCGACAAGAGCACGTGGGCCTGGGTCCCCCGCGACATGTTGCGGGACGCCGACGACGAGGTCGCGCGGACCGCGTGGCGCGTCGCGGTCGTCCTCGTGCCCGAGTGCGAGAAGAAGGACCTGGCCGACGAACTGGTTCTACAACTCGGCCGTGGCAACCGCACGGTGCAGCTGAGTCTCAGCCGGGCCTTGGCCGACCTCGGTGACGTGAGCAAGCCTGCGCTGGAGAGGGCCGCGGAGAGTTCCGACCCGGCGGTGGCCGCGCACGCCCGTGCCACCGAGTTGCTCCGGCAGAGCCCGGAGACCGGTTTCGACGTGACTCTCGACGAGTCAAAGCGCGTGGTCGCACTCGGTCCGGAACGAGCCGCTGCCGCCTCGGCTGCGTCGGCAGGCACCGAAACCTCGGAGGCCGCCGACCCCGCGGAGACGACCGAGTCGATGAAGGGCACGAAGGCTGCAGAGGCATCGGAGGGCGGGGATTGCTGATCGGAGATGTGTCACGCCGCTCCGGAGTGAGCACCCGGATGCTCCGGCACTACGACGCCCTGGGGTTGGTGCGGCCCACGGGCCGCACTGTCGGTGGCTACCGCGAGTACTCCGACGAGGATGTCCGCAGGATCTTCCACGTGGAGAGCCTGCGGTCCCTCGGGCTCTCGCTCAAGCAGATCGGGCGCGCGCTGGAGGACCCGGCCTTCACGCCGTCCGCCCTAGTCAGCGATCTCATCCGGCGGACTGAGGACCGCCTGGCGCGGGAACAGGAGCTGCTCGAGCGGCTCCATTCGATCGATGCGTCGGCGCCCACCGACTGGCAGGGAGTGCTGCGCATCGTCGCACTCATGCGGGAACTCAACTCGCCCAGCGCCGCGCGCAGACAGCAGGCCGTCCTGGCCCGGCCGGAGGATGCTTCGGTGCCCGCCGACCTGCTGGCTGGGGCGGTCCTGACCGAATCAGACCCGCACGTCGCAGGCGCCCTGCGCTGGGCGCTCGCCCGATCGGACGGCGACGGTGCGGCGACCCTGTACGCCGGCGCGCACTCGGAGGACGCCGGCATCCGGCGGCGCGCGGTGATGGCGATCGCCGAGCTGCCAGAGGCTCCGGATGCTAGTGCGGTGCTCACGAACGCCCTCGGGGACCCGGACACGACGGTGCGCAGGCACGCTGCTCTGGCACTGGGCAGGCAGGGCGAGGCCGCGGCCGTTCCCACACTCGTCAGCATGGTGGTGGAGGGCTCCAACGACGTGGACGCGGCAGAGGCCCTGGGAACGCTGTCGCTGGACCCCCGGTGCACGGACCAGATCACGACCGCCCTGCTCGACGAACTGGCCGCGCCCACCGCGGACTCCGCGACACGGATCCGCCTTATCCAGGCGCTGGTCGAGCTCGCGGGAACCACCGCGCAGGAGGTCCTGCGCCGACTGGCCCACGACGACGACAGCGCTGTCGCCCTCGTCGCCTCAGCCCTTGTCGGAGTTCTCAAAGAGAGGTCCCTCGAAGACCGATCTGACGAGCAGTCCTGAAAGCGCGATCTGAACGAGGCATCAGCCATGGCCTCTCAAGGCGCTTCACGAGGACCCCGCCTGGGAGGCAGAAGGTGTCACGGGCATAGCTGGACGACAGTGATGCACACCGCATGTGTGTCTCGCCCGACAATCGCCGGGTGAGCGCCCCGCTCCCCCGACGCTGGCAGAGGGTCGGGTGCTCATCCTTCGATCCTCCAGGCGCCCGAATAGCGCAGCCCTGGAAGACTGCCCCCTCACCAGTAGACCAGGCCGCCATCGACCAGCTCCGCATGGTGCTCACCGCCCCACGCAACCCCGAGCCCAGCACGCCCGGCAGCACCCGAGCATCGCCGTACGCGTAGGGCCGTTCGCGGAACGCGCGCACACCACGCCTGGCGACCACCCTGGCCCTGACATGATCGCCGTCACCCTGGTCCACCCCGACACCCCACACGCCGTGGACTACCTCCACCACCGGCTTGGCACGCGCGGGGTGCCCATCGTCGAGTGATTACGACGTAATCACTCGACAGTCCCCTTGCGGTGTGCCGGGAGGCCAAGGCTACGAAGAGCTCCATGTTCACCAGCCCGTGACCGTGGCAGTGATCGGAGGCATCCAGATGGCGCCCCCCGTCCGATGAAGCTTGCTGCCTGAGATGGGGAGGGGCACGTGACCACGCGTGCAGCTATCTGCGGGTGACCTGACCGTGTGACGCGAAGTGATTACGGCGTAATCACTCGCACGCCAGTGAGTCTGCATCAACTCCGTCTAGTGCTCTGACCGGGAAGGTTCGCCGGGGTGGTGGTCGTTTCGTCAGTCTTGGAGCCAGCGGTGCATTCTCCTCTTGAGCGGCGGTAGCAGTCCCGAAGAAAATGGATTGCCTTGGGGGCAGCGCTCACGTTGGCTGGGCAGCATGGCTGAACTGCGTACCGATCGCCTCGTGCTCCGCCGATGGCAAGACTCCGACCTTGAACCGTGGGCGGCGATGAATGCCGATCCCGAGGTTCGGGAGCACTTGGGCGACCTGCTCACCCGTGAACAGAGCGCTGCCTCCGTGGCGCAGTTCCAGGCTGAGTTCGACCAGCGAGGCTACGGATGGTGGGCAGTTCAATTGCAGGCCACGGGCGAGTTCATCGGTTTCGCGGGCTTGGATCAGGTGGATGATGGCATGCCGTTCACAGGGGTTGAGATCGGTTGGAGGCTCGCTCGCTCGTCCTGGGGCCAGGGCTACGCCACCGAGGCCGCCCTGGCTGGCCTTGCCTTCGGCTTCGAAACGCTTGAACTCCCCGAGATCCTTGCAGTGACGACTGCCACCAACCTCCGTTCCCAGGCAGTGATGCGCCGGATCGGCATGACCCGAGACCCGGCTGACGATTTCGACGACCCCACCGCGCCCGAAGGGCCACTGCGTCCGAACGTGCTGTACCGAATCGCGCGTGGTGTGAGGGCCTGACGCTCTGGGCTCGGTCGCTTGTCAGGCCACGGCGGAGAGCGGGCGTCCGCCCCAGCGGATGCCCTTCTCGCTGCGGATGCGGGCGCGTTCGCGACGCTGCGCCGCGAGGACGTCGGGGTGGCGGGCGTTGGCGTTACGCCAGCGCAGGTAGGCGTGCAGGGCCCAGGTCTGCACGCGGTGGTTGCGGTGGTTGGAGTTGGCGATCGTGAACTGCCGCAGTGGCCCGAAATGTGCTTCGATCGGGTTGGCCCAGGAGGCGTAGGTGGGGGTGAAACACAGCTCGACGCGGTTCTTCTTCGCCCAGCGACGGATCTTGTCGCCCTTGTGGGCGGACAGGTTGTCCAGGATGACATAGATCGGGGCGCCGTCCGGGCGCGCGGCCCGGATCGACCTCAGTGAGGCCAGGGTGTTTACCGCACCCTCCTTGCGGCGGTTGACGCCCCACAGCCGGTCGTCGCCGAGGGAGTAGCAGCCGTGGAAGTACCGCACCCCGTGGGTGCGGTGATAGGTCGCGGGATGGCGCTCGGGGTGACCGGCGGGAGCCCAGCCGGCTCCGGCGGCGGGGCGGATGCCGAGCGGCCCGAACTCGTCGAACGCGAACACGCGGTCCGGGAAGCGTTCCAGCACCTCCTCGATGCGGTCCAGCTTGGCGTCGCGTTCGGGGTCGGGCGACTCTTCCAGGTCTTGGTGCGTTGGAAGGTGACGCCGCGGCGGCGAGCAGGCACCGTAACGCCTCGCGGCCGATCCGGATCACACGGCCGTGCACTTTCCGCAGGTAGGCGGCGAGTTGCGGATCGACCAGCGGGTGAAGGGCTGGCCGAGCTTGGTCGGGCGGGTGGTGGCCGTCGGGACGACGAAGTCCTCGTCGTCAGGACTGAGAAGGCGGGGACGGCCTCCCGCCCACCGAGGGTCCAGGCAGGCCAGACCGATCTCGTTGAATCGGTGGATCACGTCGCGGACCGTGTCCTCGTCGGCCTGGACCAGCTTCGCGATCACCGGGACCCGGTTTCCGCCGGCCGAGGCCAGCAGCATCATCGCGCGCCGGTACCGCACCGAACTGGTGCTGCCCCGGCGCACGATCTGCTGCAGCTTCTGCCCCTCCTGGTCGGTCAACCTGCGCACACGAACAAGCTCAGCCACCACACCCCCAACGGTCGGATCGGACGTCTCCGGACATCCAACCGCTGGAACCGCCAATCCGGCGAACCTTCCCGGTCAGAGCACTAGATGGAAGGCTTCGGTCCGACCCCACACGAGAGGTTGCTCCTGGCGTTCGAGGAAGCGAGTCTGGAGCTCCACGAGGTGCCTCTCCAGGTGGGCGATGCGACCTCATGTACGCGGCAGCGGGTGATTACGGCGTAATCACTTCACGGTGCCACTGGTATGCGCCAGACAGGCAGAGGCTGCACGGAGTCCAGGCTCCCCTCGCGCCCGTCCCTGGGGTGGACCGGCGCGCCAGTCCCCCCGACCTAAGACCTGTCCGGCGGATCTTGAGTCGAAAATCAGGCGGCAGTCGGAGGCTGAGCGTCCTAACGTGCAGGCATGGCACCTTCACTTGAGCGTCCCCCTTTGCAGGCCGACGAACGCACCGCACTCATGGGCTGGCTGGATCTGCAACGGCAGATCCTGCGATGGAAGTGCGAGGGCCTGAGCGAGGCTGACGCGCGCCGCTCCGTCATCCCGACCTCGCCGGTGATGACGATGGCCGGGCTCATCAGCCATATGCGGTGGGTCGAGCACACCTGGCTGGAGGTGGTGTTCCTGGGCGGCGACAAGTCGCAGAACCCGTCCTTCGACGAGACGGACGAGGACGCCAACTGGCGTACCGACGGCATCCCACTGAAGGAGTTGCTCACGGAGTACGAGGCCCAGTGTGCCCGCAGCAACGAGATCGTGGCCGCGGCCTCCCTGGACGACGTCGGCCGCCACCCCGACTTCCATGCCGGCAACGCCAATCTCCGCTGGATGCTCATCCATCTCGTCGAGGAGACCGGACGACACGCCGGGCACGCGGACATCGTGAGGGAGCTGCTTGACGGTGCGAAGGGCTACTACTAGCACTTCCCGGTGGGGCCCGACCGAAGCCAGAGTCGGATCGAGGCAACGGTGACGGTGCCGTAAGCGAAGATCCTGTCTCATGTGCCATCCGCTGACCAGAGTCGATGACGCTCGTACACGGTCTTCCACCCACCGAAACGCGCAGGCAAATCCCGCCAGGGCACCCCGGTAGGCTACCGGAACGGAATCCCGTTGATCACTCTGCTGATGGCTCTCCCAACGACCCCCACGCTGAATGGACTTCGGCAGATGCGGCGTCAGCCGAGCCCATTCTTCACTTGTTAGATCTCCCCGCCCCATGGGCATGCCAACGAACCAGGACCTAGTACTCCAGTGCGGTTTCGTGATCTATCCAGCAGGTTCGTCGGCGGAACGTCGTCGGTAGTGGCTGCGATGGGCTATTTGCTGGTGTTGTCGC
>NZ_JBEZHK010000053.1:0-20682 GCF_040650555.1 Streptomyces sp. NPDC048664 | reverse complement strand
GACCCACCCTTCACCTGACCGACGCGGTCGGTGGTGCGGTGTGGCGCGTGAAGCGGTCGAAGGCCCTCAGGAGTTCCTCCTCGGGCAAGTCCACGCCGACACCCTCGCCCGTGCGGTCGCCCAGCACCCCTAGTTCACCGCGCAGTTCGCGCCAGAAGGTCTCCGCGATCGCGTGATCGTACCCATCGCCGACGACCCCGACCGCGGGTGCCTTCCGCAGGGCGTGTGCGTGCTCCGTGAACGCACATACGGTGGGGCCGCCTGCGCTCGTGCGCACACCCTCGGGCTCCGGGGTCTCCCGCGCGATCGCCTCACCGAGTGCGCGCTGGACGAGCTGGCCGCTCGCTGTCGCTCCTGTGCTCCAGCCCAGCAAACGGTGTGATGCTGTGTCCAGCACGACCGCGGCGCACAGCGTGCCGCCCGGCGAGACGCAGCTCCTGACATCGACGACCCACCTTCGGCCCCATTGCGCGCCCCGGACCGGCTTCACCTCGGACAGTCGTCCAGGGCGGCCACGGATACCGGCCCGCTCCATGAGGAACTCCACCGTCGCGTGGCTGACGCTGATGCCGTAGCGGCGTCCCAGTTCCTCGTGGATGCGGCGATATCCGTAGACCGCGCCCGACGAGGCATGGATGTCGAGGATGACCCGGGTCAACCAGGCGTGCCGCAGCGCACGTGCGGAGGGGCCGCGCCGACGCCACGCGTAGTAGCCGGACTGGGAGACGTCGAGCAGGTCCGTCGCCTGCCGTACCGGGATTCCCCAGTCCGCCAGCACCGTGATCACCTCGTACCGCCTTTTGGGGGCACCACATCCCTCAGCAGCTCGATAGCCCGCCGGCACGCCGCCACTTCGTTCTGGAGCTGCTCGATACGGGCGCGCGCCCGTGACAGCTCGGACTGTGCGGCGCAGCCGCGCTGCCATCGTGAGACCGTCTGCCGGGACAGTCCCAGCGTCGTCGCGACGTCGGCGACGGAACGTCCGGCGCAGATGAGTTCCAGTGCCTCACGACGCACTTGCGGAGAAGGAGAACCGCTCACGAGACCTCATTCCATACGTGTGGTGCGGGAAGATGCGGCAAGCCCGGGGCCCACCGAATGGCGGCGGCCCCGGGCGAGCTGGCGGGTTGGGCGGGCTGGACAGGTGGAGCGCTAGCGGACGTGGCGGCGCATGGTCACGGTCGGTGCGAAATCGAGCGGGCCAGCGCTGCGGGCCGCCCTCGGCGCCCGAGCCACCTCGTGGTCGAGGACGGCCTTGACCGCTTGGGCCAGCCGGTCCGCCTCGCGAGCGATCTGGGAGATCGGCAGACCAGACTCCCGTAGCGCCTCGGCCTGGCGGTCGAGGGCGGCGAGTCGGCCGCGCGCCTCGCCGCTGAGACTGAACGCCCGCGGGGTGGCGACCACGAACTGGTAGGCCGCGGCATAGGTCTGGCAGCCCGGGCAGTGAACCGCTTCCGCTCGACTGAGGTTGACGCCGTTGACCAGCCGCGCGCGCGAACCGGCGGCGGTGACGATCTGGTAGGAGAGCGCGACCGAGCGGCAGGGGTTGCTGCTGGAGCAGCCGACCGCCTCCGCGGTGGCGCGGTTGTTCGCCGCCACGGCGACGGACGGCCCATATGTATGAATCTCGAAGGACTCGTCGAACTGGTTGAGGTGGGCCCGGTCGGCGTGGCTGCGCGCCATGTCGACGGCGATGGCGACACCGCCCATGTCGCGGTCGCCGCCGGGGCTGGCACCCGCAGGGGTGGTGGTGGCCGTCACGACCAGCCCAGCGACGGCTGCGACGCCGAAGCCGACTCCAGCCCTCGGAACAAGGCGAGTTGAAGGTTTGCGGTGCTTCACGATCAGCTCCTTCACACCAGGGAAGGGCGTATCAGCGACGGATGGGCGCGCCACGCGCCGAACGGCGATCCGAGCGCTCATACGCGGCAACGAAAGACAAGAAAAAGAGTGACCGGAATTCGGTCGGGCACGACGAAGAGTGCGGGCCAGGCCGGTAGCGACCGGCCCGGCCCGCGTCTTCTGGCTCAGGACTGCGTCACGCTGATGGCCTGCGAGGCCTCGGACTGCGCGGACGCGTACGGCGAGCACTGGTTCACGGCGGCCGACTGGTTGTGCGCGTTGACATGCGCGACCTTCTTCGTGACGTTGCTCAGCTTGGAAAAGTTGAACGAGAACCTTCCCAACGCTTCCCGACCGGGCAGGAGTTCCGCCGTCTCAGCCTCAAGCTGCTCCACGTTCATCAGGATGACCTCTCCATGGCGTCCAAAGTCTCCGGACACTTCGTCCGGAGTACTTGGACGCTAGCCGAAACGGAAGAAGAAAAGCAAACCACCCAAATACGACACACATTCAGGAGCGCACGGCTGCTCCGGGGGCCGCGGTGCGGCGCCCCACCTTGTGAGGTCCGGCTTGTGAGGTACGGGAGTTGGTGGTCGCGTCGCGCGGGGAGGGGTGAAGCCGGGCGCCCTCGGTGTCCAGGACGCCGTTCGCGCCACCTGCCGGCTGCGCGACGTGCCGAGCGGTTCGCCGCCCCGCCGGCCTCGGCGGCTCTCGGACGAGGCCCACCGCGGTGTGCACTGTCCCCCGGGGGGCGGATCGGGGTCCATGAAACACGGGGCAATTCCATCGAGGCCGCCATCGCACCTCGGCGGAGAAAGCGCTGATGAGCGAAATATGACGCGCTTTCACGCCTCCATGAACCACGGGGCGGTGCACGGATGCAATTCACCTGGAGGAGTTCCGTTTTCTCGCCCCGCACGCCGACCGGGCCGAAAATATCGCCACGGCGGAAAATTCGTCTGGACGGGTGTTTCGAATGACTGTCGAGCCGAGACTTCCCACTCCATCGGAAACGCCCGCTGAGCTGCCGATTCCGAAGTTCGCCGACCAGTCGGACGCGCCTGACCGGGGATCACCATTGCCAAGGAGACGCGCAATTCGGGGTAATGTCGGCGGCAGCGGCAGGGAAAGATCGAATTCCTGCTGTTCCGAAAGGAGAGTACGTGAAGACCATCGCAAAGGCGGCGGCCGTCGCGGTGCTGACAGCCGGGGCTGTCATCGCACCGGTGTCGGCACAGGCCATCGCCGCTCCGCTCCACAGCCCGGTCTCCTCAGTGTCGGCGGCCCCGCTGCACGACCGGGGCCACGGCAACTTCGGATTCCGTCACGGCCGGGGTCCGGGACACTACCGTCACTACGGTGACCTGGGGCGACACCACTGGGGTCGCGGCCCGTGGCGGCTGGGCGGCTACCGGCTGAACTCCTGTGACCGGTTCGGCTCATGGGACCCGAACTGCTACCGCGACCTGGACTACACCAGCGCCTACGACGAGGACTGCTACCCCGGCTGGGTCCTCTAGTCATCCTCTTCCCGGGTAGCGCGCGCCGTCCGCCGTCGAATTCATCGACGGCGGACGGCTCCGTTTTTCCCGAAGAGGCACGGAAGGGATTGCTCTGGCCGGATATCCAGAATGCCCTGTTCAACCCGCACGCATTTTCCGTCGCCGAGGCTTCAGCTCCCCGGTGTTCGGTGAGGGCGGTGATGAGCTGAAGGCTTCGGCCGCGCTCCTCCGTGCAGGCGACGCGCCTGCACGGAGGAGCGTTGACGTGCCGTGGAAGGCTTCACAGGTCGGCGAGTGGCGGCCTTGGAATGGGCGTCCATGGACGGGGGCGAGGCGCACCTGATGGCGATTGCGAGCCGAGACTTTCTCGACACCGCCGGCGACGGCCAGACTTACTTCACCGCGGCGGAGGCGCGCCGCGATACGCCCGACGGAGTCCGCACCGGAGGTGCAGGACCGGTTCACCATGGTTCCCGGGGCCTCGGCGAGACCGCGCTGGAGGCGGACCGCGAGGTTCTCGGCGCTGCTCCCGTGCGGGGACCCCCGGGCGGGGGGTGCGTCCGCGAGGAGGGCGGTGTGCTTCATCAAGGAGAGCTACTCTGCTGGTTGTAGTTGCACCGCCCGGCCGCGGCAAGCGCCCCACGAAGGCCTCGGGCCGCAATCCGCCCCGTGAGGCCGTCGACACCAGGTCGTCGCCACCGCGCCTGATCGTCGGCTTCGCACCGGAGCGCCGACCGGGCCCTTCGACCGGGCACCCGCCGCAGGTCCCCTACCGGCACGGCCCCGAGAGGGAGAGGAAGCGTCATGGATGTCGAGATCGTCGGACGACTGCTGTCCACGCTGCCCGCGGACGACGACCACCCCTATCGCACCGGCCCCTGGAAGCCTCAGACGACCGAGTGGCGCGCCGACGACCTCGACGTGGTGGAGGGCGCCGTACCCGCCGACCTGGACGGTGTGTACCTGCGCAACACCGAGAACCCCGTCCACCCCGCGGTGAGGAACTACCACCCCTTCGACGGGGACGCCATGGTGCATGTGGTGGGCTTCCGCGACGGCAAGGCGTTCTACCGCAACCGGTTCGTGCGCACGGACGGCCTGTTGACCGAGATCGAGGCCAGGTCCGCACAGTGGGCCGGGATATCGGAACGGCCGGAGTGGGCGCCCCGCTACGACGGATGGGGCGCGCGGGGCCGTATGAAGGACGCGTCCAGCACCGATGTGACCGTGCACCGCGGCATGGCCCTGACCAGCTTCTACCAGTGCGGTGACCTCTACCGCGTCGACCCGTTCAGCGCCGAGACCCGCGGCAAGGAGACCTGGGGCGGGGCGTTCCCCGTCGAGTGGGGCGTGTCCGCCCACCCGAAGGTCGACGACGCCACCGGCGAACTGCTGTTCTTCAACTACAGCAAGCAGGCGCCGTACATGCACTACGGCGTGGTCGACGCCGCCAACGAACTCGTGCACTACGTGGACGTGCCGTTGCCCGGGCCGCGGCTGCCGCACGACATGGCCTTCACCGAGAACTACGCCGTCCTGGGCGACTTCCCGCTCTTCTGGCAGGCCGACGCTCTGGCCCAGGGTGTCCATCTGCCGCGCTTCCACCGCGACCTGCCCTCCCGCTTCGCGGTCGTCCCCCGCCGCGGCGGGACGGACCGGATCCGCTGGTTCGAGGCCGAGTCGACGTATGTCCTGCACTTCACCAACGCCTACGAGGACGGCGACGAGATCGTCCTGGACGGCTTCTTCCAGGGGGCGCCCGAGCCCGCCGACAACGGCACGGGCGACAAGTGGGAGCGCGCCTTCCGGTTCCTGGCCCTCGATCGTATGCAGACCCGGCTGCACCGCTGGCGCCTCGACCTTGTCACCGGCCAGGTGCGGGAGGAGCAACTCAGCGAGAGCATCACCGAGTTCGGCATGATCAACCCCCGTCATGGCGGACGGCCCTACCGCTACGCGTGGGCCGCCACCGGCAAGCCGTCGTGGTTCCTGTTCGACGGCCTGGTGCGGCACGACCTGCGCACCGGCGCGGAGGAACGCCTGTCCTTCGGCGAGGGCGTGTACGGCAGCGAGGCGGCCATGGCTCCGCGGACCGGTTCCACGGGCGAGGACGACGGCTATCTGATCACCCTCACGACCGACATGAACGCGGACGCCTCCTACTGCCTGGTGCTGGACGCGGCCCGGGTGGCGGACGGGCCGGTGTGCAAGCTCAGGCTGCCCGAGCGGATCGCCAGCGGCACGCACTCCACGTGGGCGGACGGGGCTGAGCTGCGCCGCTGGCACACCGCGGACACCGCCGCGCACGCGGTCGGTCTGTAGCCGACGGGAACGAGCACGCGATGAACTCCAGGCAGCCCACCCGCCTCGAGGCCGGCGCGGCCAACGCCATCGGCAGGACGCTGGGGCTGCTCGGGGACGAATGGACCCTGCTGTTCGTCCAGCAGGCCATGCTGGGCGTCACGCGTTACGGGCGGTTCCGGGCGGCCCTGCCCGTCAGCGACGCCGTGCTCACCGCCCGTCTGGGCACGCTGACGGCGGAGGGGCTGCTCGAACGGAACGTCCACCGGACCGGTCCGCTGCGGGCGGAGTACCTCCTCACCTCGCGGGGCCGGTCCCTGTGGCCGGTCCTGCTGACCATCTGGGCCTGGGAACGGCGGTGGGTGACCGCGCGCGTTCCGGCGCTGCCCCGGATGGTCCACACCGCGTGCTCGCGCCCGTTCGCGCCGCTCCTTTCCTGCGGTGCGTGCACGCGGCCCGTCGCCGCCCGGGACATCGACGCGGCATGGGGTCCGAGTGGTACGTGGGAGCGCTCGGTGCCGGTGGCCTCGACCCGGCGGCGCCCGGAGCGCGGCCGTGCGCCCGGCCGGGCGGGGCTGTTCCCCGAGACCATGGCGGTTCTCGGCAACCGCTGGTCCTCGGCTCTCATCGGTGCGGTGTTCCGCGGCGTCACCCGGTTCGCGGACTTCGAGAGGACACTGGGCTCGCCACCCGCGCTGCTCGCCGATCGGCTGAAGACCTTCGTGTCCCTCGGGGTGCTGGCGACGGCACGCGCCGAGGGGCGGCCCGACCGGGCCGAGTACCGCCTGACGGACAAGGGCCGTGCCTTCTTCCCGGTCGTCGCCACGGCGCTGGCCTGGGCGCACACCTGGTTCCTCGCCCCCGACGGGCCCGCACTGGTCCAGACTCATCGTGCGTGCGCGGCCGCCTTCGTGCCCGACCTGCGCTGCGATCGGTGCACCGACGTCGTGCACCGCCGCACCATCCAGATCGCCCCGAGCATCGACGCGATCTGACGATCCCACGGAACATCATGGCGCCGAGCGGGACGCGGCCGGTCGCCCGGTGCCCGACGCCCACCGTTCGGCCCCCACCCCCAAACTGTGTCGACATCAAGTATCTTGATGTCGAGATTCAATGTCGGTGGTGAAACGGGGGCCTTGCCATGCCATGGGTCAGGAGCGGACTGACAGCGCGCCTGCGGAAGCCGCCGGGCGGCCGGGACGCGCGGATCATGCTGCTCGCGCAGTGTGTGGACCGGACCGGCACGGGCGTGTGGGCCGCGGCCTCGGTGCTGTACTTCACCTTCGTCGACGGACTGGACGCTCGCCGGCTCGGTCTTCTCCTGGGGGTGGGGGCACTCGCGGGGATAGCCGGGTCACCGCTGGCCGGCCGGGCCGCCGAACGGTTCGCGGTGCGTGACCTGCTGATCGGCTGCCATCTGCTGCGCCTGGCGACGATGTCCCTGCTGCTGGTCGCCGACGACTTCGCCGCCCTGCTGCCCGTGGTCGCCCTCACCTGCCTGGGAGAACGAGCGGCCAAGACCCTCGAGATGCTCTTCGCCACCCGGGTCGCGGGCGACCAACGGGCTACCTACCAGGCCCTGTCACGCAGTGTCGCCAACGCCGGATACGCGCTCGGTGCGGGCGTCGCCGCGCTCGGCCTCGCCATCGGCACCGTGACCGCCTACCGCGCGCTGATCCTGGCCGACGTGCTGTCCTTCGTGCTCGCCGCCGCACTGGTCCGGCGGACGCGGGAGCCGGAGGGGCACGGCCTGATCGTGGCGCGGCACGACGACGGCGCCGCGAACGAACCGCCGGACTCCTCCAGCCCCTGGCGGGACCGGGGCTACATGCTCTTCGTCCTGCTCGACATCCCGATGAACCTGGACGACTCGGTCCTCGCGGTCGGCCTGCCGCTGTGGCTCGTGCACCACACCGACGCGCCGCACAGCGTCGTCCCCGCCTTCCTGGTGCTCAACACGGTGCTCGTCGTGGTCCTGCAGCTCCGGGTCTCGGCGTGGATCGAAGGTCCGCGCGGGGCGCTGGCGGCGGTGGGCTGGTACGGCGTGACGCTGGCCGCCTGCTGCCTGGTCCTGGCGGTGGTCACCGGCGGCGGGTCCTGGTCGGCCTCGCTCGCCATGCTGGCCGCCGCCCTGCTGGTCACCCTGGCCGAACTACTGCGCTCGGTCAGTTCCTGGGAACTGGCGGTCAGCCTGGCACCGCCCCGTGCGCGGGCCTCCTACCTGGGGGTGGCCGGGATGTCCCAGTCGGTCCAGAAGTCCCTCGGCCCGCTGCTGCTGACCGGTGCGGTGATGACGGCGGGCCCGGCCGGCTGGCTGGCGCTCGGCGCGGCGGTCACCGGCCTGGGTTTGGTGCAACGGCGGGCCGGACTGCGGCGACTGGCCGCGCTCGCCTCGCGGACGGCGCCCGAACCCAGAGTGGGAGCCGTGGGCGGCCGGTGAGACCGTGCCCGGCCGCCCTGACGGGGCGTCTTGGTGCGGCGTCCGGCCCGACGCCGGTCGACGCCGGCGGCCTCGTACGGCGTCGACCTCGTACGGCCGGCGGGCCGGTTCCCGGAACACGCCCGGGAACCGGGCCGCCGCCGTCAACTCCCCTCGTGCCTCACCGGCCGAAACCGTAGGCGAACAGGTGGTCGGCGCCGGTCGAGCCCGTCACCGGCAGGGTGATCGACGCCACCTGCTTGGACGCGTCGAGCGGGACCTTGGTCGCGAACACGTACGCCTTCACGGTGTCCCGGCCTCCGCCGCCGGTGTTCCGGTAGGCGGTCGTGACGGCCGTCGTGTCTCCCGGAAGCGGCTTGCTCGAACCGGCGTTGAGGGTCCAGTCCGCGAAGCCGACCGTCGCCTTGGACGTGGTGCCGTCGGTGTAGGTGACGGTCAGCGTGCCCGCGACCCCGCTGCCGTCGGTCGGCGCGTCGGTCGCCGTGCCCAGCAGACCCAGTGACGCACCCGAGGTGCCGGACGGCATCGGGATGGTCTGGCCCGCCATCTCCACGTTGTCCAACCTGCCGGACGCCACCGTCGGCCAGGTGTAGGCGATGCCGTCGGCCGTGACGGTGGAGCCGCTCGTTACACCCGCCGCCGACAGCGCGTTCTGCGAGAGCGCCCAACCGCCGTTGTCGAGGCCGCCCGAGAAGTGCGCGCCGTCGGGATAGACGCCCTCGTTGGTGGCGAAGGGCCACAGCGCGCCGGCCTTGGCCACCGCCACGCGGAGGGTCGCCCCGCCCAGCGCGGCACCGCTGCTGTGGTCGGTGAGCGTGAGCGTGATCGGGAAGGTTCCTTCGCTCGCGCCCGCCACCACGTGCAACGCCGACCGCGCGTTGCCCGACGCGGGCACCTTCACCGAGCCGGCGGAGGTGTCCAGCGAGGCGCCCGCGGGTGCCACCGCCTTCCAGTCGACCGTGACGTCCTTGCCACCGAGGTTGGTCAGCTCCAGGGTGCCGTCACCCGACGCGCCCGGCTGGAGCACCAGACCGTCGCTGGAGGGGCCGGTCGCGGCCAGCACCCGGTCGCCGCCCGTGGTGTCCGACGGCGGCACCGCCGAGGGGCCGGACGCCCAGGACGTGTCCGGGCTGGTGCCGAGCGTGAAGTCGACCGTGCCCGCACTCCTGAACTGCTGGTAGGTCAGCCAGGAGGCGTTCCACGCCGCGCCCTCGACGGTGAGCGACTGCACGTACGGCGCGTCGGGAGCCGCCTGCGGCGCGTTGATCCGGACCGTCCCGCCGCCCGCGGGAGTCACCTCGGCCACCGGGAACACCGGGCTGCCCAGCACCAGGGTGTCGGCACCGGGGGTCTGCGGATACATGCCGAGCACCGACCAGACATACCAGGAACTCATCGCGCCGAGGTCGTCGTTGCCGAACGAACCGACCGGCGCGTTGAAGTACAGGTCCCGCTGCGCCTGGCGCACGGCGGCCTGGGTCTTCCAGGGGCGGCCGGTGTAGGCGTACTCCCACGGGATCTCGACGCTGGGTTCGTTGCTCAGGTCGGCGTTGGTGTTGCCGGGGTGCGTGATGTTGCCGAGCAGGCTGTCCAGGTAGGACGCGTACGCCTCCTGGCCGCCGCGCGCCTGGATGAGCTGCTTCAGGTTGAACGGGACCATCGGCGTGTACTGGGCCGACGTACCCTCCACGAAGCCGTTGGAGGTGCCCGGGGTGAACCCGCCGGCGAACTGGCCGTCCTTGTTCCTGCCCTGCATGTAGCCGGTCTGCGGGTTGAAGACGTTCATCCAGTCCTGGGCGCGGGTGGCGAACTTGCGGTACACGGACGTCTTGCCGAGCGCCTTGGCGAAGGCGGCCAGGGCGTAGTCGGCGGAGTCGTACTCCAGTTGGGTGGAGACGGGGCCGTAGAAGTTGCAGCAGTTGTAGTCGTTCTCGTCCAGTGGGAGGTAGCCCTTGGCGTCCCGTACGGACTCGCCGGGGCGGTCGTTGTTGGTGACGGTGGCTTCGTGCTGGAGGGCCGCGAGCGCCTTGTCCGTGTCGAAGCCACGGGCGCCGAAGGCGTACGCTCCGGCGATGATCCCGGCGGCCGGGTCACCGACCATGACGTAGCTCTCGCCGTTGTTCGAGGCCCACTTGGGCAGCAGGCCGGTCTGGTCGTAGCCGTTCAGCATCGAGGTGACGACGTCACTGGCGACCTTGGGCTCGACCATCGCCATCAGCTGGGTCTGGGAGCGGTAGGTGTCCCAGCCCGAGTAGTTGGCGTACTGGGCCTGTTGGCCCTTGGCCAGTTTGTGGACCTGGTTGTCCATGCCCATGTACCGGCCGTCGGCGTCGGAGAAGACGTTCGGGTGCAGCAGCGCGTGGTAGAGCGCGGTGTAGAACTGAGCCTGCTGGTCCGAGGATCCGCCGCCGATCCGGATCCTGTTCAGCACCGTGTTCCAGGCGTCGTGGTTCGCCCGTGCGACGGCGTCGAAGTCCCAGTTCCTGATCTCGGCCGCCAGGTTGCCGGCCGCGCCCGCGTCACTCGTGTACGAGATGCCGACCTTCGCGCGCACCGTCGGGTTCGAGGAGGTGTCGAACGTCAGATACATGCCGTTCGCACCCGACGTGGGCGGCTGGGCGGCCTTGCCTCCGGTGGCCCCGGTCGCGGCGGGGGCAGTCGGTGCGGCGGACGGCGTGCCGGTGGGTGCGCCGCCGCGCCCGTGCACCGTCGGGGACGGCACGGCGGGAACGGTGAAGTGCCTCTCCTTGAGCGGCTCGGACGGCTGCGCCGGAAGGCTCTGCCGGGCCTTGCCCGCCTTCAGCGAGGTGGCGCCGGGGGTGATGGTGCCGCCGCTCCAGGTGCCGCTCGCCGTGAACGGCTGGTCGAACTTGATGTCGAAGTGGAGCGTGTACCGGTTGTTCGCGCCGCAGAAGTGACCGCTGTCGATCGAGCCGCTGATCTCCTTCCTGCCCACCACCTGGACCCGGGTCCCGTCCACCTCGGTGGCGCCCCCGCTGAGCTTGAACAGCAGGTTCGCCTGCTGTCCTGCAGGGAAGGTGAAGGTGCCCAGACCCGCGCGGGTGGTGTCGGTCAGCTGGGTCCTGACCCCGTTCGCGTCGCGGACCTGGTAGGAGCCGATGCCGGTCTGCTCGTCGTCGTGGCCGAAACCGACGGAGGTGGTGCCGAGGTTGCCCGACAGGGCCCCGGTCACCGGCAGGATCGGCAGGTCGCCCGCGACGTCGCAGCCGGGACCGGAGACGTGGGTGAGGCTGAATCCGGAGAGCTTGGTGTCGTTGTACTCGTAGCCGCCCCCGTCGGGCCGGTGGGGGGTCGTGTCGGGGCCCCACTGCACCATGCCCGCCGGCATGTCGGGCCCGGGGAAGGTGTCCACCGCGCCGGAGGTGCCGATCAGGGGATTGACGAGGGAGGCGGGGTCCTTCACGAAGGGCGGCGGCGCGGCGGTCGCGGCCTCGGCGCCCGCGACCGCCGGGAGCGGGAGGACGGCGAGGCCCAGGACGGCGACCACCGCCAGGCGTTGGCGAAATCTCCTTCGGATACGTGGCGCGGCTGTACGTCGAGGTCGGACCATCGATTGCCTCCACAGCGGTTCGGGCTTCGCACATGAGGTGCTGACGTGCCGAAGAACGGGGAAAGCCGGCGACAGGCAACGGCGTCGGCGGCAAGGGACGGCCTGACAACGTTGCCATGCACGAGTGTCGAGTGAAACGTGTGCGCTCACGGCATGTCAACGAGGCCAACAGGACTTTCTGAGTGCGAAGTTCGCAGTCGGGTGAGGCCGAAACGGCACACCGGGTATCTCCGGGTGGGCGAGGGGTCGGACGACCGCCGCGAACTCGACGGGGGGCCGGTGCCGTTGTCCTCGCCTTCGAGCGCAGGGGGCGGCGATGCGCCGCACGGAACTCGGCGGTGCGGGCGGCACGCGACGGTCGGGAGCCGAGGGCTGTCACTCGGCGGACCCGCCGACGGACCCGCGTGATCCGAGCACCGTGCGGAAGCCGACCGGTCCAGCCACGTCCGGCGGCGACCGGGGCCCGGGGCGTGGGCTGTGGGCGTGCCCCTTGCCGACGATTTCGTCACCTGTCAGAATGGTGACGAAATTGAGCATCACGACCTGTCGGTAGCAGGAGTTCGCTCGGAGTCACCTTGCTAACAGGTGACGAATCGGCGACCGAACGGAGTTCGATCATGACAACCGAGGACACGGTGGACAGCGGTGCCACGGCGCGCCGGGCCAGGTTCGGGGCGCTCCCGCCGCGGATCCGGTACGAGGACATGACCGAGGAGCGGCCGGCGACGGCGGGCGACCCCGCACGTCACGCCTACGACCCCGAGGGGTCATGGAGGTCGTTCTCCTGCCTGGCCGTCGATCTGGGTCTGTGAGTCACGACCGCCGGTGCGCGTGGGGCGTCGGGCGTCGGGGCCATCTCACGGTGCGGGCGGCCCCGAGACGAGGTGCCCACTGCTGTCGTAGGGCCACGCGTTGGCGACGCAGCCGTGCAGCCCCTTGATCTGCTGCATCATCACGGGGGCCGGTCGGCCGGGTCCCGGGCACGTCATGTGCCCGAAGCCGAGGAAGTGCCCCATCTCGTGGTTGATGATCAGAGCCCGGTAGTCATGGATCGGGCCGTCGAACATGGGCGAGCCCTGGACCCAGCGCTTGAGGTTCACGACCACACCGCTCTTGATCTCGCAGTTGTACTCACCTTCGGTGTCCAGCCTGCCGCCGGCCCAGCACAGGGCGTCCGCCGTGGCCGGTGTCGCTATCACCACCTTGAGATCGTGGGCCTGCCCCTGGCTCACCAGCTGAAAGGCGCGACTCCTGTCATGGGTCCAGCCCCGCGGGGCACCGAGAATGCCCTCGATCTCGTGCGCCGCCTGCGCGGGCGAGACATCGAGCCCGGTCTCGACCTCCACCACGTAACGCAGCGGGCGCGAGCCCAGGCCGACCTTCGCGCCACTGGCGTGCGCGGTGACGAATCCGCCGCTGCCCCTCGAAGGGACCTCGACGGCAGGAGTCGACGTCGGGGCGGCGCCGGTCGCAGCGGTGGCCGTGGGCGCGGTGCGCACCGTCTCCCGTGAGGCCGACGCGGCGGTCGACTCGCCGGTCGCCCTGTCGGTCGACCGGCCGTTCGGCGTGCCGTCGCGCACCTCACCGCGCCCGCCGCCCAGGAGTAACGCCAGGGAGCCGAGCACTCCGACGGCCACCACCAGTACGCCGACCAGGCACTTCCGGCCCCGCCCACGCGGACGGCCGCGACGGCGGGACGGCCCGCGCCGACCACGCCCCGAGGGCGGGCGCCGACGGCCGCGGCCCTCGGGGGACCTG
The DNA here is from genome assembly GCF_040650555.1 of Streptomyces sp. NPDC048664. NCBI lineage: Bacteria > Bacillati > Actinomycetota > Actinomycetes > Kitasatosporales > Streptomycetaceae > Streptomyces > Streptomyces sp. NPDC048664. Next base: position 7,265 of record NZ_JBEZHK010000053.1, on the reverse strand, counting down.
GTGGGGACGCGCGTGAACGACGTGGATTCCGGTTCTCGTGCCGATCGCATGACCGTTCAGGCTGGTCAGATCACATGACCGCCCCTGGTTCGAATGATCACGAAACGGCAACGGGTGGTTTCGGGGCGCTCTCGCCGTATCGACCCCGGTCAACGGCGGGGCACCGGCGCGCGGCCGCCCGATGTGATCCTTCTGTAACAGCTCCCGGGCGGGGCCCTCGCTCAGGCCGGTCACCCGAAAGGGTCTGTTTACACTGTCGCCGTGCCACGAGTCCTGATAGTCGAAGACGACCCGGATGTCCGTAAGGCCGTAGAGCTGGGGCTCCGACACCAGGGTCACGAGGTGTCCGCCGCCGGGTCCGGTGAAGAGGGTCTGGAACACCTCCGTTCCTTCCACCCGGACGTCGTCGTGCTCGACCTCATGCTGCCGGGCATCTCCGGCCTCGACGTCTGCCGGCGGATCAGGGCACGCGACCAGGTGCCGATCATCATGGTGACCGCCAAGGGCGACGACGTCGACGTGGTCGTCGGGCTGGAGGCCGGCGCGGACGACTACGTGGTCAAGCCGGTGCAGGCCCGGGTGCTCGACGCGCGTATACGAGCGGTGCTGCGCCGACAGGACGCGCCGGTCTCCGCCGTCGTCCGGCCGAGGACGCAGACCCACGGCGACCTGGCCATCGACCGGGCCGGACTCCAGGTGACACACCACGGCGAAGCCGTCGCCCTCGCCCCCTCCGAGCTGCGCCTGCTGCTGACCCTGTCGGCCTCACCCGGCCAGGTCTTCAGCCGCCAGCAGTTGCTGGAGGCCGTGTGGGAGCACAGCTATCACGGGGACATACGGCTCGTGGACGCCTGCGTGCGGCGGTTGCGCGGCAAGCTCGGTGAACTGAGCGGGGATCCCCGGTACATCCAGACCGTGCGCGGCTTCGGCTACCGCTTCGGCCCCCGATGAGAGGGTGGACCGCGCCGTGGGCGCGGATCACCGGACGCGATCGTGAGCCCCCGGCGGACGGACAGCGCCGCGCACGCCCGCGGTTCCTCCGGGCCGCCCTGTCACGTGCACCTCTCCCGCTGCGCGGTCTGCGCTTCCGGCTCGTGGTGGCCTTCGCCCTGGTGGCCGTCGTCAGCGCCCTGAGCACGGGAGCCCTCGCGTTCCGCGAAGCGCGCACGGGGGTGCTCCAGCAGAGCCAGGACGCCGTCATCCGGCAGTTCCGCGCGAGCGTCGACTCCGTGGCCGCGCACACACCCATGGCACCGAGCCAGGCGCAGTTGCAGGCGGCGGTGGACGAGGTGTTCTATGCCAACGAGGGACAGGGATGGTGGCTCCAGGCCACCTACGGCCATCTCCACGCCGATGCGCCGACCGGCACCTTCGACGGGTTCAACAAGCTCACCCCGGAACTGCGGCGGTCCACACAGACCCGGCGCGCCGCAGTGTTCCAGCGGGTGACCTTCGACGGCCATCCCCAACTCGTCGTCGGAATGCCGGTCACGTACAACTCCGGAGCGGACACGGAGTCCCGGCTCTCGGGCATCGTGATGTACCTCGTGGTGCCGCAGGACACCGAACAGGCCTACGTCGACGCGATGATCAGCGGCATCGAGCACGCCACCCTGGTGGCGCTGGCACTCGCCGTCGTCCTGGCACTGATCGCCGCGAGGGGCGTACTGCGTCCCGTGCGCGCCCTGCGCCGGGCGACGCGCCGGATGGCCGAGGGCCACCTCGACGTCCGGCTGGCCGTCAACGGCTCGGACGAACTGGCCGACCTGTCACGGTCCTTCAACGACACGGCGGCGGCGCTGGAACGATCCGTCGCGGAGCTGCGCCGCCTGGAGGCACAGGCGCGCCGCTTCGTCGCGGACGTCTCCCATGAGCTGCGAACGCCGCTGGCGGCGATGTCGGCCGTCACCGATGTGCTGGACGAGAACGCTCCGCACCTGGGCAAGGAGACGGGCGACGCGCTGCGGCTCATCAGCGAGGGAACCGGCCGGCTCAGCACACTGGTGGAGGACCTGATGGAGATCTCCCGCTTCGACGCGGGCGCGGTCACCCTCAATCCGGACGAGATCGACCTGGCCGAGTCCGTCCGACGCACCCTCGCCTCCCGCGGGTGGACGGGTCTGGTGGACACCGATCTGCCCCGTCCCGGCGCGCTCCGGGCCCGGGTGGATCCGCGCCGGCTCGATGTGGTCATGGCCAACCTGGCGGGCAACGCGCTACGGCACGGTGCGACACCGGTGCGCCTGACCATGAGGAGCCGGCAGGAGGACGACGGTGTGGCGTGGGCGGTCATCGAGGTGACCGACAGCGGACCGGGCATCGCCGAGGAGGCGTTGCCGCACATCTTCGAACGCTTCTACAAGGCGAGCACCACACGGAGCAGAAGCCAGAGCAGCGGGCTGGGGCTCGCCATCACGGCGGAGAACGTGCGCCTGCACGGGGGGCGCATCAGCGCGGCGAACCGTCCGGGGGGCGGTGCGGCGTTCACGGTCGAACTGCCCCTGCACCGCGACTCCGCGACCGCCGACGACGCCGGAGGTGCCGTATGAGCACTGCGCGCGCAGTGAAGGGCGTACGCGTGGCGGCGGTGGCGACCGGGGTCGTGGCCGCGCTGACCCTGGCAGGCTGCGGGGTGCCCCCGTCGGACGTCATCGAGGCCGGGGAGCCGGCGAGCGGCATGTTCTCGCCCAGCCCGCACCCTTCGGCCCCGACCACCGTGCACCTCTACTTCCTGCACGACGGCGTCCCGACAGCGCTCTCCCGCCAGGTCCCCGACCCCGAGGACGTCGGGACGGTCGTGCGCCTGCTGTTCGCCGGACCGACCGGGAGCGAGGCCGCGCGAGTCGGCACGGAACTGCCCCGCCTGGCGAGGACACCGGACGTGGTGGTCGCCGGCGACGACACCGTGTCCGTCCAGCTCCCCTCGGGAGTGCCCCCTCTCAGCCACCGGGCCGTACTCCAACTGGCCTGCACCGTCGGGCGCCTGCCGTCCGGACCCCGGCCCGCGGCCACGACGCCCACACCCACGCCCACCCGGACCACCTTTGCGCTGCCTCACTCCCGCTCGTACACGGGAGTCCACGTCATCGGCAGCGGTTGGACGATGACGCAGCCGAGCACCGCGTGTCCGGACACGGCCAAGGACTGAGGGCTGCCCCCCTCTCGCGCCAGGCGGCGCGCCACGCCGTCCGCCGCGCGTGCGGCGCACGGCGTGGCGCGCCGCCCAGGGTGTGCCGCTGTGGGTGATTCTGGTCCGGAATGCCGGTCGGGTGTGTGCGACGAGCTCTCCCCTCGTACGGGTCCACGCACGGGCCCGCGCACGGGTCGATCCGGGCCGCGACGCGCCGAGGAGACCCTGTGGCCACCCATACCGATCCCGTTCCCGGTGGGCGTCCGGGGGACGCCGAGCGTGCGACCGCCCTGCGTTCGCAACTCTCCGAGCGCGATGTCCACGGCATCGTCCTCGCCTTCGTCGACACGGCGGGTGTCACACGAGTGAAGACCATCCCGACGGCCCGGCTGGAGCAGGCGACGGCCTGGGGCGTGGGGATGTCCCCGGTGTTCGACACCTTCCTCGCCGACGACTCCATCGTCCGGGCCGGTGAGCTCGGCTCCCCGGACGGTGATCTCCGCCTGTTTCCCGACCTGGACCGGCTGGTGGTCCTCGCCGGGCAGCCGGGCTGGGCGTGGGCCCCGGTCGACCGGATCACCCAGGAGGGCGAGCGGCATCCCGCGTGCGCGCGGACGTTCCTGCGGCGCGTGGTCGCGGATGCCGGCCGGCAGCACGGCCTCACCTTCGAGGCGGCCATCGAGATCGAATGGATGATCGGGCTGAGGTCGGGGACGGATGACCGGTTCGTTCCTGCGACATCGGGTCCCGCGTACGGCGCCACACGGCAGATCGAACTGAGCGACTACGTCGTGGAGCTTCTGGCGGCGCTGGCCGCGCAGGGCGTGGACGTGGAGCAGGTCCACCCCGAGTACGCGGCCGGGCAGTTCGAGGTGTCGGTGGGTCCGCTGGATCCGGTGGACGCCGCGGACCGGAGTGTCCTGGTGCGCCAGACGATCCGGGCGGTGGCGGCGAACCATGGGCTGAGGGTCTCGTTCGCGCCGGCGGTCACCGCGGGAGGTGTCGGCAACGGCGGCCACGTCCATCTCTCCGCCTGGCGCGACGGGACCAACCTGCACTCGGGCGGCAGTCGCCGCTACGGCATGACGGCCGAGGCCGAGTCGTTCGCCGCCGGACTCCTCGCCCACATGCTCGCCCTCACGGCGGTGACCGCGCCGAGCCCGGCCAGCTATCTGCGGCTCAGGCCCTCGCGGTGGGCGGGCGCCTTCGCCGTGTGGGGTCGTGAGACCCGCGAGGCCGCGGTGCGTGTGATCACGGGTACGACGGGGCGGGGCGGCCGGGCCGCGAACCTGGAGGTGAAGCCCGTCGACCTCGCGGCCAACCCGTATCTCGCCCTCGGCTGCCTGCTGGTCGCCGGGCTCGACGGCCTGCGGTCCAGCATGACGTTGCCTCAGGAGGTCACGGGAGATCCCGCACGGTTCACCGGGGCTGAGGCCGAGGCCCTGGGGGTGCGCCGGCTGCCCACGACACTGCGGGAAGCCGTGGGCGAGTTCCGTGGGGACGGGACCCTGCGCGAGGCCCTGGGACCGGTCCTGGCCGACGCGGTGACCGCCGTCCGCCTCGGGGAGGCCGACGCGGTGGCCGGGCTGGAGGACGAGTCGGTGGCCGCGGCCTACCGGTGGGTCTACTGACGGCGGTCTCCGCCCGGACGTCCTGCCGGTCCCCAGGGGGTAGTCGCCTCAGACCGACGCGATGTCCCGGCCCGTGGCGTTCAGGGCGCCCACTGTGTCGGCGATGCGGCGCTCGACGGGGCGAAGGGCGATCCGTACCAGCGGGAAGAGGACCCAGCACAGGGACGCCCAGGGCGTGATCAGCGCGACGGGGATGGACAGCACGAAGGTCACGACCATGGTGGTGACCCAGGCCAGCGCGTCCGCCACCCCCGCGGGCGGGGTCCGCGGCCGCAGCAGGCCGGACTTCAGCACACCGGCGAAGGCCACGGTCAGGCAGAGCCCGGCCAGTGCCTGGGCGGCCGCGTAGATGGTGAACTGGACCTGGAAGGCGTCGGCCTCACTGGTCAGCAGCCGCGTCGTGAACGGCATGCTCACGATCATGAGCAGCCACACGAGGTTCCACCGGACCACCCGGCCGTTGGTCCCGGTCGCGTACCGGAAGAGCCGCTGATGCGCCATCCAGTGCGTGGCGATGGTCGTGAAGCTGACCAGGAACGCCAGGTACTCGGGCAGATGCTCGTGCAGGAACCGCAGCACCCCCGCATTGCCGTGGACGCCCTCGCCGGGGATGGGTAGTTCCAGCGCGAGCAGCGTGATGGCGATGGCTATCACCGCGTCCGAGAAGAACACCAGCCGCTCGGAACTGTGGTGCCGGGCCTCTTCGGGCTCTTCCTGGGTCGCGCCGGGGCGGGGCGCGGTGGTCTCGGCCATCTGTCGTCTCCTCCGGGAGAGTGGTGAACACGGAGGCCGACATCGGCGGGCCTGGCCCCAGAAACACGCGCACCCGTTCGTGTCGGGACGCGGCGAGCATGACAGCCCCTGATCCTGTTCCGACCGGCTCCGGAACGGTGCGCGCCCCCAAGGGGCACGGGGAACTGCGCGACCGGCCACGCGACGACGCCGCGGACGAACGACGGGCGCGGTGTACCGCGACGCCGGGCTGCCGGACCGCGTCCACGCGGGCATCCGGAAGGGGCCCCTTGCCCCTTACGCCCCGGGGGCAGAGGCGAGGGAGCGGGTGGTGGACTCTGTGTCGCCGGTGATCAGCGCCGAGCGGTCGCCGCCGCGGGGTTCCACGGCGATCTGGCCGGGGGTGTGGCCGGGCGCGGGGATGAGCCGGATGCCGTCGGCGATCTCCGTTCCGCCGTCGGGGACGTCGGCGGCTCGCTGGTTCCACTCGGTACGGCTGGTCAGATAACGGGCGTTGGAGAAGGTGGGCGCCCAACAGTCCTTCTTCAGCCGGGTTTTCCAGCCGACGTGGTCCGTGTGCGGATGCGTGATGATCGCCAGGTCGACGGACTCCGGCGCGAACTCGGAAGCCGTCAGGCGCCGCAGGCAGTCGGTGGAGAGGCCGTTCCAGGCGGGGTTGGCGCGCGTCTGCCCGAAGGCTGGGGGGTGATGTGGCCTCACCGGCCGCCTGGCGCAGACCGTCGCCGAACCTCCCCGGCGCCCCCGACCGGCCCTTCACCGTCCGTTTCTCACGTATGTGAACTGCTGTACGGTTTTGGATGTCTGTCGCGTTTGGGGGGTTTGCTTTTCTTTCTCCGATTCGGCTACTGTCCAGGATCTCCGGACAGATTGTCCGGTCAGGTTGGACGACGGGGTGGGTGGAGGAGGCCTGCCTCCGTAGCGCCCGACCGTGCAACCGGGTTCCCGCATGATCCGGCTGTACGGCTGGACTCCCGTCGTTCGGACTGTGTTTGCGGCGCGGGCCGGTGGGCGACGCGAAGGTGGCGGCGCGGCCGGCGTGACGACGTATTTCCTTCGAACACGCTGAAAGGGTTTTCCAATGGACATGGACCAGCTTGAGCTTGAGGCCGAGACCGCGGAACTGCTGCCCGGTCGGGAGGCGTTGGGGAGGTTCTCGTTCAACTTCTCCAAGATGAGCAACATCTCGAAGAAGGTCGCGCACGTGAACGCGCACAATGAGTCGGCTGCGGTGAACCAGTGCTCGCCGTACGCGGTCGCGCAGTCCCAGGCCTCGCAGGCCATCAGCGTGACGCAGTAGCAGGTGCCGTGTACGGGCCAGGTCGATCTCGGCCTGGCCCGTTCGCTCGCGCCACCCCGGCCCCCTACTTGACCGTTCTCTCGTTCCTGTCGTCTATCTGGAGCAGTGGCAGAGATATGAACATCACGCCTCCGTTGCCCGTCGCAGAGGAGTTCAGGGTGCAGATGGTTCCGGGCAGGGCTCTTACGGCCACGCAGGCGCATCAAGTGCTGCTGTACTGCGCCCTGGACGCGGCACGCGTGCCGGTGGGCCCGCGAGATCTGCAGGCGATGGTCCAGGTGGCGGAGCTGGACTACGCGACGGTGCGGTCACTCATCGGCTGGATCAAGGCCGCTGGCAGGGATCTTTTCTGACGTAGTCGTCCGGCGCCTCGGCGTTGCCACGTGCCGTGTGCACGTGCGCGCCCGGGCGCCGTTTTCGTGTGTGGTGCGGTGGTGTTCAGGTGTGTGGTGTT
>NZ_JBEZHK010000052.1:0-22142 GCF_040650555.1 Streptomyces sp. NPDC048664 | reverse complement strand
TGTTCAGACGAAGGCCGTTTCCACGTACGGCAGTTACCGAACCGAGTGATCAAGTACGACGCACCGTTCGACAGCACACGTTAAAGATCAAGCTAGGGCCTGTTGCGAAAGTGGCGTCGTCGCCCGGAGGGCGGCCGCGCGGCGTCCGGTGCGTGCTCTCGCCGTGCCGCCCGGAAGCCCTCGTACTGGACGTACTCGGGCTTTCGGGCGGTGCGGCGAGAGTGCGTGCCGGGCGTCGCGCGGCAGACGCCACATTCGCAACAGGCCCTGGTGCGGGGGCTGTTTCGGCCCGCGGGCCGTGGGGTCGCCGATACCCTGGCGTGATGTGCGTACGCCGGGTCGTCCCCAACCTCCGGACCGAAGCCACCGCCGAGAACGCGGAGTTCTACGGTCTGCTCGGTTTCGAGGAGGTCATGAACCACGGCTGGATCGCGACACTCGCCTCCCCCCGGAACCCCGCGGCCCAGATCAGCCTGATGAGCGAGGACGCGACGGCGCCCGTCGTGCCGGACCTGAGCATCGAGGTGGAGGACGTCGACGCGCTGTACGCCGTCCTGCGGGAGCGCGGCGCCGAGATCGTGCACCCGCTGACCGACGAGGAGTGGGGTGTGCGCCGCTTCTTCGTGCGCGACCCGGACGGCCGCGTGGTGAACGTGCTCGGCCACAGCCGCGTGCCGTGACCGAGCGGGGGTGGACTCAGCCCTCGTCCGGCGTCAGCCGCAGGGAGATCGAGTTGATGCAGTACCGCTGGTCCGTGGGGGTCGCGTAACCCTCACCCTCGAAGACATGGCCGAGGTGGGAGCCGCAGCGGGCGCAGCGGACCTCGGTGCGGGCCATGCCGTGGGAGCGGTCCTCCAGGAGTTCCACCGCGTCGGTGTCCTTCGGGTCGTAGAAGGAGGGCCAGCCGCAGTGGGACTCGAACTTCGTGCCGGAGGTGAAGAGTTCGGCGCCGCAGGCGCGGCAGGAGTAGACGCCCTTGGTCTTGGTGTCGGTGTACTCGCCCCTGAAGGCGGGCTCGGTACCGGCCTGGCGCAGCACGGCGTACTCCGCCGGCGTCAGTTCCTCGCGCCACTGCTCGTCCGGCTTCTCGACGTCGTACGACATGACGGCCAACCCCTTACTTCTGCTGCTGTGCGAGACGGTCCAGGATGCGCGGTCCGAGGTCGGTGACGTCGCCCGCGCCCATGGTGAGAACGAGATCACCGGGCTTGGCCATTCCCGCCACGACCGCGGGCGCCTCCGCCTTGTCGTGGACGGCCTGCACGTCCGCGCCCGCCGCGCGGGCCGCGTCGATGATCAGCTCGCTCGTCACGCCGGGGATCGGGTCCTCGCGGGCGGGGTAGATGTCGAGCACGACCGAGGAGTCGGCGAGGGCGAGCGCCTCGCCCATCTCCTTGCCCAGTTCCTGGGTGCGTGAGAACAGGTGGGGCTGGAAGAGCACCAGGATGCGGGAGTCCCCGGCGGCCGCCCGCATCGCCTCCAGGTCCGCCGTCATCTCGGTGGGGTGGTGCGCGTAGGAGTCGATGACCTGGACGCCGGCCTGTTCGCCCTTGAGCTGGAGGCGGCGCTTGACGCCCGTGTACGCGCCGAGCGCCGTGGCCAGCTCCGGGGCGGGGACGCCGAGCGCCACGCCCGCGGCCAGGGCGGCCACCGCGTTGTGCGCGTAGTGGCGGCCGGGGACGGACACCGTGAAGGTCAGCTCCTGCCCGTCGAGGACGACCGTCACCTCGCTCCTGAGTCCCTGCGGGGTGACCGACAGGACGCGCACGTCGGCGTCCTCGGACTCGCCGTAGGTGACCGTGCGCACCGAGCCGGCCAGCCGCCGGGTCAGCTCACGCGCCCCCTCGTGGTCGGCGGCGATCACCAGGGTGCCGCCGGGCACGATCCTGCCGGCGAACGTCTCGAACGACTCGTAGATCTCCTCCATGGACGCGTAGTTGGCGTGGTGGTCCAACTCGACGTTGAGGACGATGGCGACCTCGGGCGCGTACTTGTGGAAGCTGCGGTCGCTCTCGTCCGCCTCGGCGACGAAGATCTCCCCCTCGCCGTGCAGGGCGTTGGAGCCGGGGGCGTCCAGGTCGCCGCCGATCGCGTACGACGGGTCGAGGCCCAGCTCCCGCAGGGACACGGCCAGCATCGACGTCGTGGTGGTCTTGCCGTGGGTGCCCGCGACCGCGATCGGGCGCAGCCCGTCCATCAGCCGGGCCAGGGCGTCGGAGCGGTGCACCACCGGGATGCCCGCCTCCGCCGCCCGCGCCAGCTCCGGGTTGTCCGCGCGGATGGCGGAGGACACGACGGCGCAGCTGGCGTCGTCGGCGAGGTGCCCGGCCGCGTGGCCGATGTGCACCGTGGCGCCGAGCGCGCGCAGCGCCTCGGCGGTCGGCGAGTCCTTGGCGTCGCTGCCCGCCACCACGGCACCGCGCTGCGCGAGGATCTTCGCGATACCCGACATTCCGGCGCCGCCGATGCCGATGAAGTGCGGTCGGTCCATGGCGGGGGGGAGGCCGGGTGCCATGCGTGTCTCCTGGATCTGGATGCTGGTACGGCGTGTGCTCAGCGGCCCAGCCTATGCCGTGCGGCCGGGGCCGCGCGCACCGACCGACGGGGGGCGCCGAGCGGCCCGCGACCGGGCGCCCGGCTCACCGGCCCGCCGCGCCGTTCACTGCGCCTTGCTGTGCGAGAACAGCTTGAGCACCGGGACGCCGACCTTGTGCCGCGCCCGGGAGGCCCAGTCGCGGTGGAAGAACTCCTCCACGTAGTGGGGGTCGGTCAGCACGATGACCTCGTCCGCGCCGCTCTCCCCCACCAGGGTCTTGAGGGCGTCGAGCGGATGGTCCTCGATCAGGCGGCCTTCGGCCGTGCTGCCGGCCGCGCGCAGCGCCGACAGGGAGACCTCCAGGGCCTGGCGCCCGAGGGCGGCCGCGTCCTTTCCCTCGGGGGTGTCCCGTTCGTGCGCCGCCTCGTCCAGCTCTCCGAGGGCGATGTCGTCGATGGCGCGCAGCAGGCGGTCCGCCTGGTCGCCTCTCGGCTGGAGCAGCACATGGAAGGCCACCTTCTCGTCACCGTGCAAGGTGGTGACGAACTCCACGTCGGCGGATGTGAGGGCCTTCTCGATCATCAGTACGCTCGTGAACACGTCGGGGCGCCCCTTCTTCTCCGAGTCCAGCGAGGACCCCCCGCGGGGCCTCTCTCCTGCACGGGCCTGTCAGACCCTGCGGAAACCATCCTGCCCCGTGATCGCTTGGACACCCTGCCGGATTGATTGTGCCCCTTCGGGAACCAGATGGAACGGACTGTTCCGACATGTACGACAAGTTTCCATGTACGACAACTTCGCGTTCCGTGCGGTGCGGTCAGCCCACCCGGCGGTAGCGGCTGAAGAGGAACCCCTTCTCCTCCAGCAGCGACACCAGGGCGAAGCGCTGGGGCACCGGCACCGAGGGGCCCCCGGCGACGCGTTGCGCGCCACCGGCCGTGAGCATCGGCGACACCGTCAGGCACAGCTCGTCCAGCACCCCCGCCGCCACCATCTGCCCCAGCAGCCGCGGTCCGCCCTCGGTCAGCAGCCGGCTCATGCCGAGCTCCCCGAGAGCCGCCACGGCGCGGGCCGGGTCCGCACCGGCGCCCTCCCCCGCGACCACCACCCTCACGCCCGCCCGCTCGGCCGCGGCCACCCGGTCCGGCGCCGCCGCTGCCCCGGTCAGCAGCAGCGTGGGCACCAGGGGCGCGGTGAACAGCGGCAGCGAGAAGTCCAGGTCGAGGCTCGCGCTCACCACGGCGATCGCGGGCGCGGGGCCCTGACCGGCCGCCGCGCGCGCCGCCGCGAACGCCTCCCGGGCCCGAGCCGGGCGGTACCCCTCCTGCCGCACCGTCTCCGCGCCCACGACGACCACGTCGGCGAGCGCCCTGAGCGTGCCGAAGATCCGCATGTCGGTGGCGTCGGAGAGGGGCTGGGAGCGCCCGTCGTGCTGAGCGGCCCCGTCGAGCGACGCGACCATGTTGGCGCGCAGCCAGGGCCGCCGGGGGCCGCCGCCGACCGCGGGGGCCGGGTAGGCGTACGCCGTCGCGAGCTCCTGGAGCGTCCACTCGCGGTCGGCGTCCGGGTGGGCACCCGGCCCGGCGCCGCCGTCCGGCCGGGCCGCCGTCTCATCGGTCACAGGGAACAGGCGTCGCATGCGGTGCAGTGTGGCACGGCTAAAGTGGTGAACCGTGTCGTCCTCCACCGCCGCCTCCGATCCGATAGCCGAAGCGGCCCCGCTGTCGCTGACCTCCCGCGAGCCGCACGTCCCCGCGGACCGGCTCGTCGCCGAGATGGTGCCACCGCCCCGCTTCGACTCGGTCCGCTTCTCGACCTACGTCCCGGACCCGAACCAGCCCAGCCAGAGCGAGGCCGTGCAGGTCCTCGAGGAGTTCGCCGGCGGGCTCGGCGGCGCGCACGCCGCGTCCGCCAAGCGCTCGCTGTTCGGCTTCGGCAGGGGCCGGGGGAGGGCCTCCAAGGCGCCGGCGGGCCCGCGCGGCGTCTACCTCGACGGCGGGTACGGCGTCGGCAAGACCCATCTCCTCGCCTCGCTGTGGCACGCGACCCCGGCCGAGCCCGCGCTCAAGGCGTTCGGCACGTTCGTGGAGCTGACCAACCTGGTCGGCGCGCTCGGCTTCCAGCAGACGGTGCAGACGCTGTCGGGGCACCGCCTGCTGTGCATCGACGAGTTCGAGCTGGACGACCCGGGCGACACCGTCCTCGTGTCCACGCTGCTCGGCAAGCTCGTGGACGCGGGCGTGGCGCTGGCGGCCACCTCGAACACGCTGCCGGGCAAGCTCGGCGAGGGCCGCTTCGCCGCCGCCGACTTCCTGCGCGAGATCCAGGGGCTGTCCGCGCACTTCAAGGCGCTGCGCATCGACGGTGAGGACTACCGGCACCGGGGTCTGCCCGAGGCCCCGGCGCCCTACAGCGACGAGCAGGTGACCAAGGCGGCGTACGCCACCGAGGGCGCCTCGCTGGACGACTTCCCGCATCTGCTGGAGCACCTCGCGCGGGTGCACCCCAGCCGGTACGGCGCGCTGACCGACGAGCTGCGGGCGGTGTGCCTGACCGATGTGCGGCCGGTGCCCGACCAGTCGACGGCGCTTCGGCTCGTGGTGCTGGCCGACCGGCTCTACGACCGCGAGGTGCCGGTCCTCGCGTCCGGGCTGCCGTTCGACCGGCTGTTCAGCGAGGAGATGCTGAACGGCGGCTACCGCAAGAAGTACTTCCGGGCGATCTCCCGCCTCACGGCCCTGGCGCGCGACGCCAAGGGGCTCGTGGAGCACTGACGCACACCGGGCGCCCGCCGGCCGCACACCGGTGGTGCCCGGCCCTCGCCTCGCCGGTCCCGTCCGAATTATGGTGAAAGGTACAGATGTACCGAGCCTCTCGGTGAGGGGGTCGTCATGATCCAGGAGCTGGTGGGTGCCCTGGCGGGAGCCGGCGTCGCGGGGCTCGTGGGCCTCGGCGCGGCGGCACGCGTCGTCAAGCAGTACGAGCGCGGGGTGGTCTTCCGCTTCGGGCGGGTGAGCGGGGACGCCCGGCCGCCGGGGCTGACCGCGATCGTTCCGTTCGTGGACCGGATGCACAAGGTCAACATGCAGATCGTGACGCTCCCCGTCCCCGCGCAGGAGGGCATCACCCGGGACAACGTCACCGTGCGCGTGGACGCGGTCGTGTACTTCAAGGTCATCGACCCGGCGAACGCGCTCATCCAGGTCGAGGACTACCGGTTCGCCGTCTCGCAGATGGCGCAGACCTCACTGCGCTCGATCATCGGCAAGAGCGACCTCGACGACCTGCTCTCCAACCGCGAGAAGCTCAACCAGGGTCTCGAACTGATGATCGACAGTCCGGCGGTGGGCTGGGGGGTGCAGATCGACAGGGTGGAGATCAAGGACGTGTCGCTGCCGGACGCCATGAAGCGGTCGATGGCCCGCCAGGCGGAGGCCGACCGTGAGCGCCGGGCGCGCATCATCAACGCGGACGCCGAACTCCAGGCCTCCAGGAAGCTGGCGGAGGCCGCCGGGGTGATGTCCGAGCAGCCCGCCGCGCTCCAGCTGCGGCTGCTGCAGACCGTGGTGGCGGTGGCGGCGGAGAAGAACTCCACCCTGGTCCTGCCGTTCCCGGTGGAGCTGCTGCGCTTCCTGGAACGGGCGGCACCGGCGCAGGAGGCGTCGGCGGCCGCGAAGCCGGTCGAAACCGGTGCGGCGGCCGCGAAGCCGGGCGAAGCGGGGGCGGTGACCGCGCGGTCGGCCGGCACGGAGGACTCCCGGCACACGGCGCCGGAGGATCCCGGCGAGAGCGAGAGCGGGCCGCCTCGGACGTCGCGGGAGGCCTCCCCGAAGACGTGGCACGAGAGCCCGAGCCCGAAGGAGACCTGGCGCGAGACCACGGCGAGGGCTCGCCGGGAGGCTGCGGCGAAGGTGACGCAGGCGAAGGCCCGGCGCGCGGGCGTGCCGCCGGCCACCGCCGGCGGCGCCCCGAAACCCGCCCCGCGGGCCGAGGCCGTACGGCCCCCGGCACCGGACGCGCCCGCGCCGGCGGCGCCCAAGACCACGGCCCTCACCCGGAAGGCCCCACGCGAGGCCGAGGCCCCACCGGAACTCTGGCCGGACCCCACGCCCCCGAAGCCGCCCACGTCCACCCCGTGAGGCACGGCCACGTCCTCCCGTGCGGCACCGGACACGTCCACCCCTGCGGCTCGGACGAGGTCCCCTGACGGCCCCCTCCCCCGGCCCGGCGGGCTTCCCCCGGCAGTCCCCGATCGTCCGCCTGGCAGACTGGGGGCCGTGAGCAGCGACCCGACGCCGCCGGCCCCGTCCGGCTCCCCGACCAGCCCCTTCCGTACCGAGCGCACCTCGCGCGACGAGGCGCCGCAGTTCGCGCTGCCGCTGGTCGTACGCCTCGAACGGGACGCTCCCCCGGCGCGCACGGACGCGCTGGAGGCCGCGGCGCGGGCCGTGCTCGTGATGCTCAGCGACGAACGGTCGCTGGGCGAGGGCGAATGGGCCGAGGTGATGCGGGACTGGCAGGACGCCCGGATCCGCAAGGTGGTGCGGCGGGCCCGTGGCGGCGAGTGGCGGCGGGCGGAGGCGCTGCCCGGCATCACGGTGACGGGCGGATCGGCCGAGGTGCGGGTGTTCCCGCCCGTGCCGGTGGACGCCTGGCCCAAGGACCTGGCCAAACTCCAGGTCTCCGGCACGGACCTGGACGACCCGGAGGCGCCCGCCGACGCGGACCCGGCGCTGCCCGTGCTGTGGCTGAACCCGCGGCTCGCGATGTCGGCGGGCAAGGCGATGGCCCAGGCCGGGCACGGCGCCCACCTCGCGTGGTGGGCACTGCCCGAGGAGGACCGCGTGGCCTGGCGCAAGGCGGGCTTCCCCCTCGCCGTCCGGACCGCGTCCCCGTCCCGGTGGCCCGAACTGGTCGCCTCGGGAATGCCGTTGGTGCGCGACGCGGGCTTCACCGAGGTCGCGCCGGGCAGCTCGACGGTGGTCGCCGAGCACCCGGCCCTGCGCCCGAGCTGACGACGGCCGTCGCACGGCGGCCGCCACCGGCTCGTCCCCGAGGCCCGAAAAAGTCGGACGGCGATGTCGAGAACCGGCGGCCTGCTCCGTCCCCGCAGTGAAAGCGCCCACAATGGGGCGCGGCAGCGAGGAGGAACGATGGCCAAGTACCTGCTTCTCAAGCACTACCGCGGCGCGCCGGCCCCGGTCAACAACGTGCCGATGGACCAATGGACGCCCGAGGAGATCTCGGCGCACATGCAGTACATGCGGGACCTCGCGGACCGCCTCGAGAAGACCGGCGAGTTCGTCGACGGTCAGGCGCTCGCCCCCGAGGGGTCGTGGGTCCGGTACGACGGTGAGGGGCGCCCGCCGGTCACCGACGGCCCGTTCGCCGAGACCAAGGACCTCATCGCCGGCTGGATGGTGATCGACGTCGACAGCCATGAGCGGGCCGTCGAACTGGCCGGGGAACTGTCGGCGGCCCCCGGGGCGGGCGGGAAGCCGATCCACGAGTGGATCGAGGTGCGCCCGTTCCTGGCCGCGCCGCCCACCGTCACGGAGTGAACCCGCCGATGGACGAGGCCCTGCTGCGCAGGCTCACGCCGAGTGTCCTCGCTGTCCTCGTCCGCCGCGGAGCCGACTTCGCGGCGGCCGAGGACGCGGTGCAGGACGCACTGGTCGAGGCGGTCCGCGTCTGGCCCGCGGACCCGCCACGGGACCCCAAGGGCTGGCTGGTCACCGTGGCCTGGCGCCGGTTCCTCGACGCGATGCGGGCGGATGCCGCCCGCCGCCGGCGTGAGGACCTCGTCGACGAGGAGCCGGCCCCCGGACCCGCGTCCGCGGCGGACGACACGCTCCAGCTCTACTTCCTGTGCGCCCACCCGTCGCTGACACCGTCGTCCGCGGTCGCGCTCACCCTGCGCGCCGTCGGCGGGCTGACCACCCGCCAGATCGCCCAGGCCTACCTGGTGCCCGAGGCGACCATGGCGCAGCGCATCAGCCGGGCCAAGCGCACCGTCTCCGGCGTGCGGTTCGACCGGCCCGGCGACGTCGCCACCGTGCTGCGCGTCCTCTACCTGGTCTTCAACGAGGGCTACTCGGGCGACGTCGACCTCGCCGCCGAGGCCATCCGGCTCACCCGGCAGCTCGCCTCCCAGGTCGACCACCCCGAGGCGGCGGGCCTGCTCGCCCTCATGCTGCTCCACCACGCCCGGCGCGCCGCCCGGACCGCGCCGGACGGCAGCCTCGTACCGCTCGCCGAGCAGGACCGCGGCCGATGGGACACCGGCTCGATCGCCGAGGGCGTCTCGATCCTTCAGGCGGCCCTCGCCCGCGACCGGCTGGGCGAGTTCCAGGCCCAGGCCGCCGTCGCGGCCCTCCACGCCGACGCGCCCACCGCCGAGGAGACCGACTGGCCGCAGATCGTCGAGTGGTACGACGAACTCACGCGCCTGACCGGCAATCCCGTCGTCAAGCTCAACCGCGCGGTGGCCGTCGGCGAGGCCGACGGACCGCGCGCGGGCCTGGCGGCACTCGCGGAACTGGACGCCTCACTGCCCCGGTACGCGGCGGTGCGGGCGTACCTCCTCGAGCGCGACGGCGACCTGGCCGCCGCGGCACGGCTGTACGCCGAGGCGGCCGGCAAGGCGTCCGACCTCGCCGAACGCGACCATCTGACACGCCAGGCCGCCCGGCTCAACACCCGCCGTAACCGCTGACGGGCCGCGCTCCGCCGCCGCCGTCGTCAACGGCCCGCTCCCGTGTACGTGTAGGCGCTGACCCAGGTGATGTCCATCTGCGCCCAGGAGCCGGGCGCGGCGTACGGTCCGTACAGCGCGCTCTCGTTCTGCAGGACCCAGTCCAGGGGCCGCGCGGCGACCGCGCGGCCGTCGCTCAGGTACAGGCGGCCGTCCAGGTAGTAGCGGGCACGGCCCGGGGTCCACTCCAGGCTCACCGTGTGCCACCGGGTGAACGGCTCGCCCGTGTCGGCGTAGCCCTGGGCGCGCCCGTCGCACGGATGGTGGAAGAAGTGGACGGTGTCGGTCCAGGACTGCTCGTACATGTCCATCTCGCAGCCACCGCCGTAGAGCAGCCAGGCGCTCTTGTAGCCGGGTGCCGCCCGTACGACACGCACCCGCGCGCTGTACTTCCCGTACGTCTGCCGCATCACCGCGCGCGGCACCACCGCGGCCACATGGAGGTCGCCACCGGATGCCGGGCGGTACATGCGCAGATGCATCCGGCCGTCGCCGTCCGCCGCCGGCCCCACCCACACCGTGTCGTCGGCGCGGTACTCCCCGCCCAGCACACGGTGGTTGCCGTTGGAGTGGTTGCGCGGGTTCGCGGTGTCGTACCAGCCGCGCGGGTAGGCCCACCAGGCGGCGCGGTACGCACCGGTGAGGCCGCCGCAGTACGCGCCGGGCGTGTCCGCGCCGTGGTCGCAGTCGCTGAAGGAGCCGAGCGGGACGACGTCGCCGTTGAAGTCCTCGGCGAGGACCTGGTGGAAGGGTCCGCAGTCGCCACGCGGCAGGGCGTCACCGGTCGTACGGCAGGCGTCCTGCGACGGCGAAGGCGACGGCATCGCCGCCCGCGTCGGCGTGGGTGTGTGCATCGGCGTGGGCATCGGCGTCGAGGAGGCGATCCGGGGCGCCGGAGCGGCCGCACCGAGGACAGCCGCCGCGAGGAGGGCCGCCGCGAGCCCGGCGAGGCGCCCTGCGGGGCGGCGGTGCGGTCTCGAAGTCGTGCCCCGCTTCCGGGTGCCGACCGGCCGGCCTCCGCGCATGTCTCCCCCCAGGTCATCTCACGGGTCTCATGGGTCTCATGGGTCTCCTGACAGGTCTTCCTGGAAGCCCGGCTCCCGGGCTCCGCCGTTCGGGTCGACCTTCGGGCCCCGCACACCTCCGGCTCACGCGGGCGCGCGTGCGACCGGATCACCCGGCCGGCGAGCGGAACCTCAAATGTTGCTCTGAACGTCCCAGGGCAGGGGTTCGGTGGCGACGGACGGGGCCATGACCCGTGACACCGGCGGCGATGCGCCGACGGCGTGGCGTGGATCCGTGGTGGAGGAGGGGACGATGCAGCACCTGGGAACGGGCATCGGATGGCGGCCGGAGATCGCCGACGCCGTGGAACGCATGGCGGGCGTCGACTGGGTCGAGGCCGTGGCCGAGAACATCTGCCCCGGACACGTCCCCGAGTCGCTGCTGCGGCTGCGCGAGCGTGGCGTCACCGTCGTACCGCACGGCGTGTCGCTCGGGCTCGGCGGCGCCGACCGCCCCGACCCGGCGCGGCTGGCCGACCTCGCCGCACGGGCCGAGGCCCTGGGCTCGCCCCTGGTGACCGAGCACATCGCGTTCGTGCGGGCGGGCGGGGCACTGACCGCGTCCCCGGCACTGGAAGCCGGCCATCTGCTGCCCGTCCCCCGCACCCGCGACGCGCTCGACGTGCTGTGCGAGAACGTCCGTGTCGCGCAGGACGCCCTGCCGGTACCGCTCGCGGTGGAGAACATCGCGGCGCTGATCGCCTGGCCCGGCGAGGAGATGACGGAGGGGCAGTTCCTGTACGACCTGGCCGACCGTACCGGGGTGCGCCTGCTGATCGATGTCGCCAACCTGCACACCAACCACGTCAACCGGGGCGAGGACCCGGGCAAGGCACTGGACGAACTGCCCGTCGAGGCCATCGCCTACGCGCATGTCGCGGGCGGCTTCGAGCGCGACGGCGTGTGGCACGACAGCCACGCCCACCCCGTGCCGCGCCCGGTCCTGGACATCCTGGCCGACCTCGCCTCCCGCACCGCCCCGCCGGGCGTCCTGCTGGAACGCGACGAGAACTTCCCGCAGCCGGAGGAACTGGAGCGGGAGCTGACTCTCGTACGGGAGACGGTGACGAAGGCCGGGGGCGGGAAAGCCCCCCGCGCGACCGCGCCGACGACGGCGACGGCGGCGACGGCGGCGGCGGCGACGACGGAAGGAGCCGCACCCGCACGGTCGTACGACGACGGCCCGGCGGATCGTGCGCCCGACGCCCACGGCGACGGCACCGCCGCCCGGCAGCGGCTCGCGCTCGCACAGACCGCCCTGCTCTCCTGCCTGGTCGCGGACACCCCCGTGCCCGAGGGCTTCGACCGGGCACGGATCGGGGTGCAGGCGCGCTCGCTGGCCGCGAAGCGCGCCGGGATCGTGGCCAAAGTCGCCCCCGAGCTCCCCGAGATCCTCGCCAAGGAGTACGGGCCGGCCTTCCTCGCCTACGCCCACGGCCGTCCGATGACCGGCGGCTACCGGCGCGACGCCCTCGACTTCGCCGCGCACGTGCTGCGTGCCGGGCACCCGGCCGACGCGGCGGCCCGGCTCCGGCTGCGCAGCTGGTGGCGGGACCGCTCGGGCCCCACCCCCCCGTCGCGCCACCCCGCGGCCCGTCTGGCCCGCGCCACCCGCCGAGTACTGCTGCGGCACTGACCACCGCGCACCCCACGGAAGGGCGCCACGGACGAGGAAGGGGCGGCTCGCGCTTTCGGCGAGCCGCCCCTTCCTGTCCCTCGAACCGACAACATCGATTTTCTTGACAAATTTTTTTGTCGGTCGGATGCTGGAGTCCCCTCCCCCCGCTCCAAGGACAAGGACAGCGCCATGCGCACACTGATCAGCACCGCCTTCATCTCGCTCGACGGCGTCGTGGAGGCCCCCGGCGGCGAATCCGGCTACCGGAACGCCGGGTGGACCTTCAAGGACGTGGAGTTCCTCCCGGAGGCGTACGGGATCAAGGGGAGTGAGCAGGAGGAGGCCACCGCGATCCTGATGGGCCGGGTCAGCTACGAGGCGTTCAGCCCGGTGTGGCCCACCATGGCGGAGTTCGCCGGGTACAACGCCATGCCGAAGTACGTCGTGTCCACCACCCTCACCGAGGGCGACCTGGTCCCGGACTGGGGCGAGACCTCGATCCTGCGCTCACTCGACCAGGTCGCCGCCCTGAAGGAGACCGAGGGAGGGCCGATCATCGTCCACGGCAGCGCCTCGCTGAACCGGAGCCTGTCCGACGCGGGTCTGATCGACCGCTACCACCTGCTCGTCTTCCCGCTGCTGCTCGGCGCGGGCAAGCGGCTGTTCAGCGGTGCCGACCAGGACACCCGGAAGCTGAGGCTGATCGAGCACGAGGTCTACGCGAACGGGCTGCAGAAGAACGTCTTCGAGGTCGCGCGCTGACTCCGGTGGCGAGGACAGCGCGGTCAGGCGAGCGCGGGCGCCGCTCCCCCCGACCCGGGCCCGGCCTCGGCCTCGGCGGCCGAGGTCAGCGCCTCCAGACGCTTGATCTTGCGCCGTACGACGGCGAGCGGGATGACCCCGAACACTCCGAACGACATGTCGATCAGGGTCCACCAGAAGGGGATTCCGCGCACCGGACCGCAGATGAGCGCGAGCGGGATGATCCCGGCGCAGGCGATCATCCCGAACTCGATCACCCAGATGTTGCGCACCGGGTCGCGGTACGGCCCGACGAAGGCGACCGCGATGACGAGGTGCGCGAACGCCAGCCAGTCCGTGCCGTACAGCACGAAGGGGTGCTCGGCGTCGGCCGCGTCCAGACCCTGGCGCACCCGGACGATCCAGTCCATCAGCCCCGGCAGGTACGTCGGGACGGACAGCGAGCGCAACACCTCCTCGGCCCAGTGCAGTTCGTGTACCAGCGGGAAGGCGGTGGCGCCGCTGAGCACCAGGCAGACGACGAAGAGGGCCAACCAGACGCGAATGCCCTTGAGCAGGGCGGCTCTGTCGCTCATGACCCCAGCGTACGCCTGGTTTTGAACACGTTCAAAACTCTCGGAGCAACGGGCACTCCGGCCCTCCGGCGGGCTGAGCAGCGCTGGGATCACGGGCGCCGAACCGGTCGCGCACGGCATGGGCGGCTCGGTGACTGGCCCTGGTCGACGCCGATCGGCGCGTACTCCGAGGAGGATTTCCTCGCGGGCGGCTGGGAGGAGATCCGGAACCGTGCCGGCACTCCTACCCGCGGCACCGCGCCCACCCTGCGCGAGCCGCTGCGGGGCCCTGTCGGAGAAGGGGGCTGTACGGGTCCTGATCTCCAGGGGGACGAGGCAGGGCAGTTGTCGCCGAACCGGCGCGTTCCTTGTCACTGGCCGCAGATTCGAGGCAGAGGGCGGCGTTCTGAAGAGAGGGGCGGGGCGGTCGGATTCGAACCGACGTCCTCCGAGATGATGTCGCGGCGCACTACCTCTGTGCTACGACCCCGCCTTGCTGGTGATCATAGGACTCACCCATGGCGATGAACAGGCGATATCAGCTGCCGGTGTGGCCACCACCGAGTCGTCACGACCGGTCGGAGTCGGCCGCAGCACACGACGTCTCCCCGCGGCAGCAGGGCATCGGCCCGTGCACAGGCGGGCGATGACGCTTGGCGATGGACGGTCCTACCGTTCTCGACCCGAGTGCGGCCGTGCACCTTGTCCAGGAAGTCTCCTGGTCGGCTTGCGGGGCGGCGGGACAGCGCGCAGCAGATCCCACAGAGGGCGTGAGCCGGACACCCAGGCTGCGAGGGTGTGGCGGTCGACCACGTGGAGGCGCTGCTGCTCGGCGAACTTCAGGGCAGGTGCGGTGACCCGTCCGTTGGTCACGATGACCGCGACATCGGCGCCGTGGACCTGGCGGGCGGTGCCGTTGAGGACCTGGAGGTCCGGCGTTCCCACGGCGGAGCCGGCGAGGCCGTTGCGCCGGTGTTTGCACTGAATCACCCAGCGCCGCCCGTAGGGGTCGGTGGCCTTGACGTCGGCGCCCAGGTCCCCGCCGCCCCCGACCCGGACCGCGTCCGGGCAGCCGTCACGGTGCATCAGGTCGCGGACTACGTCTTCGAACCGTGAGTGGTGGAGGGAGTCGAGTTGGGAAAGACCGAAACGCAGCCCCTGTGCGCGAACCGCTTCCCACCGTGCCTGCTGGTGCTTGTGATACAGCCAACCGCTCCCGGCCAGCACCGCGAGTACGCCGACAACAGCCAGGATCCACCAGTGCGCCAGCAGCCAGTTGACGACGGCCACCACCAGGGCGACGGCGATGACGGCGGCCACCAAGAGGCCGGTCAGGCGGTCGTCCCCGCGCTGCCGCCGCCTGGCCGGCCTGCGGATCCGCCGCCGTCCCATCGGACGCCTGGCCACCGCCCGGCCCTTGCGCGTGCGTGGGCTCATCGACTGGCCTGCGTGACGCCACTCGCAAGCTGCCCCACGAAGTTCAGGATTCCCTGGCCGAGCCGAGTGGGCGCGATCAGGACCCCCAGCGCCAGAACGATGACGACGGTCAGTTTCTCGTCGAAGCGGCTGCGCGACTCCGTACGCCGCCGCAGCCGCCAGACCACAATGACCGTGAGCAGCACCGCCACGTTGATGGTCAGCACCAGTCCAGACCTCCCCCACCAACCGGCCACCATTACGGCAGGGACGGCAGAGCACCGCCCCAGCCTCCTTGTGTAGCCGCACCCCAGCCATGGGGGAGGCAGGTTGTCGACGAATGGCACAAAGCCATCGGACCTGGCCGAATACCGCGCGGTTGATCAACCGCGGACGTGCCCGAGGCGCACGCCGCCGCCACCGGCCAGTGGTCGTCGGGCTTCGGACAGGTCACCGGGGGCGGACGCACTCTGACACCTGGTCGGTGACATACGCGCCGCGAAAGCCGAGGCGTGCCCCGATCTCCTTGTAACGGAGGAACTGCGTCTCGCCGATCGCTACGTCGTACCTGTCGACGAGGTGCAGGAGAAGCCGGAACCCGAGGTCCGGGTCCACGGACGTCACCGTTTCCTCAAGCAGGGGAGTGATGGCGTCGGCGGCCGCGCCGCTGGTCTGCCGCGCCACGGCCCGATCGAGTGCCGGACGCACATCACGGACCTCGTGCAGGACCGGTTCCCTCACGTCTTCGCGATGAGTGGGCGCTCTGGACACGTAGGAGGGTGCGACACCGGCCAGCCACGCCGTACACACCTCGGCGATCTCCCGCAGCCAGGCCCTGCCGTCCGCGTCGAAGGCTTCGTCAGCGCCGCTACGCCGAGCGGCGGTGCGCCACAGTGCCGTCACGGCGTCGTCGGACAGCGTCGAGTCCGTCAGGAGGCGCACGTCCTGGAGGAGGATGGCGGCTGACTGCCGGGAGCAATGCCACGGTCATCGTGGGCGGCTTCCGCATACGTCGGAAGCTCCTCAAGGGGGACGTCTTCCAACTTCTCGCGACGCAGCAGAACCTGGGTCTCCGGATCATACTTGACCAAATCTCCGGGAACTCCATAGAAATCTGCATCCATGAAACTCGCCTCGGAGATATCGAGAGCCCATTCCACCTCGCGATACTTCTGCACCATCCCGGCGATATGAAGGTCGCGATGCGCCAGACTGGTGTGGGGCGGCATCACCATGACCGAACCGATCTTCCCTTTCAGTACCACCCGGCTGAAAACGCAGCCATAGATCCCATGGATCTGCTTGGTGATGAGTCCATCAACAGTCGCACCATCGAAGTAGACCCCCTGGACCTGGCACCGGTCCACCGTGCAGGCCTGAACCCATGCATCCCGGACGATCAACCCGAAGTTCGGGTCGTCGAACTGAGCCAGGAAACACGACGTCAGGGAACTACCCGCCACATCGATTCCCGTGCATGCGTGCGGTGAGCCGATATGCCTAATTCCTTGCACTGCTTGACGTTCGACACGGACCACCATGGCGCCTCCACCTTTCATGGCTGGATAAAACCGGCCAGGAGAACCATTCCGAGACGCCCCTCCAGCCCACCGGATACGACAAGACCGCCACCTCCCCGAGGCAGCGGTCCCACGTGTCGTTCCCGCTCCGGGCGGGATCCGTCCTCCGACGGCGGACTCTAGGCGAGCCCGGAGACGAGCTCCGCGATCGACCTGCGGCGGCCGGTGTAGAACGGCACTTCCTCGCGGACGTGCATCCGGGCCTCCGAGGCCCGCAGGTGACGCATGAGGTCGACGATGCGGTACAGCTCGTCCGCCTCGAAGGCGAGGATCCACTCGTAGTCGCCGAGCGAGAACGAGGCGACCGTGTTGGCCCGGACGTCCGGGTAGCCGCGCGCCATCTTGCCGTGGTCCGCGAGCATGCGGCGACGGTCCTCGTCGGGCAGCAGGTACCAGTCGTAGGAGCGGACGAACGGGTAGACGCTGACGTAGTCGCGCGGCGTCTCGTCGGCGAGGAAGGCCGGGATGTGCGAGCGGTTGAACTCGGCGGGGCGGTGCAGCGCCATGTTCGACCAGACCGGCTCCAGGGCACGGCCCAGCCGGGTGCGGCGGAAGAGGTTGTACGCCTCCTGGAGCTGGTCGCTGGTCTCGGCGTGCCACCAGATCATGAGGTCGGCGTCGGCGCGCAGACCCGAGACGTCGTACGTGCCGCGCACGGTGACGTCCTTGGCGGCGAGCTGGTCGAACAGCTCCTGGACCTCGTCGGCGTAACCGGAACGGTCCTCGGGCAGCACGTCCTTCAGTTTGAAGACGGACCACAGCGTGTAGCGGATGACCTCGTTGAGGTCCTTGGCCAGCTTGCCCTTGTTCGGGATCCTGCCGGACTCGGTGGTGGAGGCGTCGTCACTCATGAGGCTATTGTCCCGCCCCGCCGTGCAGGCTCTGCACCGGGTTGGCGGTGAGGTCCTGCACACCGCGCGGGTCGCCGCCGAGCTGGTCCACGGCGGCGTACGCGCTGGCGACGCACGCCGGGATGCCGACCCCGTCGTAGGCGGCGCCGCACACGGCCAGGCCCGGGAGCCTGGCGACCTCGGCGCGGACGCGGGCCACGCGCGCGTGGTGGCCGACCGGGTACTGGGGCAGGCCGTCCGTCCAGCGGGTGACCCGGGTCTGGAGCGGGGTGGCGTCGAGGCCGGTCGCCTCGCGCAGGTCCCGGCGGGAGACGGCCACCAGATCGGCGTCCTCGCGTTCGAGGACGGCGCTCTCGCCGTGGCGCCCGACGGAGGTGCGCAGGACGACGACGTCCGGGTCCTCCTCGGCGATCCAGCCCCACTTGCGGGAGGCGAAGGTGGAGGCCTTGATGGTGTGGCCGTCGACGGGCGGCACCAGGAAGCCGCTGCCCTCGGGGAGGGCCGCGTCGGCGTCGGCGGCCCGGTAGGCGAGGGTGATCAGGGCCATGGAGGCGTATTCCACGCCGTCCAGTTCGGTGGCGGCGCCCGGCGCGGCGGGCCGCAGCAGGCGGGCCGCCTCCCGCGCGGGGGCGGCGACGATCACCGCGTCCGCCGTGACGAGGCGTCCGCCGGCCGTGACCTCCCAGCCCTCGGCGCCGCGGCGCAGCCCGTCCACCCGGGTCCCCAGCAGGATCTCCCCGCCGCGCGCGCGCACGGACTCGGCGACGGCGAGCGGCAGGGTGGCGACACCGCCCTCGATGCCCATGAACACGGGTCCCGCCGACTGCGGGGCCGCGGCGGCCTTCGCCTGGATCTCGCGGACCGCCGCCGTCAGCGAGTCGTGCGTCCGGGCGGCCTGGAAGAGCTGCGGGACCGCGGAGCGCAGCGAGATGCGGTACGCGTCGCCCGCGTAGACCCCGCCGAGCAGGGGCTCCACCAGGCGGTCGACGACCTCGCGGCCGAGGCGCGCCGCCACGTACTCCCCCACCGCCACGTCGTCGCCGACCTCGGTGCGCGGGAGTTCGGCGTCGCGCTCGATGCGACGCAGGCCCTCGTCGGACAGGACCCCGGACAGCGCGGCCGCCGTCCCGGGTACGCCCATGACGTGCCCCTTCGGCATCGGCCGCAGCGCGCCCCGGGTCCAGAGCGAGGCGGACGCGGTGGCCGGGGGCTGGAGGCGGTTCGTGAGGCCCACCTCCCGGGCGAGCCCGACCGCTTCGGGCCGGCGGGCGAGCATCGACTCGGCGCCGAGGTCGACCCGCACCCCGGCGATCCGGCCGGGCAGCAGCTTGCCGCCGACCCGCTCCGAGGACTCCAGGACCGTCACGGCGGCGCCCCGGTCCAGCAGCCGGTGGGCGGCGGCGAGACCGGCGATCCCGCCCCCGACGACGACGACTCTCCGCGCGTCGGCGCGGTTCTGGCTCGCGTTCATGCCCCCAGCGTCTCAGATCGCCGTGATCCCCAGGTCAGCGGCCTGACCCGGGGGGAGGGGGGCGCCGGTGCCTCAGGCCGTTTCGGGGCGGCCGTTGATGCGCTCGATGGCCTGCCGGGCCTGTTCGGCCGGTGGGCGCGGCGGCAGGGACGACACGGAGGCGGTGGAGGTCATGGCGGCGCCGGCGGCCGGGGAGGGGCCCGCGGTGACGGCGGCCGGTTGCGGCTGGGCCGTGGGGGACTTCGCGTGGGCGGCGGCGCGGGGGGAGCGCAGGCGGTGGCTGACGGCCTCGTCCAGGGTGACGGGGCGTTGCGTCTGGGCGGCGAGCCGGCCGGCCTCCTGGCCGAGCCGGGCGACATCCTCCCAGGGGAGGCGGATCACGAGGGAGAGTTCCGCCTCTCCCTCGGGCAGGGCGTGTATGGCAGGGGTGACTCGGTCGTTCATCGCCTGATTCCTCACGTCGTCCCCGCGGCACGCCTTCCCCGCACCGCGGGCGGTTGAGGAGACATACGTGCGAGTGGAGTGGGGTGTTCAGCGGGACGGGTCACCGCGTCCACCGGGCCGGGCGTCGCGGTTCGGGCGCCGAGGTTCGGGCGTCGCGTGCTGGGCAGAAACCCCGTGTGGTCATCCCCGTCCATGACATCAATCCGGTACGCCGCACGCCCTACGTGACGTACGCGCTGATCGCGGCGAACGTGCTCGTCTTCCTCCTCACCCCGGGGACAGCGGGGTCGGTGACGGGCCAGAGCGAACTGGCGCAGCTGTGCCATCTCCAGGCGTTCCTGGACCACTACGCGGTGGTGCCGAAGGAATTGATCCACGATCAGCTGCCGCGCCTCGTCCCGACGGGCGCGGTGGGCACGGGGCCGCACGGCCCGGGCTGCGTGGTCGGACCGCCGGGGTACCGCAAGTCGCCGCCGCTGTCGGTCCTCACGGCGATGTTCCTGCACGGCAGTTGGCTGCATCTGCTGGGCAACATGCTGTTCCTGCTGGTCTTCGGCAACAACATCGAGGACCGGCTCGGGCATGTGCGCTTCGCCCTGTTCTACCTGGTGTGCGGCTACGCGGCGGCATACGGCTTCGCGTATCTCGACGACACCTCGTCCGCCCCGCTGATCGGCGCCTCCGGGGCCATCGCGGGGGTGCTCGGCGCGTATCTCGTCCTCTACCCGAGGGCCAGGGTGTGGGTCCTGGTCCCGTTCCTGGTCTTCCTGCCGCTGCGGCTGCCCGCCTGGATCGTGCTCGGATTCTGGTTCGCGCTCCAGGCGGTGTACTCGTCCGGGGGCGGCCTGTCCAGGGTCGGGACGGTGGCGTACACGGCCCATGTGGCCGGCTTCCTGGTCGGCATGGCGCTGGCCTGGCCGCTGCGGCCGGGCACACCGCCGCCGCCCGAGCCGCGCGGTCTGCTGTTCGGCAGGCGGGCGCGGCCCGGCTGGTGACGGCGGGGAAGGTCAGCCGGCCGTCTGCTCGTGGACGTACTCCACGAGGCGGGTCAGGGCGTCCGGGTCGGTCGTCGGCATGACGCCGTGGCCGAGGTTGAAGACATGGCCCTCAAGGCCCTCGGCCGCGGCGAGGACCTCGCGGGTCTTGGCCTCGACGGCCTCGGTCGGCGCGAAGAGGATCGCCGGGTCGAGGTTGCCCTGGAGCGCCTTGCCGCCACCGACGCGGCCGGCCGCCTCGTCCAGCGGGACGCGCCAGTCGACGCCCACGACGTCCGCGCCGGCCTCGCCCATCAGGCCGAGCAGTTCGCCGGTGCCGACGCCGAAGTGGATGCGCGGGACGCCGTAGTCCTCGACGGCCTGGAAGACCTTGGCCGAGGCGGGCAGCACCGAGCGGCGGTAGTCGGCGGGGGCGAGCGCTCCGGCCCAGGAGTCGAAGAGCTGCACGGCCGAGGCGCCCGCATCGATCTGGACCTTGAGGAAGGCGGAGGTGATGGCCGCGAGCCGGTCCAGCAGGTCCGTCCACAGCTGCGGGTCGCCGTACATGAGCGCCTTGGTGTGCTCGTAGGTACGGGACGGGCCGCCCTCGATGAGGTAGCTCGCCAGGGTGAACGGGGCGCCGGCGAAGCCGATGAGGGGGGTCGCGCCGAGTTCGGCGGTGAGCAGGCCGATGGCCTCCGTGACGTAGGAGACGTCCTCGGGGGTCAGGTCCCGCAGCCGTGCGAGGTCGGCGCGGGAGCGGATCGGCTCCGCGACGACCGGGCCCACCCCGGGCTTGATGTCGAGGTCGACGCCGATGGCCTTGAGCGGGACCACGATGTCGCTGAAGTAGATCGCCGCGTCGACGCCGTGCCGGCGCACCGGCTGGAGCGTGATCTCGGTGACCAGCTCGGGCCGCATGCAGGACTCCAGCATCGCGACGCCCTCGCGCACCTTGCGGTACTCGGGCAGGGAGCGCCCGGCCTGCCGCATGAACCACACCGGAGTGTGCGGAACGGGCTCGCGCCTGCACGCCTTCAGGAAGGCGGAGTCGTACGTCGCTGTCGGCTGGCCCTTCGCGGGGCGGTCAGTGGCACTCACGCCGAAAGTCTCCCACGCCCCGAGGGGGCCCGGTTCCGGACGGCGCCCGGGCACCGTCCGGGCGCCGTCCCGGCCCCTGTACGGCCTACTCGCCCCGACCCGTGCCGATACCTTGCCGTTCCCGGCCAAACCGCCTCCGGGAAGGGTGTCTCTCCCTGCGAACGTGCCGCGCTGCCTTTACTCTTCCCGGCATGGCTGCGGCTCAGGAACGACTGACGGACGGCGCTGGCGGAACGGACGACGGGGAGGGGGACGACCATGCGGTGGACACGGCTCCGCGGCCATTCCGCGTCGCGGTCGACGCGCTGACGGCCGCACGCCTGCGGCCCGAGATCGAGATCGACCCCACCCGCCCTCCGCAGCGGCTCGCTCCGCACGCCTACGCCCTGGAGGCCGCGGTCGTCGTGGACGACGAGGACCTGGCCGACGGGCGGCTCGTACTGCTGCACGACCCGGCCGGGCACGAGGCCTGGCAGGGGACCTTCCGACTGGTGACCCTGGTGCGCGCCGAACTCGAGGCCGAGATGGCGGCCGATCCGCTGCTGCCCGAGGTGTGCTGGTCGTGGCTGACGGGCGCCCTCCAGGCCCGCGGCCTGACGTACGGCGAGCCCAGCGGCACGGTCACCCGGGCCGGCTCGCACTACTTCGGCGGGCTCGGCGACCGCCCGCCCGCCTGCCAGATCGAGATCCGCGCCTCCTGGACGCCCCGCGAGGGCCGGGGCGGTGTGCCGGACACCGCGGCTCACCTGGCCTCCTGGTGCGATCTGCTCTCCCAGGTGGCGGGGCTGCCCCCGGCGGGCCCGGGCGACGGCTCCGTGGTGACGCTTCCGCAGCGGCGGGGTCCGCAGTCCCGCTGACGCGCGGACGAGGGCCCACGGCCCGTACGACACGGCGAAGGGCGGTGCCGCACACGGTGTGCGGCACGCCCCCACGCCCGGGGGCGCGCCCCCCGCGCCGGGCCCGCGCCCCCCGACAAAAAGCGGACCCCCCCCCGCGGGCCGCCCCCGGCCGAGCGCC
>NZ_JBEZHK010000051.1:0-23397 GCF_040650555.1 Streptomyces sp. NPDC048664 | reverse complement strand
ACGCCCTCGCTTCGTCATTTGCTCCCGCGCCATTCGGGGGGGCGCCGGGCCGTCGCGACGGCCGGGCCCCCCACAAAAGCGGTGCGTGCTGTCAGGTCACCATCGCGCTGACGCTCCTTCTCGGCGAGGGCTTTCCCGGAGTTGTTCCGGGGAGGCCCCCGTCTTGTGTGTTCCGTCGGCCGCCTCCACGAGACGGCGCTGCCCGATGCCTCATGCTTCATGCTTCATACGAGTCCGCCTCAAGGGCGGAGAGCCACGGGAATCAGGACTGGGTGGCCGTGTGGCTGTCGGGGTGGATCGGGAAGACCTGGTCGAGGCCGACGATGCGCAGGACGCGCAGGGTGTGGGGCGGGACGGCCGCGAGGGCGATGTCCGCCTGGGCGGCGAGGGCGTGATTGCGGGCGGCGATCAGGGCGGTGATGCCGCTGGAGTCGCAGAACGTCATGCCTGCCAGGTCCAGGACGAGGCGCTGGCCCGGCCGGAGGGTGATCGCGGTGCACGCCTCGCGCAGCTCGGGGGCGGTGGTGTGGTCGAGTTCGCCGCTGATCTCCAGGACGGGACCGGTTGCGGCGTCTCGGGTGGTGATCGTCAGCGGGCTCATGCGGGGGTGCTGTTCCTGGGTCCGGGGGCGGGCACGCCGAGGGCGAGGAGGGCGGTGTCGTCATCGAGTCCGTCGCCGAAGCTGTGGAGCAGGCCGGACAGGGCGTCGATCACAGCGTGCGGGGATCGGCCAGCATGGTGAGCGGCGAAGGCGAGCAGTGCCTCGTCCCCGAAGAGGGTGGTGAGGTCCTCGCCGGTGCGGGCCTCGGTGATGCCGTCGGTGTAGAGCAGCAAGGTGTCGCCGGGGGCGAGGGTGGTGGCGGCGGTGGAGAAGGGCGCTGTGGGCAGGATGCCGACGAGGAGTCCGCCGGGGGTGGGCAGGAAGCCGGCTGTGCCGTCCGCCCGCACGACGAGGGCCGGGGGGTGGCCGCCCGAAGCGAGGTGGACGGCGACGTTCCCCGTGGTGGGGTCCGGTTCGAGGGTGCCGAGGACGGTGGTGCAGTAGCGGGGGTCGCCGCCGCTGGCGTAGCGCTCGTGGAGCACTGTGTTGAGGGTGGAGAGGGCCGCGACGGGGTCGGAGTTGTGCATGGCGGCGGCGCGCAGGGTGTGGCGGGTCAGTGAGGTGACCGCGGCGGCCTGGGGGCCTTTGCCGCACACGTCGCCGAGGAAGAAGGCGAAGCGTCTGGCGTCGATGGGGAAGACGTCGTAGAAGTCGCCGCCGAGTTGGTCGGGGGATGCGGTGTGGTAGTGGGCGGCCGTCTCCATTCCGGGGATCGGCGGCAGGGCGGCGGGCAGCAGGGATTGCTGGAGCACGGCGAGGGCGTCCTGCAGCCGCGCACGGTCCGCCTCGGCTTGCCTGCGTGCCTCCTCGGCGGCCTTCCGGCCGCGCAGGAGCTCTTCCTCGTAGGCGCGGCGGTCCCGTGCGTCGAAGACCGTGGTGCGGATCAGCAGCGGCTCGCCGGTGCTGCCGTGCTTGACCACGGAGGACACCAGAACCGGCATGCGTTCGCCGTCGGTCTTCCTGATCTCAAGGGCTATGCCGCTGATCTCGCCCCGCATCCGCAGCAGCGGCGCGAAGTGCGTCTCGTGGTAGAGCTTACCGCCCACGGTGAGCAGGTCGGTGAACCGTATCCGGCCCACCGCCGCCTCCCGCTCGAGACCGAGCCAGTCCAGCAGAGTGGTGTTGATCTTCGCGATGGTGCCGTCCATCAGGGTGGAGAGGTAGCCGCACGGGGCGTTCTCGTACAGTTCCTCGGCGCTGTCCTCCAGCAGCGCCGCGAACGCCCCCGCCTCCGCGGTTCGGCCGTCGTCGGCGTCCTGCGGGTCGGACTGCTGCCCGGGGCGGCACATCATCACAGGCTCGTCAGGAAGCCGTGGATCGCTTCGTTGGTGACCTCGGGCGCGGACAGGTGCGGGCAGTGCCCGGTCGCGTCCAGAGTGACCAGCACCGCGCCGGGGATCGCCTGGTGGACGAAGGCTCCGACCTCCCGCGGGGCGATGACGTCCTGTGTGCATTCCAGCACCAGCGTCGGCACCCGCACGGTCTTCAGGGTGTCCCGGGAGTCCGAGAGGAACGTGGTGCGGGCGAAGACGCGCGCCATGTCCGGGTCGGTGGCGCAGAAGCTGTTCGTCAGCTCCTCACCGAGCTCGGGCCGCTCCGGATTGCCCATGATGACGGGTGCCATCACCGAGGACCAGCCCAGGTAGTTCGACTCCAGGGACGCCAGCAGCTCGTCGATGTCCTCGGCGCTGAACCCGCCCCGGTAGCCGTCGTCGTCGACGTACCGGGGAGAGGGGGCGACCATCACGAGAGCCCCGATGCGCTCCGGGGTCATCCCGGCGGCCAGCACCCCGATCATCGCGCTGACGGAATGACCCACGAACACCGCGTCGTGCAGGTCGAACGCCTCGAGTACCTCCGCCACGTCCCGGGCGTAGCCCTCCAGCGAGGCGTAGCGGTCCTCCGAGAACGCGGAAGGGTCCGCGCGGCCCGATCCCACGTAGTCGAACAGCACCACCCGGTACTCCTCGACCAGGGCCGGCACCGTCAGCCGCCACATGTTCTGATCACAGCCGAACCCGTGAGCCAGCACCACCGTCCGCCCCCGCGGGTTACCGATGACGCGGACGTTGTTCCTGCGGCCGATATCCATGCAGGCAGTCTCGCAGCTCCCGCCCACCATTCCGCCCCGGCCGCGAAGCCATCCCTGTCCCACACGACACCCACACAGAGGCACGAGGCCAACTCGGCTCAGCTTGAACAGACATGGACAGCCCCCAAGCGGGATCCGTGTTGCGGATCACAGAGGTCTGGTCACCGGAACAGCGCCACTGCCATCAGCCCAGGGGCAGGCCGAAGGAGCCCGTCGCGCCCAGGGCGCTCTCTCAGCGGTTGGTGAGCAGCCTTCCCGCAGGCGGGCCAGGCAGCGGGAGAGCAGCCGGGAGACATGCATCTGCGAGACGCTCAGGCGCTCCTGCGATCTGTGCCTGGGTGAACTCCTCCACAAACCGCATGTGGATGATCTGCCGGTCCCGCTCGTCGAGCCCGGCGAGCAGCGGCGCCAGAGCGTGCAAGTTCTCCACCAGATCCAGCGCCTCGTCCTCGGCACCGATGAAGTCCTGCAGGGCGCTCTCACCGTCGTCACCGCCGCCGAGTACGGCGTCGAGGGAGGCGGAGCTGTAGCCGTTCGAGGCGAGACGAGCCTCGCGCACCTCGTCCTCGGACAGGCTCATCAACTCCGACAGCTCCTTCACCGTCGGGGTGCGGCCCAGGCGCCTGTGGAGCTCGTCCGTGGCGCGGGCGAGTTGGACGCGGGCTTCCTGGAGCCGGCGCGGGACGTGGACCGCCCAGGTGGTGTCGCGGAAGAACCGCTTGATCTCGCCGACGATGTAAGGGATGGCGAAGGAGGTGAACTCGACCTCACGGGACAGGTGGAACCGGTCGATCGCCTTGATCAGACCGTTCATGCCGACCTGGACGATGTCCTCCATCTCCTCCGCCCCGCGGCTGCGGTACCGGCCGGCCGCATAGCGGACGAGTTCATCTCGATCAGCGTGTTCCGCGCGTAGCTGTACGAAGAACAACCGCGACAGCTCACGGGCATCCTTCGGCGCCACCCGGGAGGGATCAGCGACCTCCGGCAGCTCAGCCGTCCGCGTGCTTGTCGCCGTCACGCTCAGAAGCGCCATACTGATCCCCTCCCACAACTCGATTCCCCCGCTGCCACCTGCCGGGAACGGCCGACGGCATGCGGTCTGCCCCGTCATTCCGCACTGATACCTGCCTACTGCTCGCACCGGTCCATCCCACAGCTGGGCCGCTGCTCCGTGCACGCCCCGGCCGACCGCGTAGCCGGCTTCGACGAGCTCGGTCCAGCCAACGGTCGGCGCATATCCCTGCAGTACGCGGACATGGTCGTCGTCCGCGGCCCTGACCGGTTCCAGGCTTCGTTCCTGGACGGCGGTGAGAGGTCCCTCCCCGCCGATGACCAGGACCCGGGAGCCCGGTCCTCCCCGCGACTGATCCTGGGCGCTGGGCAAGCGCCCAGGGGGTGGTCCCACGATGAGCAGACCGCCGATGGCGCCAGCGGTCTGCTCCCCGCACTACAGCTTCCAGTTCCGCAGTTGGTCCGCGACGTCCTGCACGCTGATGCGGGTGTCGCGGACCTTGCGGACGAGGTCGGAGAGGGCGCCGTAAGGCGGATCCATGCCTTCGCCGGATTGATCCATGTACTGAGCTGCGATGAACGCCGCGTACAGGCTGTTGCGGTGCGGAAGCGGTTCCAAGCGCACGATGGTGTGCATCAGGGCCGCTGCGCGCCAGGCCGTGTCAGGGTCGGCGGCGGCGAGGGTGGGGAGCCGGGTCTTGTGGCGGGCGACCGCGGCGACCAGGGCGGAGTAGTCCGAGACGCTGAGATCGTCATGACCGAGCGCGGTCTCCTGGACGTCGAGGAGCCAGGAGACATCGATGTTGAGGTGCATCAGGCTGCAGCGGCTCCGTTACCCCGCTGAGCAGGGGGCACCTCGTCGGGGAAGGCCTCGTCGAACTCGTCGCGCAGCCTGTCGGCCCATCGCGCGGCGCCGGCGATGAACTGCTTGCGCTGCATTTCACGGACGCCTAGGTCATGCAGGTACTGCTTCAGGCTCTTACCCTCCGCGGCGGCCGCAGCCCGCACGCCCTCAAGCTCTTCGTCGGTGAAGGACACATTCAGTGACGGCATACAGTCGATGGTACCTAGTAGGTACCGTTCGCGTCGCCGATTTTACCCCCTGTCCAGCAGACCTGGCGCTGCGCGCAAGTCGTCCCGGCGCCTCCGGGGGTAGCTCGCCGGCGTTCGCGGCCGTAGGCATCGCCTGGACCAGGGAGTGCAGGTAGGAGTCCTCCTCGCGCCTGCGGGGGTAGCTCCCCCGCGCACAAGGAGTCGAGACCCGATGGACGGTCGTCCCCGCGTCCGCGGGGTAGCTCGATGGCGGGGTGGATCGGGTCCGGCTCCACCGAGTCGTCCCCGCGCCCGGGGGGGGGTGTCTCTATGTCGTTCGTCAAGGACGTGGTGCCTGGTATGCGGGTGTTTGCGAAAGTCACGCGGCGAGGGTGACTGTGGGGGTTCTGGACTCGTAGAAGCTGCCGTCTCGGAGCATGGCGAACAGGACGCTGATGCGCTGGCGGGCAAGCCGCAGGAGCGCCTGAGTGTGGGTTTTGCCGCGGGCTCTTTGCCGGTCGTAGTAGGTGCGGGAGGCGGGGTCGGCGTTCATGCAGGCGAAGGCAGAGAGGAACATCGCGCGTTTGAGCTGCCGGTTTCCGCCTCGTGGTGCGTGTTCGCCGTGGATCGAGGTCCCCGATGACTTGGTTGTGGGGGCGAGGCCGGCGTAGGAGGCGAGGTGGGCGGCGGTGGGGAATCCGGTGCCGTCGCCGACGGTGGCCAGGAGGACGGCGATTCGTGGTCGTAGACAGGAACCGGGCGGAGTCGCCCGGTGTCAGGAATCCAGGAAAGGCCCGCGTTCCATGACCACCACGACCACGACTGTCGCGAACCCCGTCCTGCGCGTCGCCCCGGCGGCCCCCGCCGAGGCCGCCGCCCACTGCCGCGCCTCGCTCCGCTTCCACGCCGATGTGTCCGACGTCGCCGCCGCGCTCGCGGCCGGCGGCGCCCCCGGGTTCGTGGTACTCGACTCCCGTTCCACCGAGTCCTGGGACCAGGGGCGCGTCCCGGGCGCGGTCCATCTGCCCACCGCGCTCATCGCGGCACAGGCCGGGGACCTGCTCGATAAGTCCGTGCCCGTCGTCACCTACTGCTGGGGACCAGCCTGCAACGGCGCCGCGCGAGCCGCCCTCGCCCTCGCCGAACTCGGCTACCAGGTCAAGGAGATGCTCGGCGGATTCGAGTACTGGGTACGCGAGGGCTTCACCTACGAGTCCTGGCAGGGCCCGGCGCGCCACGACCCCGACCCCCTGGCCGCCCCCGTCGCGGGCGACTGCGGCTGCTGAGCCCCGGGGGGCCCGAGCGCGAGCGAGAAGCGCACCTTGGCGGCCCCCCGGGCACCCGCCCGGCGATAGAAGCCGATGGCGTCGGCGTTCCATTCCGGCGTCTGCCACTGCACCTCCCGAACGCCATGGCCCTGCGCGTCCCGCCGTACGGCATCGAGCAGTGCCCGTCCCCAGCCCTCCCCGCGGTAGGACTCGGCCACGAACAGGCAGTCCATGTGGGCGTACACACCTGCTCGCCAGGTGGAGAACTCCAGCGACCAGGTCGCGTAGCCGATCACTTCGCCGCCGCGGTCGGCGACCAGGCACCAGGCGCCGGGTTCCTCCGCGAACAGCACGGGTGCCAGACGGGTCGCGAGGTCGGCGGGTACGGGAGCGGACCGCTCGAAGGCGGCGTGGTCCGTGCACAGTGCGGCCACCGCGGGCAGGTCGTGCGGCTCGGCGGGGCGGACCGTCCCGGTCCCGCGGGGACCGGCGAAGGAAGCGCTGTTGTCCATGTGCAGGACGCTACGGTCCCGCACCCGACCGCTGAACCACCGATCACGGCCGTCACGGGCCGTGGACCGGGGAAACCACGGCGGTGCGGGCCTACGGCCGTTGTTTCGCCGAAGGGCCTGCCCCGGGTCGTCGCCCGCCAGGCCCCGCGAAACCTCAGATGTGCCTCTGAGGCGGGTCCGGCAGGGTTCACGGCCGCAGGCCCGGACCCATACCCCCGTCACGGGGGGGGCAGGGGAATGGGGGACAGCGTCACTGCCTTTGCCATCGTCCCGCGATGCAGCCAACCCGGCCGCACCGGAGCGCGTCGTGGCCGTGGTGTCCGAGGGCGGAGCCACCCGCAGCACGGCCACGGTCAGCTCCTCTCCGAGAGACGGGCGGAGATGTCGACGGTGCCGCCTGCGGGAGCGGGAACGGGAATGCCGAGGTTCTGCGTGATGGCCTTCGCGCGCGTGCTGGTGGCTCCGAAGCCGCCGATGAGCGTGCCCGGCGGGTGAGGAATTGCGGCGGCGTTGCCACGGTCTGCTCGGGCAGGACGCGGAGGACGGCTTCTGCGGTCGGCAATCCGGTTGCTCCATCCCGCCCTTCGTCGCCCCGGCCGCTTCTACCCTCCGGCGCATGGTGGACCCCGAAGTGCTGGAGCGGATCGCCGCGCGACGTGCCGAGTTGGACAGACTCGAGGAACAGCTACAGCCGGCCGAGCAACTGTTCGAGGTGGGGGCCGAGCGAGACGAACTCCCCCGTGGCCGAGCAGGTCGTCCGGAAGAGGAGAATCCTTGGGGTGACGGGGCCTTCTTGTCCTCGATCCCGCGGCACCAGCGGCAGTTCTGCCGCTGAGGTCACGAATAGCGCCTGTTCACCGGGCGGAACTTCGGCAGGTTTTCGGCAAACCAACCTAGGTAGCGTTGTTCGGCATGAAGAACAAAGCGAGCCTTGTTGCGGTTGTTTCGCTGTCTCTGATGGCGATGTCCGGAGGGGTGGCCCAGGCCGCCGGGTCCGGTTCGGTAGGTGTAGCGGCAAACCCGGCATGCACGGCTCTGAGGAACGGGCAACTGTGCATCAGCATCACGCCGGTGAACCAGCAGGGGAGCATCCGGGTCTCCTACCAGAAGAAGGCGGGCACGCCGGTCTACGGGCATCTCGAGTGGGTGAACCCTGCCAACCAGACGTTTACGTCGCCTGACATCTGGATGTACGCAGGAAACACCTATTACCAGACGTGGCCGACATGGGTGGGCCCTGGCTGTAATCGTGGAGTCATCTACAACGCGACCGACAGGGAATCGAGCTTCACGCCGCCCGACTGCGTCTGATCGCAGTCCAAAGCCGGCTCCGGTGACGTCCGGGCCGCCGTCGATGACGACATGGGGGACTCGAAGCGATCATGTTGCGCATCCGCTTCACCGCGCTCGATTTGGGCCGGGTTCGATTGGCCGCGGGCCCGGCGCTGATGTGGGAGACGGTACTCAGTCTGCATTGGCTTCAGCGTGGTGCCGCCGGTTCCGCCGGCGCGTGGTGGCGCCACGCCATCGCGCGCAAGCTGACGCCTGACCTGGGTCTGCTGCGTGCACTCGTTCCGCCGCATGGGTACATTCCGGACTTCCTGACGCCGTACGGATGCTCGACCGATCCTGTGGAGGCGGTGGCTCCGGTGTTGGACACGTCAGTGTCACGGCTCCGCCGCGATGTCGGCTTGCTGGCGGTCGGTCATGGTGTCACTGCCTCGTTGCGGCCGTTGGCCGAGGGCAGGTCAGGCGCGGTTCGACATCTCGGTGAGGCACTGGTGGGCTATCACAGGGTGGCCGTCGGGCCGTTCTGGCGGACCGTGCGGGACGAGGTCGCCGCTGAACGTGCCCGTGCGGCCTCGTTGCTCGCTGACGGTGGTGCGGAGGGGATGCTCGGCCGTCTCTCACCGCGGATGCGATGGTCCGGCTCGACGTTGACATTGGCCGTCGACTACCCGGTGGAGCGGGAGCTCAGCCTGGAAGGCCGGGGATTGCTGCTGGTTCCGTCGTACTTCTGTGACGGAACACCAATTACGTTGGTGCGTCAGGAAGATACGCCGGTGCTGGTGCTCCCGATCACACGTACTCTCGGCTTCGCACGGGATGAGGCGCTGCCCGGTCTGCTGGGGCGCAGCAGGACTGCGGTGCTGGAAGCAGCCGCGGACGGCGGCAGTACGAGTGAACTCGCCCGCCGTGCGGGGATTCTGGCCTCTTCGGCCAGCCAGCACCTCACTGTGCTGAGGCGTGCGGGGTTGGTGGTGAGCAGGCGCGAGGCCAACGTCGTGTTCCATGCGGTCACGTCGCTGGGGACGGACCTGCTGCGGGGACGGCAGCCGTCCCCGCAGCAGGTGTGCCCCGATCAGCAATAGCCGATCTTCCTGTAACCGATCCAGAACTCGCCCTTGTTG
The DNA here is from genome assembly GCF_040650555.1 of Streptomyces sp. NPDC048664. NCBI lineage: Bacteria > Bacillati > Actinomycetota > Actinomycetes > Kitasatosporales > Streptomycetaceae > Streptomyces > Streptomyces sp. NPDC048664. The sequence goes on along the minus strand of NZ_JBEZHK010000051.1, from coordinate 14,467 downwards.
TTCACGTTCGCGTTCGTGCCCACCGCGGGGAGGCGGTTGGCCCCCCAGATCCGGCCGCGGAAACCCTGGGAGACGCTGTCGATGTCGACATAGGGTTGGACATCCCAGCCGCCGTGGAAGGTGGCCGTGGCGTCGCCGGGGGCCCGCGTACCGCTGGCGTAACAGGCACTTCCGTTCGAGCGGCGGAGCACGAGATCACCGTTGTCCTGCATGACCAGGGAGTACCCACTGTTGCAGATGGCCTGGTTCGTGGACAGCTTGACGGAGAACGACGTGCCGATGCAGGTCACCGCTGCACTGGAGGCCTGCCCGGTGGATGGCTGGGCCGCGGCTCCACCGGACGCGCTCACCACTGCGGCGCCGGTCGCAACGACCGCCGTCACTACTCGTTTCACCATGGACATTGCGAATTTCCCCCTTGTTGATTTTCTTGCTGCACAACGAGTCTGCCAACGAATGCCGGTCGCTATCACGTGTTTCATTTCTGCGTGAAACTCACCTGTCCCACGGCGATGAGTTCGGCGACGGACTCAGGAGAGGGACGCCAGCCGGCTGAGCACTCTGGTCGCCGGCGCCTCTCGGTGTTGTGCCCGGTACAGTCCCAGCGCCCGCTCCCACGAGCTGCGGGCGAGGTCGTCGCGCCCGAGCGCGTGCGCTGCTTCGCCAAGACGGGCCAGCACGCCCGCCTGCGCAAAGCTGTGCTGCAGCAGTGCGAACAGGTCGCTCGCGATCTGCAGGCGGCGTACCGCCTCCTGGTACCTCCCGGTTTCCAGCTCGAGTTCGCCGAGGCTGCGCAACGTGTGCGCGGCGCCATCGCGGTGCCCGTGTTCCTCACACAGGGCCAGGGCCATGTCGCACCAGGCGCGGCCCTCCTCTCGGCGGCCCAGCCTGATCAGACACCAGCCGACGCAGTTGAGCATGTCGGCTTCCAGGTGAGGTTTGCCCAACGCCTGGTACCCGGTGAATGCCGCACGGGCGTGATCGAGAGCCTTGCGGTGATTCCGCCTGCCTTCCCACGCCCACGCCAGCGCGTTGTGCGCGTCCGCCTCCGCCGCGAGGTCGCCGAGTTGGGCCGCCAGCGCCACGGCACGTTCGAGGTGGGGCAGCGCGGTCGGGAAGTCGCCGAGCGTCGCGTGGCTGTCGCCCAAGCTGGTGTCGGCTTGGACGAGCGCCGGCACGTCGCCGATGCGTTCGGCCACCTCGCGAGCGGTGGTCCACATGGCCATGTGGTCACGCAGCCGTCCGTACCGCCAGTGGTAGACAGCGAGCGCTTTGGGCAGTTGCCAGCTCACGCCAGGCAGCTGAAGATCGACGACGGCTGTCAGCGCCGCGTGTTCCGCCTCGGTCCAGGCCAGCGCCGCAGTCATGTCGCCCGGTCGGTACGGGTTGCTCCCCGGCGCGGGCAGCCGGTCGACAGAGGGCAGGCGGTGATGGCCCATCACCTCGGCGCAGGCGAGGGCACTGTGCAGGTAGTGCTCGACTGTCTGGCTGAGGGCGCTGTCGCGTTCGGCCTCCCCGCACTTCTCCGCCGCATGGAGCCGCACCAGGTCGTGCATGCGATAGCGATCGGGCACGTGTTCGTCGACGAGGTGGGCATTGGCCAGCTCACGCAGCAGAACCGGCGCGCCGGGGCCTGCGACGGCGATGGCGGCCCGTGTCCCGATGTCCGGACCCGGCGTGATCGCCAGCTGGCGGAACAACCGCGCCGCAGCGGAGGACAGCGCCGCGTGGGAGGTGTCGAGAACAACGCGCAGATTCGCCGGAGGAGCGCCCGCGTCGAGTGCGCTCAGCCTGGTGTGCGCACTGCTCAGTTCGACTGCGAGCCCGGTCAGCGATGCCTTGGTGGCGCGGGCGATCACGATGCCGAGCGCCAACGGCAGTCCAGAACACCAGTGCAGAACGGCCGCGACAGCGTCCGGCTCCGCCGCGAGCCTGGGCACGCCGAGGCGGTAGGCGAGCAGGTCGCGTGCTTCGAAGCCGGTCAGTGGGTCAAGCGTGATCGGCCAGGCGCCGCGGGTGGCGACGAGCTCCGGCAGTCCGCTGCGGCTGGTGACCAAGACCGCGCTCCCCGTGCCACTGGGCAGCAACGGGGTCACGTGGCCGGCATCGCGAGCGTTGTCCAGCAGCACCAGCACCTTCCGCTCGGCGAGCAGGCTGCGGTAGAGCGCGGCCATGCCGTCGATGTCCGGCGGCACCGCGGTGGGGTCCACGCCGAGTGCCCGCAGGAAGCCGTGCAGTGCCGTCTCGACCGTCAACGGCGGCGATGCCGGGTCGTAGCCGCGCAGGTTGACGTATAACTGGCCGTCGGGGAATCGCGCGGAGTTGTGGTGAGCCCAAGTCAGCGCGAGCCACGTCTTGCCCGTGCCGCCCGCACCGCCGATCGCGGCGATCATGGTGCCGGCGTCGCGGGCGTGGTCCAGTGCCGCGAGCTGGGAGGCGCGCCCGGTGAACCCCGTGCGGCGGAGCCGGCAGCTGCCGTAGTGCCCCGGCGGCGGGTACCTCCTGCCGCAGCACCCGCAGATGTGCTTGGCGCAGGCCGGCTCCTGGTGAGACGCCGAGCTCGGTTGAGAGCCTGTTCCTCAGCGACTCGTACAGCTCCAGTGCGACACCCTGCTGCCCGCAACCTGCGAGCGCCACCATCAGCCGTGCAGACAACTCCTCGTGCAACGGCTCATCGGCCACCAGCGCGCGCAGCACCGGCACCGCGCCGCCGTGGGCGCCGGCGGCGATCAACGCATCCGCGTGGGCGATCCCTGTGGCAAGCCTCTGTTCGGTCAACGCGAGGGCGCGAGGAAGCTTTCGCACCGGATCGGGCAGGTCGGCGAGCACGGCGCCACGCCAGGATCTGAGTGCGGCTTCCCGGTCACCCGCGGCGACCAGATCGTCGAACCTCAGGACGTCGAGCTCATGAATGTCCGCGACGAGCCGGTAACCGGAGCCCGACCGCGCCTCGATACGTTCGCCGCCGAGCGCTCTCCGCAGCCGCGAGACGTAGCCGTAGAGCAACTCGCGGCACGTAGCCGGAGGACTGTCCCCCCACAGCACGTCGATGATCTCCGCCTGGGACACGATGTCGTTGCACCGCAGCGCGAGCACAGCGAGCAGACTGCGCTGCTTCATCCCACCCGCCTGCACGACCTGACCGTCGCGCCGCACCACGAGCGGTCCGAGCACCTCGACCTGGCATGCCGCCCTGGCAGGCTCGCCGGGTCCCTCCAGGCCGAGCACCAAGCCGAGCATCCGCAACGACGAGGTGTGAGGGCGGCGGACCTGACCGCACTCGATCGCACGGACCGTACGGACGCTGACCCCCGCTTGGTCGGCGAGCTGCTTTTGAGTGAGCCCGGCTCGCTTGCGATGGGCGCCTAACTCCGCGCTGAACGAGGCGAGTTCGTGATCCACCCTCACTTCCCCCACATGCTCGGCCGCAGCTGGCAGTTCCGCCTCGTACTGGCCCCGTAGCCCACAGTACATGCCGAACACACAGTATCCGTGCGCCTCCTTGCGCATGCCCTGCAAGCCGCATCGGATGAGCGAGCAGCTCGCCGACGAGCGGGCGGAGGCCGAGGCCGCCGGCCCGGTCGCCACCCGGCAGATCGGTGAGGTGCACGGCCTGGCACCGGGATGCGGGGCAAATCGGGGAAGCTGACGAAGCCAGCGGGTGTCTGCACGAACGGCCAGACGGGAAGTCGAAGTCGCGTGCGACGTCAGCTGCTCCTGTGCGCCACCTCTTCCGGTTCCGGGTCGAGTCCCTCGAACACGGTCCGTTCGACGCACCTCCTCCCTTCAGCTCTGCGGGGCAGGGCTACGCCGATCCTGACACCGGCCCGACTGCGGGCCATCGCAACCGGCTCGCGGTGGCAGTAACGCCCGCAGCGGCCGTGCGGCGGGCAGATCACCTCGGCGTTCGGCGGCTGACGGCCGCGCCCGCGCCGCAATACCGATCTGCCTGTCAGGCGCCGAACGGCATGGGGCGGACGGCGCGAAGACGGCACGGCGTACGTTTCCCTCGCCAGGCGTCCCTCGAAACGAGCTGCACCCATCGCAGCTCGTGCCGGACACGTGCCAGACAGGGCGGAGAACGACGGGGAACAGCGGGGAACCAACCCCGCTGCCGTCGATCGTCGATGCCACTCGACCGCAGCTCGGCAGGGTTCCCGCCCCGACACAGCCTTGGCTTCCCAAGCTGAGAGCGCGAGTTCGGTTCCCCTCACCCCCTCGTCTCGGCGAGAGGTCAGGAGTTCCGAGCAGACGCCGACGTCCGTCACCGTGGCGGCGCCACTCGTCATGGGCTTGTCCGCGGTGGCGGACGTCGGACCGGCATCGGCACGCCCGTGCCGGCGACCGGTGGCTCGTGAACCGTGAGTTTGGGGTGGTCGATGTCGGGGAGCCAGTCACGCTGCGGTGTGTAGTCCAGCCAGCGCCGGGTGCGGCCGGCTTCGGTGAAGCCTCGTAGCACGGTGTCGAGTCCGGGGTGGCGGGAGGACTCGCGCCAGGCCAGCGACCACGCGTACAGCGGTGTCGGGGCGACGAGAGGGATGCAGCGCAGGCCCGCGTGGTCCGGCAGCGGCGCGTCGGCGGGGAAGAGGGTGAAGGCGTCGGGCTCGGTACGGATGTGCCGCACAAGATGGTCCAGGCCCAGGTTGGGGCCGTCGTGCCGGCGCGGTATCCGGAATTCGTCGGCGAAGTGGCGCAGGAAGTCGAGGCGGGTCAGTTCCGCCGGACACCACAGCACGCTGTCGCGCAGGTCCGCAGGGCGCAGTACGTCGGCGGCACCCAGTGGGTGGGACGGGCCGACGACCGCGTCGACGGGCTCCAGCCGTACCAGCCGCTGGGTGAGGTCCGTGTCCCGGTCGTCGGGGAGCGGGTGCACCCGGCCGAATCCCAGATCGGTGTCGCCGCGCAGCAACGCCTCCGCCACCGACGGCCAGTCCCGTCCCGGACTCGGCTCCCACCGCACCGGGCCGAGTGCCTGTACCGCGTCGGCGACCGTGCGCATCGGCGCGTACAGATGCCCCCAGGCGTCGATCCGTACCACCGGTCCGACGCCCGTCACCGCCGCGATCGCGCGATCGCCCGCGGCGAGCGCCTCGCGCGCGGCCGGCAGGAACCGCTCCCCCGCCTCGCTCAGCCGGACCCCGCCCTGGCGCCCGAACAGCTGCACGGACAGCAGCTTCTCCAGCCGCACTATGCGCTTGGACAGCGCCTGCTGGCTGGTGCCCAGCTCTTCGGCGGCCCTCCCGAAGTGCAGGGTCCGGGCTGTCGCGACAAAGGCGCGGACCAGCGCGAGATCGAGGTCCATGCCGTTGACCTTATGCGACAACCGGGAGTTGTCGGCCAGTTGGATTCGTTGTTGGCCGAGCCCCCGCTCCGCCCGATCGGATGGTCTCCGAAGACACCGCCACCCAGGGGATGATCACGATGAAGGCTTTCATACCGACCGGAGACCCCTCCGAGCCAGTCGCGCTCGCCGATGTCGCGGAGCCGACGCCTCTCCCCGACGAAGTGCTGGTGAAGGTCGAAGCCTTCTCCGTCAACCGGGGCGAGACGTTCAAGCCGGAGAAGCCCGCTTCCGGCGACCGGCCGGGCAAGGACATCGCGGGGCTGGTGGTGCAGCCGGCCGCCGACGGCAGCGGGCCATCCGGGGCCACCCGGGTCGTCGGCCACCCCATGGCAGGCGGCTGGGCGGAGCACGTGGCCGTGCCGACCGACGCGCTCGCCGAACTGCCGGACGGCGTCTGCGCGGTCCAGGGCGCGGCGCTGCCGCTTGCGGGGCTCACCGCGCTGCGGCTGCTGCGCGCCGCCGGACCTGTGCGAGGACGACGGATCCTGCTGACGGGCGCTTCCGGGGGCGTCGGCCACTTCGTCACCGAGCTCGCGACCGCCGCCGGGGCCCAGGTCACCGCCGTGACCAGGAACGTCGAGCGCGGCGCACGGCTCGCGGAACTCGGCGCCACCGATGTCGTCCACCACGTCACCGACGCTCAGGGCCCCTACGACATCGTGCTGGAGTCGACCGGCGGACCGGCACTCTCCCTCGCGCTCGCGCGGCTCGCCAGGCGCGGCACGGTGATCTGGTTCGGACAGGCCAGCCGCACGGCGGCGACGCTCGACTTCTTCGACTTCTTCACCGGACCCGAATCGGCCACCATCCGTCATTTCCACTACCTCGACGCGGACAGCCGCCTCGACGACGATCTGGCGGTGCTCGTCCGGCTGACCGCCGAAGGCCGACTGCACCCCGAGCTCGGCCGTGTCACCGACTGGGCCGACACCGCGACCGTCCTCGCCGATCTGCGCGACCGCCACATCCGCGGCAAAGCCGTCCTCACCCTGTCCTGAACCTCACCGAAACGACCGGCGGCAGGACCGCCCGAAGGAGCAGAATCATGACCACCAGCGACCCCAGGGCCGTCGTCATCCGCTATGTCGAGGCCGTCCGCGACGGCGACGGCGAGGTCATCCACGACAGCTTCCACGCGGACGCGACCTGGCACTACCCGGGCGACCTGCCCATCTCCAAGGTGTGGCACGGACGCGACGCGATCATCAACGATTTCCTCGGCGGCATGGGACCCGCCTTCGTCCCCGGCACCCTGGACATCGAACTGGTCGGCACCATCGCCGAGGGCGACCGCGTGGTGGCCGAATGGACCGCCAGGGCCACGACCGCGCGGGGCGACGCATACGACAACCGCTGCCTCGGCATCTACACGGTCCGCGACGGCAGGATCGCCTCCGTCATCGAATACGCCGACACCCGGCACGTGGCCGCAGCCCTCTTCCCGGACAAGGACGCTCACCGTCCCGCCCGCACCGAGTGACCCTTCCCTGAGGGCGCGGGCCTCGTCGGTCATTGCGCTCCGGCAGGTCCCTGCACGGCCTGCCGGTACGGAACTGTGCTCCTGCGACGGCGGCCCTTCGGGCCCGCACCCGCCTCCAAGGCTCGACGCCCCTTGACCCGCGGCGAGGGGCTTCCCGCGATTCCGGGTCACCGGCGTGCCCCTGGCGTGCCCTCAGGAGCGGTCAACCACGGTCAACAGCAGCGCGATCCTGCACCGTCGGCCGCCGCACCAGAGATATATGCCCAGGTCAGAGGCTACCTGGCTCCCCAAGCGCCGTCGCTTCCCAAGCTGATGGCCCCGGGCCAGGGCACTCGCTGCCCAGCCGCAAGGGCGGGCTGCCCTACCCTGCTGCCCCGTCTTCGGGTGTCCAAGCGGACTCCACGCTGTGCCAGGCTGACGGTCCGGGCCGCCGGATCCAACGTGCTCCGGGGACGGGCCTTCTCGGTAGCGTGACCTTCTGCTGCACGGAGTGTCCGTGTGGCCGACCGGTCGTCCGTGCGACAGTTTCCGGCTGATAGTGATGAGGCTGCCATGAGCGAACTGATCAAGCCCGAGGTCGAAGTTCCGGAGGGTGACGCTCCTACCGAGCTGACCATCCGGGACCTGGTCGTCGGGGACGGAGCCGAGGTGAAGCCGGGCATGGTGGTCAGGGTCCACTACGTCGGGGTGACCTTCGAGTCCGGGAAGGAGTTCGATGCCTCCTGGGACCGCGGTCAGCCGTTCAAGTTCGCTCTGGGCAGCGGCAAGGTCATCAAGGGCTGGGACCGGGGGGTGAGGGGGATGAAGGTCGGCGGTCGGCGCGAGATCATCGTTCCCCCGCGTCTCGGTTACGGCGATCAGTCGCCTTCGCCGTTGATCCCGGCGGGTTCGACCCTGGTCTTCGTGGTGGACCTGCTGGACTCGTATTCCAGCACAACCGGGTGGAGCAACGCCTAAGCCGCCAGGGCTTGAGGGTGGCCATGTCCTGCTCGACGGAGGCGCGGATCCTGACGTGGGACTGGTTGGCCGCCTGCTGACCGGCGGAAAGGGCCACTGGGAGTGCCGTCCTGCAGGCCCCCGCGGAGCGCGAGGTACAGCCAGGTGGAAGCGCGCGGCCCGCACCGCACCGTCGTCGGCGAGATGGCTGGGCCCTGGAAGGGATGGCCGCCGCCCGCCGGTGGCCACGGCCCCCAGGTTGGCGTCCAGAGCGCTCCACACCGGTTCAGCGGATGGCTGCGGCCTGGGGCTTATGTCCTACTTTCCCCGTACTGTGCTTTTTGCTGCAGGCGCAGGTGAACGGGGACGGAGTTGAGGACATGGCGTTCGCGGAGCCGGCCGGCGGAGCATCCGCCTCCTCTGGTCGACCAAGCAGGCGGAACGGGGCGCGGTCCTTGGTTCCGCTGCTTGCCGTATGCGCCGGGTACTTCATGGTGATCCTGGACGTGACGGTCATCAGCGTCGCGGTGCCGGTGATCGGCCGGGAGATGTCGGCTTCCGTCACGGGCATCCAGTGGATCGCCGACGGATACACCCTGGTCTTCGCCGGTTTCCTGCTGCTGGGCGGCGCCCTGGGTGACCAGTGGGGCAATCGCCGGGTCTTCTGCGCGGGCGTGGTCGTGTTCACGGCATCCTCCGCCGCCTGCGCTCTCGCGCCGAACGCTCCTTTCCTGACCGCGGCCCGCCTGGTGGAAGGACTGGGGGCGGCGTTGATCGTGCCCGGTTCGCTGGCCCTGCTCGAGCAGGCGTATCCGGTGCCGGCTGCTCGTTCGCGGGCGTTCGGCCTGTGGGGGTCCGTGGCCGGCGTCGCGGCCTCCGCCGGGCCGCTGCTGGGCGGGCTGCTGGTCTCCACCGCGGGCTGGCGGTGGGTGTTCCTGATCAACCTGCCCGTCGGCATCGCGTGCCTCGTACTGACGCTGCGTCATGTGGAGTCTTCCCCCCGGCTGGCCTCCCGTGCCGTCGACCGGCCCGCGCAGTGCGCGGTCGTGACGGCGGTGGCCTTGCTGACGGCCGCACTCAACGAGGCCGGACGACGCGGGTGGACCGCTCCGGCGGTCCTCACCGGGGTGAGCCTGTCCGTGCTGGCAACCGTCGCGTTCGTGGTCCGAGAACGGCTGGTCGGCTCTCCCGCCGTGCCGCCGAGCCTGCTGCGCTCACGTGCTCTGGTCGGCGGCGCCGTCATCGGCCTGCTGTTCAACTTCGGCTTCTACGCCATGGTCTTCACCGCCAGCCTGTACTTCGAGCACCAGCGCGGCTTCAGCGCACTCGACACCGGGGCGGCACTGCTCCCTGCCGTGACGATGACGATGTTCGCCTCCGTCCTGTCCGGACGGCTGGCCCGCCGTACCGGAGACCGGCCCCTGGTGATCACCGGCATGCTCCTGGCCGCCACGGGCCTGGCCGGCTGGACCGCAGCCGGAGCCCACCCTGCCTACGCGCTGCTCATCGCCCCCATGATGGCAGCAGGATTCGGCACCTCCTTCGCCCTCACCGGCACAACCTCCACGGTGATGGGTGCCGCACCTCCCGCGTATTCGGGAACCGCTTCCGCCCTCTTCAACACCACCCGCCAGATCGGCAGCGCCACCGGCGTGGCACTCGGCGGCACCCTGCTCGCCACCGCCACCACCTACGGTCAGGGACTCCGCGTCAGCATGGCCATCGGCGCACTCGCCTACCTGACCGCCGCAGGTCTCGCATGGTGGTGCGTACCCCGCACATCCGACAACAACGCTCCTGGCGGGGAGACGGGCACGACCTCCTGACCGCGCCGGCCTCCGTGGCGAACAGCCCAAGGAGCCAAGGCGCGGGCTTCGGCATGCCGGGCGTCCAGTGCCAGACCGTCAGCACGCTGCGGCGCCTCGGTGGCGGCCCCTCGAGGGTGACCGGCGGCTCCGGCGCGGGAGCCTCCGCCTCGATGGCGGTGTGGTCGGGCCGGAGGTCGGCGACGGCGGTGCGGATCGCGCCGCGGCTGACGCCGTGGTCGCGGGCGCGAGCGGCGATGGAGCGTCCTTCCAGGTACGCGGTGCGCACGTCATCGGCCGCCACGGCGGGGCGGCGGCCGCCCTTTGCCTCGGCGGGGCGGCGGCCGCCCTTTGCCTCGGCGGGGCGGCGGCCGCCCTTTGCCTCGGCGGCGCGCAGGGCGAGACGGTCGCGGTGCAGGACGTCGAGCACGTCGAGGATGTGCTGGTTGCCGCGTACGAGGCGGAACATCTCGGAGATGTGCACGGTGTCGCCCGGCCGTGCGTAGGTGAGCGGTTCGCCGAACTCTGGGCGCTGACGAGGGTGCAGGCGGCTGGAGGTGCCCGGGTCATCCTCGAAGGCGACCGGGTCCTCGATCCCGGCCTTGTCCAGGACGAGGTCCTGTCAGGCGGTGGGCTGCGATCCGATGGGATTCGGGCCGTCGTGAACACCCGGACTGCGCGGGTTGACTGGACGCGCCGTTCCGGCGGGAGTCACCGGTCCGCGAGTACGCGCCGTACGAGGGCCGGAAGGGTCGTCGGGTCTGCGGACGGTGCTCGCGGCGCCGTCGCAGCCGACGAGCCAGTCCGCCCTCAGGTGGTCCAGACGGCCCGTGGCCCGGTCCTCGACGACAGCTCGTACGCCGAGGCCGTCGTCCTCGAAGGAGACCAGACGGGCGGCGAACCGGATACGGGAGCCGGCCCGTTCTGCGGCGCGGCGCAGCAGCAGCGGCTCCAGGGCGTCCTGGGGGCAGATGAGGCCGGGCGACGGCTCGGGGCCCTCGCCGGGCTCCTGGGCGAGACCGTTGCGGACGTAGTCGGGGTCCACGAGGTCACGGCCCCGGTAGAAACGGACCTGCTCGGCCGGCAGCCCCGCCGCGCGGACCTCCTTCTCCAGCCCGAGCCGCCGGAAGATCTCCATGGACCGGGCCGAGACGCCCCGGGCCTTGGGGTGGCGGGAGGTGCCGGGGTGGGACTCGATCAGCATGTGGTTCACGCCCTGATCCGAGAGCAAGCAGGACAGGGCCAGCCCGACGGGTCCGCCCCCGACGACCAGTACGGGCGTGTGCGATTCGGCCATCGAGGCTCCTTCGAGTGGGCAAGGCCACCACCTCGGTCTGGCTCAGCGAACGCGGCTACTGCGCATGGGGCCGCTGCGCCGCCCCTGGATGCGGCCGCGACTTCATCGACACGGGCCGCCGCACCCCGCAGCGCTACTGCTCGACCCGTTGCGGAACCCGCGTCCGCGTCGCCGCCCACCGCGACCGGGGCCGATGATCCGCATCGACACATCTGGCAGCCGTCCAGACGGTCGCGGTCACCTGGACCTGAGCCTGCACGACACCCCGGTCCGCGCGACCGCCCCGGCCGCCGCCGGTCGCTGAAGCGAAGGCCGGCGGACCGCCGCGCCAGCCCCGCACGCCGAGCTGGTCGTCCATGTCGTCGCGGTACGCCTGGTGGATGGTGAGCTGCCGGTTCATCTGCCTGCGGTAGGCGCCGTCCACCGGGTCGAGCACGCGCAGCAGGTGCTCGGTCTTGGCGATCCGCCCGTTCGAACACGAAGGCCCGGCGGAGGTCGCCGGTCGCGGTCAGCGTGAACGCTGACCGGTGAAGAGGCGGTACAGCAGGAGCACGATCACCGATCCGACGATCGCGGCGACCCACGTCGAGAGGTGGAAGAAGCCGTTGATGGAGTGCACGCCGAAGATCACCTTGCCGAGCCAGCCGCCGAGCAGACCGCCGACGATGCCGATGAGCATCGTGACGAGGCAGCCGCCCGGGTCCTTGCCGGGGGTGAGTGCCTTGGCGATGGCACCCGCGATGAGGCCGATGAGAATCCAGGCGATGATGCCCACGATGTGCGTCCTTTGCTGTGGATGATGCTGTGGAGGGCCGGACGGGGGTTCCGCCAGGGCTGCCCGCCGGTCGCTCTCTGCGGGCGACCGGCGGCATATGGATATCCGTTCGGAAGCACTCCACACGGGGCCAAGGGCCCATTCCCTCCGACTGCCCCACCCGGAACCCGACCTGTCGGCCGATCCAGCCGGCGGCGGATTCGGTGACCGGTCCACCTTCGATGGCCATCGGTCCAGGTTCGCTGTCACGGGTCAGTCGCGCAGAGCCCGGGAGAAGATGGCAAACGAGGTCGTCACCCGCGGCGCTGGGTCCCGCCCGGCCGCCCTGGCCATGGCGTTCAAGCTCATCGAGTCCACCCGGGACCGCCGGCGCGCCGTCAACGCACCCCACCCGGTCGCCCTCGTTCGGGCCGGGGCTCGCTTCGACACAGGCGTGCTCGTCGAAACGCGAGGAGACCAGTGCGGCCTGACCAGGCTTCGCGCCAGGTGGTAGGAACCGTCCGCTCCCACCGACGGCTATCGGGAGGACGCGAGCTGCACGGCGGTCCTGACCAGGCCGGCCAGGGCTGGTGAGCGGCTGTGCGCGGGCCAGGCGATGTGGGTGACGACAGGGGGCGCGTCGGTCAGGGGGACGGCGGCGTGCTCGGACCACAGCCAGGCGCGCGCGGAATCCGGCACGACGGCGACGGTGCGTCCCAGGGCGACCAGTTGCGCCAACTGCGTCTGATCGCGGATCTCGGGACCGGGGCCGGGCGCGTAGACGCCGTGACGGGGCCAACGCGCCGGTGGAAGGTCTGGGACGTTGCCGATGTCGGCCAGAGACAAGGTCTTGCGCGCGGCCAGGGGGTGGCCGGCGGGCAGAACGGCGAACTGGTTCTCGGTCATGAGCTCCTCGCTGTCGAACCCTGCGAGGGAGTTGAACGGCACGTGCATGAGCGCGACGTCGGCGCTGCCGTCGCGCAGCCGTGCCTCCTGGTCGCACATGCCGCACTGCAGGACCTCGACCTCGGCGGCGTCGGGCTCGGCCGCGTAGGCGTCGAGGAGCCTTTGCAGGAGTTCGTGAGCCGCGGCGGTCTTCACCGCCAGCACCAGACGCGTACGCTCACCGCTCAGGTTGTCCGTTCCTCCTGCGCGGCGGGTGCGGCGTGCGGCGGCGGTGGCCGCGTCGAGCGTCGCGCGGCCCTCGTGCAGCAGCACCTCTCCGGAATCGGTCAGCGCGACTCCGCGGCGGTTGCGTTCCAGGAGGCGGACGCCGAGACGCCGTTCGAGCTGCTGGATCGCCCGCGACAGCGGTGGCTGGGCCATGCCCAGGCGTTCGGCGGCCCGGCCGAAGTGCAGCTCCTCGGCGACGGCCACGAAGTACTTCAGCTCGCGAGTCTCCAGGATGTCCACCGTGACAGCGTACCCCTGTGATACCTACTAGGTATCACAGGGAACCCGATCGGTGTTGGCCGATGCGTTCACCTGGGAGCGAGCATGGACGGCATGAGCGAAACGAAGATCGCGCTGGTCACCGGTGCGAACAAGGGAATCGGCTACGCGATCGCCTCCGGGCTCGGAGCCCTCGGCTACCGCGTGGCCGTTGGAGCGCGCGACGCGGCCCGGCTCGAGAGCGCCGTCGAGAAGCTGCGCGCCGCCGGGGCCGAGGCGTTCGGCGTGCCGCTGGAGGTGACCGGCGACCAGAGCGTCGCCGACGCCGCGGAGCTGATCGAACGTGAGGCCGGACGGCTGGACGTGCTGGTCAACAACGCGGGCGTCTCCGGAGAGATGGGTCCGGGCTGGGTGCAGGATCCGACGACCCTCGACCTCGACCTGGTCCGCACGGTCCTGGAGACCAACGTCATCGGCGTCATCCGGGTGACGAACGCAATGCTCCCGCTGCTGCGCCGCTCGTCCTCGCCGCGCATCGTCAACATCTCCAGCAGCCTCGGCTCCATCACCCGGCAGGCCGACCCGGATATCGAGCTCGGAGCGATCATGGCGGCCTACGCGCCGTCGAAGGCGTTCCTGAACGCCGTGACCGTGCAGTACGCCCGGCAGTTCGCCGGCACGGGCATCCTGATCAACGCCGCCTGCCCCGGCCTGTGCGCGACCGACTTCACCGGATTCTTCGGGAACCGCACCCCGGAGCAGGGCGCGGCCACGGCGATCCGGCTCGCCACGCTGCCGGACGACGGCCCGTCCGGCGCGTTCTTCAACGACGAGGGCGTCGTCCCCTGGTAGGCGACGAGTCGTCCTGGATGCGCGATCGAATCAGAGGTGCGAGCGCGATGGACTCGGCGACCCCGCCGAACTCACCTGTCCTCTCAGCGCCACCCGGCTGCGTCTCACCACTACCCACCCCGACGATGCGGCCCGGCTCGACGACCTACCGAACTCCGCCCCCACCTCAGACACCTCGCCTTCGCCCTCCTCCTCCGCGTGAGGCAGGAGGAGGATCCCGACCGGATGGGGCACCGAAGTGGTGTCCTGGCCACGTAAACGGGGAGTCATCAACGCGGCTGGGAGGGTAAGGGGTAATGCCCCCGACCCTTCACATGAAAGTGGTGACCAGCCATGGCCGAGAACAAGGACGTCGTCGAACTCATCCTCCAGGACCACCGGCGTATGGAGGACCTGTTCCACCTGATGCGCAGTGTCGAAGCCGACCGCGCCGCCGCGCTCCGAGAGTTCGCGGATCTGCTGATCGCGCACGCGCTGGCCGAGGAGGCCAAGGTCTACCCCGCGCTGAAGACGTACAAGGACATCGACGACGAAGAGGTCGAGCACGGCGAGCACGAACACGACGAAGGCAACAAGGCCCTCCTGGACCTCCTCGAAGTGGAGGAGG
>NZ_JBEZHK010000050.1:0-29124 GCF_040650555.1 Streptomyces sp. NPDC048664 | reverse complement strand
AGATCTTCGTGAAGGGCGAGGTCATCAAGACGGTGCCCGAGTCGAAGATCGTGGAGACCCTGATCGAGGAGGCGATGAAGATCGCCGAACAGATGCAGAAGGACGGCGTCGCCTCCGGCGAGCCCTCGGTCTCGATCGCCGACTGATCCACCAGGCGCCCGCGGCCCCCGAACCGGGCGGCGCGGCGGCCCTGTGACGGTTCGCTCACCGAACGCCACCGAGCGGCGCCGCCGTGACACGCCAGGTACAGTGCGGAGATCAGCAGATCCCAGGGTGAGGCTCCCGCACTTGTTGACGCAGACCACCACCAGGGTGCTCGAACCGAGTGACCTGGACGCCGCGCTCGCCGTCCTCGACCGCGAGCCGGTCGCGAACGCGTTCGTGACATCGCGGGTCCAGGTCGCGGGACTCGACCCCTGGCGCCTCGGCGGCGAGATGTGGGGCTGGTACGAGGACGGCGCGCTCACCTCACTGTGCTACGCCGGAGCCAACCTGGTCCCGATCTGCGCCGGACCCCGCGCCGTACGAGGCTTCGCCGACCGCGCCCGGCGCGGTGGCCGCCGCTGCTCCTCCATCGTCGGCCCCGCCGAGGCCACCTCCCAGCTGTGGCGCCTGCTGGAGCCCACCTGGGGCCCGGCCCGGGAGGTGCGCACCCGCCAGCCGCTCATGGTCACCGACCACATGCCCGCCGACATCGCCCCGGACCCCTACGTCCGCCGCGTCCGCAAGGACGAGTTGGAGACGATCATGCCGGCGTGCGTGGCGATGTTCACCGAGGAGGTCGGCGTCTCACCCATGGCGGGCGACGGCGGGCTGCTCTACCAGGCCCGGGTCGCCGAACTCGTCGGCGCGGGACGCTCCTTCGCCCGCGTCGACGCGGACGGCAAGGTCGTCTTCAAGGCGGAGATCGGCGCGGCGACCTCGCAGGCCTGCCAGATCCAGGGCGTCTGGATCGCACCCGAGTACCGCGGCCGAGGCCTCGCCGCCCCCGGCATGGCGGCGGTACTGCGCTACGCGCTCGCCGACGTGGCCCCGGTCGTCAGCCTGTACGTCAACGACTTCAACATCGCCGCCCGGCGGACGTACCAGAGGGTGGGCTTCCGGGAAGTCGGCGCGTTCATGAGCGTGCTGTTCTAGCCGCGGTTCCCGGCACACCCGGGCCGGGCACGGCGAGCGGCTGTAGGCTCCGGACATGCCGCGTTTCCCCGGTCACGGTCACCGCACCTCCGACGATGTGGTGATCGGCCCACTGGACCTGCCCGCCCGCGTGGACGAGGCCCTCGACGTACAGGCCCTGGCGTTCGGACTGGGCGCGGAAGAGGTCGCGGTACGGCGCCAGATCGTGCTGCGGCACATGAACTACCCCGGAGCCCGCGCCCTCGGGGCCACCACGGCCGAGGGGCGGCTCGTCGGATTCGTCTACGGCATGCCGAACGACCGCACGCACTGGTGGTCCACCGTCGTCCAGCCCTACCTGCGGCTGAGGGGCAACGACGCCTGGCTCGACGACTCCTTCGTGATCACCGAACTGCACGTCCACCCCCGCCACCAGAACCGGGGCATCGGCCGCGCACTGATCACCGACATCACCGACGGCGCCGCACAGCCGCGCTCCATCCTGTCGGCGATCGACACCGAGAGCCCGGCCCGCGGCCTGTACCGCTCGCTGGGCTACACCGACCTGGCGCAGAGGGTCCTCTTCCCGAGCGCCCCCAAGCCGTACGCCGTGATGGGCGCCCCCCTGCCACTCCTGCGGCGATAACCGATTACCGCCCGCGCCGGGACCCCCGCTAACCTCCTAGCCATCACCTTTTCGCAGCAGGAGTCGAAAAACATGGCGAACGCACCGGTCCAGCGCATGTCCCAGTTGATGGCGAAGACGCTGCGCGACGACCCGGCGGACGCGGAAGTCCTCAGCCACAAGCTGCTGGTCCGGGCCGGCTACGTGCGCCGTACCGCCGCCGGCGTGTGGACCTGGCTGCCGCTCGGCAAGAAGGTCCTCGCCAACGTGGAGCGGATCGTCCGCGAGGAGATGGACGCGATCGGAGCGCAGGAAGTGCTGCTCCCCGCCCTGCTGCCGCGTGAGCCGTACGAGGCGACCGGCCGCTGGGACGAGTACGGCGCCGAGCTGTTCCGCCTCAAGGACCGCAGGGGCGGCGACTACCTGCTGGGCCCGACCCACGAGGAGATCTTCACCCTTCTGGTGAAGGACCAGGCGTCCTCCTACAAGGACCTGCCGGTGATCCTCTACCAGATCCAGACCAAGTTCCGGGACGAGGCCCGGCCGCGCGCGGGCATCCTGCGCGGACGCGAGTTCCTCATGAAGGACTCGTACTCCTTCGACACCGAGGACGAGGGCCTCGCCCGCTCCTACGCCCTGCACCGCCAGGCATACCAGCGGGTCTTCGAGCGGCTCGGCCTCGACTACCGGATCTGCGCCGCGACCGCCGGCGCGATGGGCGGCTCCAAGTCGGAGGAGTTCCTCGCACCGGCCGGCGCGGGCGAGGACACCTTCGCCGACTGCCCCAGCTGCGACTTCGCCGCCAACACCGAGGCGATCACCTACGAGCTGACGTCCGTCGACGCCTCCGGCGTGCCCGCGCTGGAGGAGATCCCGACCCCGAACACCCCCACCATCGAGACCCTCGCGGCCTCGCTCGGCGTGCCCGCCGCCGCCACCCTGAAGAACCTGCTGGTGAAGGTCGACGGCGAGATCGTCGCCGTCGGCGTTCCCGGTGACCGCGAGGTCGACATGGGCAAGGTCGAGGCGCACTTCGCCCCGGCCGCCGTCGAACTGGTCACCGTCGACGACTTCATCAGCCGGCCCGACCTGGTCCGCGGCTATGTCGGCCCGCAGGGCCTGGAGAAGGTCCGCTACATCGCCGACCCGCGCGTGGCCCCCGGCACCTCCTGGATCACCGGCGCCAACAAGGAGGGCATGCACGCGAAGAACGTGGTCGCCGGCCGCGACTTCGAGCCCGAGGCGTACGTGGACGTCGTGGTGGTGCAGGAGGGCGACCCCTGCCCCCGGTGCGGCACCGGGCTGGTGCTGGACCGCGCCATCGAGATCGGCCACATCTTCCAGCTCGGCCGCAAGTACGCCGACGCCCTCAAGCTCGACGTCCTCGGGCAGAACGGCAAGCCGGTCCGCGTGACCATGGGTTCCTACGGCATCGGCGTGTCCCGCGCGGTGGCCGCGCTCGCCGAGCAGACGGCGGACGAGCAGGGGCTGTGCTGGCCCAAGGAGGTCGCCCCGGCCGACGTGCACGTGGTGGCCGCCGGAAAGGCCCTCCAGACGGAGGTGGCCCTCGACGTCGCCCAGAAGCTGGGCGCGGCGGGCGTGCGCGTCCTGGTGGACGACCGGGCCGGCGTCTCGCCGGGCGTGAAGTTCACGGACGCCGAGCTGATCGGTGTGCCGCAGATCCTCGTGGCGGGCCGCCGCTCCGGCGAGGGCGTCCTCGAACTGAAGGACCGCAGGACGGGCGAGCGCGAGGAACTGACGGTGGACGAGGCGATCGCCCGCCTCACGGCCTGACAGCGGCCTGACACGGCGACGGCCGCCGGATTCCCCACGGGGAGCCCGGCGGCCGTCGCCGTACCCGGCCAGCCCGGGGGAGCGCTACAGCCAGCTCGCGAACTCCAGCAGCAGTTCGGCGTCCTGTTCACGTCCGACCCGGTGTGCGCGCACGCCCGACTCCACCGCCCGGAACAGGGTCCAGCCGCGCAGCCGTTCCTGGTCCAGGTCCAGGGACTCAGCCAGCCGCTTCACCCGGCGTCTGGTGATCGACGCGCCCGACGGAGAGGCGATCAGGTCCTCCACCCGATCGCGCACCAGGCGTGCCAGGTCGAAGGCGCACTCGCCGACCACGGGGTCCGGGCCCACCGCGAGCCAGGGCATCCGCTCCCCGGCCAGCACCTTGCTCTGCCGGAAGGTTCCGTGCAGCAGCCGTTCGTCCGGTGGGGCGGTCAGCATCTCCTCGCGGGCCGCGAGCGCCGTCTCGACCAGCGGTGCCACCTCCGCACGCGCCTGAGCGCTCGCCCGCATCGCACGAGCCTGCCGCTCCGTGCGTTCGGCCACCGTCTCGAAGCGGTGGCCGGCCGGCGGCTCGACCCACAGCCGGCGCAGCGTTCCGGCCGCCTCCAGCAGGGCCTTGGCCTCGGGCAGCGAGCGGACCGACATCTCCGGGTGCAGCCGCTCCAGCAGCAGGACACCCTGCCCGGGATCCGCGTCCAGCAGGCGTACGGCACCGGACCCGCCCCAGTGGGCGAGGGCCGCGCACTCGCCCTCGGGGCGGGCCCTCGGCGGGGCCAGCTTCAGCACGGCGGGCGTGCCGTCGGCCCGCCGCACCAGCACCACCAGGCTGCTGCGGCCACCGGGCGCCTGCACCCGCTCCACGGTCAACTCACGCGATTCCACGGCTTGTCGGGCCAGTTGGACGACCTGGTCCAGCCACGCGGCGCCACCGGCCGGCTGCGTCTCGCCGAGTGACCGCACCAGACGCCGCGGCGGTTCGAAAGCCATGCGTGAGATGCTCCCTTCCAGGTGTCCTGATCGGTGCGGCGCGCACACGCTCCGCGCGCACGCCTCAGTCCCACGGTTCGACCGAGGCGGTGGGGACGGCCACCGCCCGCTCGGCGAGACCCGGGAAGGCTACGCTCCCGCCGTTCCACCGCACCGCCCGCACCGCCGCCTCCCGCAGCGCGGCGGCCGCCGCTCCGCGTCTGGTGCCCGTCGTGGCCCGTACGAGGTCGGAGTAGGCGGCGGCCACCCGCAGCTCCAGTTCGGCGGCGAGCTCGATCGCCGCGGCGGAGTCCGAGACCGGGAACGGCAGCGCGTATCCCGGGGCGGCGGCGTCCGGCGTGCCGCCCAGGTCCCGCACCGACCGGGTCAGGTCGTCCCGTCGCGCGCGGTGGGCGTCGTAGGCGTCCCGGGCCTGCGAACGCAGGCTCTGCTGGATCCGCCCGCCGACGACACCGTATCCGTACACCGCCGCGTGCTCGGCGCGCAGGGCGGCCCGCAGGGCGGTGAGCTCGGCGCTCTCGGCCTTCGGCGCGCCGGTCATGTCCCGCCCTCCGTCAGCAGATAGCCGTGGGCGGCTCCGGCCGCGGCCACGGAGGCCATCAGCCGGGCCAGCTCGCCCGGCATGTCCAGCAGCGCCTTGGCCCGCCGGTCGGACAGGGCCCGTTCGGCGGACGCCAGATCCGCGAGCGCGGCCTTGGGGTCCCCGGGGACGGGCGAGGCAGGGGCCGGCACGCCGGGGGAGGCCGGTGCCGAACCGGACGCGGAGGCCGGGGCGGGCGGCCCCGGGGGACCCGAGGGCACCCGCGAGGCGGACGGCTTCGGGGACGGTGCCTTCGACCCGGCCGCTCCCGACGGCGAACCCGACGCGCCGATCGTGCCGCCGAACGCCTGTACGTGCTGGACGACTTCGGCCCGCAGCGGCCCAAGACGCGCCGCCAGCTGGGGATGTGCGGCGAGGACGGCCGTGTACCGCTCCGCGAGCGCGGCGCTCTCGCCCGCCGCGTGCGCGCGGGCCCGGGCCTCGGCGGTGGAGCCGCCGCCCCGGACGGCCCGGTCCGAGCCGCCGGAGCAGCCCGCGAGCAGGGTGGCGGCCGCGGCCGAGGCGAGCACGCTCCTTCTGCGCGGAAGGAGGCGCGGGTGCGGGGGGAACGACACGGCAGACGTCCTCGAATGGCCAGGTGACGAACGGATGGGCGAGTCGCCCGTGATCACCGTACCCGCGCGGTGCTCCGGCACTCGCCACCGGCTCGTCCGAACCGTCCGCGATCCCCCTCCCGCCGACGTGGACGGCAACACCCCCCGGGACCGGATACCCTTTCCCGTGACACACGACCCATCCCACAACAGCACACGCGGCCGAGGAGTCACCCGGATGAGCACCACCCAGAGCGAGAGGCTGCGAGAGCTGCTGGAACCGCTCGTCACCTCCCAGGGACTCGATCTCGAAGAGATCGCGGTGGACTCCGTCGGACGCAAGAAGGTGCTGCGCGTCGTCGTCGACTCCGACACCGGGGCCGACCTGGACCAGATCGCCGATGTGAGCCGCGCGCTCTCGGCGACGCTCGACGAGAGCGACGCGATGGGCGAGGGGGAGTACACCCTCGAGGTCGGAACCCCGGGCGCGGAGCGCCTCCTGACGGATCACCGGCACTACGTACGGGCCACGGGCCGGCTGGTGCGGTTCGAGGTCGCCGGGGGCGACGAACTGGTCGCCAGGATCATCGAGGTCGACGACGAGGGCGTCGACCTGGAGGTGCCCGGTGTCAAGGGCCGCAAGCCCACCGCGCGCAGACTCGCGTTCCAGGACGTCGCCAGGGCGCGGGTCCAGGTCGAGTTCGGCCGCAAGGACAAGAACGACACGAAGGAAGAGGAGGCGTAGCCGTGGACATCGACATGAGTGCCCTGAGGGGCTTGGTGCGGGAGAAGGAGATCTCCTTCGACCTGCTGGTCGAGGCGATCGAGTCGGCCCTCCTCATCGCCTACCACCGCACCGAGGGAAGCCGCCGTCACGCGCGCGTGGAGCTCAACCGGCAGACCGGCCATGTGACCGTGTGGGCGAAGGAGGACCCCGAGGACCTGGAGGAGGGGCAGGAAGCGCGCGAGTTCGACGACACGCCGTCGGGCTTCGGGCGGATCGCCGCCACCACCGCCAAGCAGGTCATCCTGCAGCGCCTGCGGGACGCCGAGGACGACGCGACGCTCGGCGAGTACGCGGGCCGGGAGGGCGACATCGTCACCGGTGTGGTCCAGCAGGGCCGCGACCCGAAGAACGTGCTCGTGGACATCGGCAAGCTGGAGGCCATCCTGCCGGTGCAGGAGCAGGTCCCGGGCGAGGCCTACGAGCACGGGAAGCGGATCCGTTCGTACGTCGTTCGGGTGGCGAAGGGTGTGCGCGGTCCGTCCGTCACTCTTTCGCGTACCCACCCCAATCTGGTGAAGAAGCTGTTCGCCCTGGAGGTGCCGGAGATCGCCGACGGTTCCGTCGAGATCGCCGCCATCGCCCGCGAGGCCGGTCACCGTACGAAGATCGCGGTGCGGTCCACCCGATCGGGTCTGAACGCCAAGGGCGCCTGCATCGGCCCGATGGGCGGCCGGGTGCGCAACGTCATGGGTGAGCTCAACGGCGAGAAGATCGACATCGTGGACTGGTCGGACGACCCGGCCGAGATGGTCGCGAACGCGCTCTCCCCGGCCCGTGTCTCCAAGGTCGAGGTGGTGGACCTCGCCGCCCGCTCGGCGCGGGTGACGGTCCCCGACTACCAGCTCTCCCTGGCGATCGGCAAGGAAGGGCAGAACGCCCGCCTCGCGGCCCGGCTGACCGGTTGGCGGATCGACATCCGGCCCGACACCGAGCAGCCCGCGGAGCGGCAGGACTGAGCCCCTGCCGGACGGAGCCCGTGGATCTCGCCGGGGCGGTGGCTCCGGCGAGATCGCGACAGTTTTTGCGCAGCAAGTGTTCGATTCTTGCCCCAAAGGGGTGAGGTCGGCGCGGGGAGGTAGACTTAGCCGTGTCTGGCCGGACGCATGCCCGCGCATGCCCTGAACGCACCTGTGTGGGGTGCCGGGAGCGAGCGGCCAAGGTCGAACTGCTGCGCATCGTGGCGATCGAGGACGCGTGCGTCCCCGATCCTCGCGGTACGCTGCCCGGCCGGGGTGCGTATCTGCATCCCGTCTCGACCTGTCTCGACCTGGCGGTACGCCGCCGGGCGTTCCCCAGGGCGCTTCGCGTCCCGGGTGCGCTCGACGTAAAGGCGTTGCGCCGGTTCGTCGAGCAGGCGGAAGGTTGCCGGCAGGCAACACCGTAAAACGCGTCGCGCGGAGCCCCGTGCGGCCCTGGTACCTCGCGAGTCGGAAGTAGGTCGAGATTGCGATGAGCACTCGATGAGTACGCGATGAGTACGCCCATGAAGTAGCGACGGTCCGGCCGCAACCCGGACCTAAAAGGAGCGAAGTGGCTAAGGTCCGGGTATACGAGCTCGCCAAGGAGTTCGGTGTGGAGAGCAAGGTCGTCATGGCCAAGCTCCAGGAACTCGGTGAATTCGTCCGTTCGGCGTCCTCGACGATCGAGGCGCCCGTAGTACGTAAGCTGACCGACGCTTTGCAGCAGGGTGGAGGCGCCAAGCCCGCCGCCCGCAAGGCATCCCCGGCAAAGCCGGCCGGGCAGGGCGCGCAGGCCGCGCGTCCCGCTGCCCCGCGCCCGGCCGCGCCCAAGCCTCCGGCCGCCGAGCGGCCTGCGGCTCCCGCAGAGCCTCCGGCCGCCCCGGCCGAGCGCCCCGCGGCTCCGGCGACCCCGGGTCCGCGCCCGACGCCGGGCCCGAAGCCCGCGCCGCGGCCCGCCCCGGCGTCCCCGGCTCCCGGCACGCCCGAGTTCACGGCCCCGCCGGCCCCTCCGGCCGCCGAGCGTCCCACGGAGCGCCCCGCAGCGGGTCCGCGTCCGGGCGCCCGTCCGGGTGCCGGTGCCCCGAAGCCCGGTGGTCGTCCCGCCGGTCAGGGTCAGGGCCAGGGCCAGGGCGACGCCCGCCCCGGTGGCGGTGCCCAGCGTCCCGGCGGTCCCCGTCCCGGGGCTGCCGGCGCGCGTCCGGGTGGCCGTCAGGCCGGTCCCCGTCCGGGCAACAACCCCTTCACCTCCGGCGGCTCCACCGGCATGGCGCGCCCGCAGACGCCCCGTCCCGGTGGCGCTCCGCGTCCCGGCGGCCCTGGTGCCCCGGGTGCCCCGCGTCCGCAGGGCGCGGGCCAGGGCGGTCCCGGTGGTCCCCGTCCGCAGGGCGGTCCCGGCGGTCCCCGCCCGCAGGCTCCCGGTGGCGCTCGGCCGACCCCGGGCGGCATGCCTCGCCCGCAGGGCGGTCCGCGTCCCGGCGGTGGTCCCGCGGGTCCCCGTCCGAACCCCGGCATGATGCCGCAGCGTCCCGCTGCCGGCCCGCGTCCCGGCCCCGGTGGCGGCGGTCGCGGCCCGGCCGGTGCCGGTCGTCCCGGCGGTCCGGGTCGTCCCGGTGGCGGCGGCGGTTTCGCCGGTCGTCCCGGTGGCGGCGGCGGTCGTCCGGGTGGCGGCGGCGGTTTCGCCGGTCGTCCCGGTGGCGGCGCCCCCGGTGGTGGCGGCGGCTTCGGCGGTGGCGGCGGTGGCCGTCCCGGCTTCGGCGGACGTCCCGGTGGTCCGGGCGGCCGTGGTGGCACGCAGGGTGCGTTCGGCCGTCCCGGCGGTCCGGCGCGTCGTGGCCGCAAGTCGAAGCGGCAGCGCCGTCAGGAGTACGAGGCCATGCAGGCCCCGTCGGTCGGCGGCGTGATGCTGCCTCGCGGCAACGGCGAGAGCATTCGCCTGTCGCGCGGTGCGTCGCTCACCGACTTCGCGGAGAAGATCAACGCCAACCCGGCGTCGCTCGTCGCGGTCATGATGAACCTCGGCGAGATGGTCACGGCCACGCAGTCCGTCTCCGACGAGACGCTGCTGCTCCTCGCCGGCGAGATGAACTACACGATTCAGATCGTCAGCCCCGAGGAGGAGGACCGCGAGCTTCTGGAGTCCTTCGACCTCGAGTTCGGTGAGGACGAGGGCTCCGAGGAGGACCTGGTCGTCCGTCCGCCGGTCGTGACCGTCATGGGTCACGTCGACCACGGTAAGACCCGCCTGCTCGACGCCATCCGCAAGACGAACGTCATCGCGGGCGAGGCCGGTGGCATCACCCAGCACATCGGTGCCTACCAGGTCGCGACCGAGGTCAACGGCGACGACCGGAAGATCACCTTCATCGACACCCCGGGTCACGAGGCGTTCACCGCCATGCGTGCCCGTGGTGCGAAGTCGACCGACATCGCGATCCTCGTGGTGGCGGCCAACGACGGTGTGATGCCGCAGACGGTCGAGGCGCTGAACCACGCCAAGGCGGCCGACGTGCCGATCGTGGTCGCGGTCAACAAGATCGACGTCGAGGGCGCGGACCCGACCAAGGTGCGCGGTCAGCTGACCGAGTACGGCCTGGTGGCCGAGGAGTACGGCGGCGAGACGATGTTCGTCGACATCTCCGCCAAGCAGGGTCTGAACATCGACAGCCTCCTGGAGGCCGTCGTGCTGACCGCCGACGCCGCCCTGGACCTGCGGGCCAACCCGCACCAGGACGCGCAGGGCATCTCGATCGAGTCCCGTCTCGACCGCGGCCGTGGTGCCGTGGCGACGGTCCTCGTCCAGCGAGGCACCCTGCGGGTCGGCGACACGATGGTGGTCGGCGACGCCCACGGCCGTGTCCGCGCGATGCTCGACGACAACGGCAACAACGTGGCCGAGGCAGGCCCGTCGACGCCGGTCCAGGTCCTGGGTCTGACCAACGTCCCGGGTGCCGGTGACAACTTCATCGTGGTCGAGGAGGACCGTACGGCCCGCCAGATCGCGGAGAAGCGTGCGGCCCGTGAGCGCAACGCCGCGTTCGCCAAGCGCACGCGCCGTGTGTCGCTGGAGGACCTGGACAAGGTGCTCAAGGCCGGCGAGGTCCAGCAGCTGAACCTGATCATCAAGGGTGACGCTTCTGGTTCGGTCGAGGCCCTGGAGTCCTCCCTGCTCCAGCTGGACGTCGGCGAAGAGGTCGACATCCGCGTCCTGCACCGAGGCGTCGGTGCGGTCACGGAGTCGGACATCGACCTGGCGATGGGCTCCGACGCCATCGTGATCGGCTTCAACGTCCGTGCGGCAGGCCGCGCGGCGCAGATGGCCGAGCGCGAGGGTGTGGACGTCCGGTACTACTCGGTCATCTACCAGGCGATCGAGGAGATCGAGGCGGCCCTGAAGGGCATGCTGAAGCCGGAGTTCGAGGAGGTCGAGCTCGGTACGGCGGAGATCCGCGAGGTCTTCAAGTCGTCCAAGCTGGGCAACATCGCCGGTGTCCTCATCCGCTCCGGAGAGGTCAAGCGGAACACCAAGGCCCGCCTCATCCGCGACGGCAAGGTCATCGCGGAGAGCCTCAACATCGAGGGCCTGCGTCGCTTCAAGGACGACGTCACCGAGATCCGCGAAGGGTTCGAGGGCGGTATCAACCTCGGCAACTTCAACGACATCAAGGTCGACGACGTCATCGCGACGTACGAGATGCGCGAGAAGCCGCGCGTGTAGTCAGCGGCGGCTCACGGCCGGCCGGAGGGGACCTCGTCCCCTCCGGCCGGCCGCCTGCTGCTGTGACGGGGCTGGTGGACGCCGACCGGCGAAAACAATCCCGTCGAGCCGCTCCCGCGTTCGGGGTACGGTTTTCGTGTCCCCGCCCACAACCGGAGGCGGGGCGTCGATCCCGTACCGGCGGGTCATCCGGACACACATGTACGTGGGGACTCTGTCCTTCGACCTCCTCCTGGGCGACGTACGGTCGCTCAAGGAGAAACGCTCCGTGATCCGCCCGATCGTCGCCGAGCTCCAGCGCAAGTACGCGGTGAGCGCGGCCGAGGTGGACCACATGGACCTCCATCGGCGGGCCCTCATCGGCCTCGCGGTGGTGTCCGGTGACGCGGGGCACGTGAACGACGTACTGGACCGCTGCGAGCGGCTCGTGGCCGGCCGCCCCGAAGTGGAGCTGCTGTCCGTCAGACGGCGTTTCCACGGCGACGACGACTGACACTTGAAGCTTGAAGAACGTAGACAGGAAAGAACGGGAGACGGACCAGTGGCCGACAACGCGCGGGCGAAGAGGCTGGCGGACCTCATCCGAGAGGTGGTGGCCCAGAAGCTGCAGCGCGGGATCAAGGACCCGCGGCTCGGCTCGCACGTCACCATCACGGACACCCGGGTGACGGGTGATCTGCGGGAGGCGACCGTCTTCTACACGGTGTACGGGGACGACGAGGAACGGAAGGCCGCGGCCGCGGGCCTGGAGAGCGCCAAGGGCATCCTGCGCTCCGAGGTCGGCCGTGCCGCGGGCGTGAAGTTCACGCCGACCCTCACCTTCGTCGCGGACGCCCTCCCGGACACCGCGAAGACCATCGAGGACCTCCTCGACAAGGCACGCGCCTCCGACGAGAAGGTGCGCGAGACGGCGACGGGCGCCGCGTACGCCGGTGAAGCCGACCCGTACAGGAAGCCCGACTCCACCGACGAGACGGACGACAGCGCCGAATGACCCAGCACCACACCACGCCCGACGGCCTTGTCATCGTCGACAAGCCGTCGGGCTTCACTTCCCACGACGTCGTGGCCAAGATGCGCGGGATCGCGCGGACACGGCGGGTCGGGCACGCCGGGACCCTGGACCCGATGGCGACCGGCGTCCTCGTCCTCGGCGTGGAGAAGGCCACCAAGCTCCTCGGGCACCTCGCCCTGACGGAGAAGGAGTACGTCGGAACCGTCCGGCTCGGGCAGAACACGCTCACGGACGACGCCGAAGGGGGCATCACGTCGTCCACCGACGCCTCCCGGGTCACCCGTGACGCCATCGACGCCGGGGTCGCCAAGCTGACCGGCGACATCCTCCAGGTGCCGTCCAAGGTCAGCGCCATCAAGATCAACGGCGTGCGGTCCTACAAGCGCGCCCGCGACGGCGAGGAGTTCGACATCCCGGCCCGGCCGGTGAAGGTCCCCTCCTTCGCGGTCCACGACGTCCGGGACGCGGTCGCCGAGGACGGCACCCCCGTGCTGGACCTGGTGGTCTCCGTCGTCTGCTCCTCCGGCACCTACATCCGGGCCCTGGCCCGCGACCTGGGCGCGGACCTGGGAGTCGGCGGCCATCTCACGGCGCTGCGGCGCACCCGCGTGGGCCCGTACAAGCTGGAGTCCGCCCGCACCCTGGACCAGCTCCAGGAGAACCTGACCGTGATGCCCATCGCCGAGGCCGCCGACGCGGCCTTCCCGCGCTGGAACGTGGACGCCAAGCGGGCCCGTCTGCTCCTGAACGGCGTACGCCTGGAGATGCCGGACGAGTACGCGGGCGCCGGCCCGGTGGCCGTCTTCGACCCCGAGGGCCGGTTCCTCGCGCTGACGGAGGAGCACAAGGGCAAGGCGAAGAGCCTGGCCGTGTTCGGCTGAGTCCCGCCCGTGGAGCGACGGACATGGTGTCCGGGCCGCCGCTCCACGGTCCCCCCTCGGTTCCCCCTCAGTCAGGTGTATCCATCCCCTCTCCCTCCCTCACTCCAACGGGCAGGCGCTCGGAGTGATCCAGGGGAGCGGAAGGGGGCGCGTTCGTCGTGAAGCGGTCCCCGCACTCCTCCGCGCCGCGCCGAGGGCTCCCGCACCGGCCGGTGCCGCGTCCGAAGTGGGCCGACCGCGTCCCCACGTGCCGCACATCACAGCCGCCCATGCCGATGCGGGCCGAGGGCATCCGGCATGGCACCCTTAGACCTGCGTAACGAGGCAGACACGGACACAGGTTCGACGAGGAGCGGTCACAGTGCAGCGCTGGCGTGGCTTGGAGGACATTCCCCAGGACTGGGGACGCAGCGTCGTCACCATCGGGTCGTACGACGGAGTCCACCGCGGACACCAGCTGATCATCCGGCACGCGGTCGACCGCGCCCGAGAGCTGGGCGTCCCCTCGGTCGTCGTCACCTTCGACCCGCACCCCAGTGAGGTCGTGCGCCCCGGCAGCCATCCTCCGCTGCTCGCCGCGCACCACCGGCGTGCCGAACTGATGGCCGGCCTCGGTGTGGACGCGGTGCTGATCCTCCCGTTCACCACCGAGTTCTCCCGGCTGTCCCCGGCCGACTTCGTGGTCAAGGTCCTGGTGGACAGGCTGCGCGCCAAGGCCGTGGTCGAGGGCCCGAACTTCCGGTTCGGTCACAAGGCCGCCGGAGACGTGGAGTTCCTGGCCCAGCAGGGCAAGACCTACGACTTCGAGGTCGAGATCGTGGACCTCTACGAGCGGGGCGAGGCGGGCGGCGGCGAACCGTTCTCCTCCACCCTGACCCGGCGCCTGATCGCCGAGGGCGACCTCGGGGGCGCGCACGAGATCCTCGGGCGCCCGCACCGGGTCGAGGGGATCGTGGTGCGCGGCGCGCAGCGCGGCCGCGACCTCGGCTTCCCGACCGCCAACGTCGAGACTCTCCCGCACACGGCGATCCCGGCGGACGGCGTCTACGCCGGCTGGCTGCACGTGGGCGGGGAGGCGATGCCCGCGGCGATCTCCGTGGGCACGAACCCGCAGTTCGACGGCACCGAGCGGACCGTGGAGGCGTACGCCATCGACCGGGTCGGACTCGACCTGTACGGGCTGCACGTCGCCGTGGACTTCCTGGCGTTCGTCCGGGGCCAGGCGCGGTTCGAGACGCTGGACGCGCTGCTGGAGCAGATGGCCGAGGACGTGAAGCGCTGCCGGGAGCTTGTCGCGGAGCACGACGCGGGCTGAGCCCTCGGACGGACGAAGACGAAGACGGGGTCGGCCCCGCGCCCCGCAGGGCGCGGGGCCGACCCCGTCTTCTCGTGTGCCGTCACCGCGCCCGCCCCTACCGCTGAGGCGGCGGAGCCTGCCCGGGCCCCTGCTGCGGCGGGGAGACGGGCTGGGGGTAGCCGTAGGCGTCCTGCGGCGGCTGCGGGCCCTGGGCAGCCGCCTGATCGGGGCCGGGCTGCCCGGGGGCGTACTGCCCCGGGATGGGCGGGCCCGGAGGGTACTGACCGGGGAAGGGCTGTCCCGGCGCCGGGGGCTGGGCGGCCGGGTACTGCCCCGGCGCGTGGGGGCCGGGGGCGTACTGCCCGGGGATGGGCGGGCCCGAGGGGTACTGGCCTGGAACGGCCTGCCCGGGCGCGGGCTGTGAGGGGGCCGGTTGCCCTGGAGCGTGCTGTCCAGGGATGTACTGGCCGGGCACCTGCTGACCGGGGAAGCCGCCGGGTGCGCCGGGTGCCTGCTGTCCCGGACCGGGCTGTGCCGGGCCGGGCTGTGCCGGTGCGGGCTGGCCCGGGAACCCGCCGTGGTGCGGTGCCTGGGCGGGGAAGCCTCCGGGCGCGCCGGGGGCGTGCTGCCCTGGGGCGGGTTGTGCCGGACCGGGCTGCCCCGGGAACCCGCCCTGGACCGGTCCCTGGCCGGGCTGGCCGGGTGCCGGCTGACCCGGGTACTGGCCCGGGAGCGGCGGTGCGGCGACCGGGGGCGGGTTGCCGTCCGACGTCCACAGGCCGTGCGACTGCTGATGGCGCGCGATGTCCTCGGCCACCATCGCGGCCAGCGAGAAGTACGCCTCACGTACTTTCGGCCGCATCATGTCGAGGTCGACCTCGGCGCCCGCCGAGAGGTGCTCGTCGAAGGGCACGACCACCACGCCGCGGCACCGCGTCTCGAAGTGGGAGACGATGTCGTCCACCTTGATCATCTTGCCGGTCTCGCGCACCCCGGAGATGACGGTGATGGACCGCGCGACCAGGTCCGCGTACCCGTGCGCCGACAACCAGTCCAGCGTCGTGCTCGCGCTGCTCGCGCCGTCGACCGACGGGGTCGAGATGATGATCAGCTGGTCGGCGAGGTCCAGTACGCCGCGCATCGCGCTGTACAGCAGACCCGTACCGGAGTCGGTCAGGATGATCGGGTACTGCTGCCCGAGCACGTCGATGGCGCGCCGGTAGTCCTCGTCGTTGAACGTCGTGGACACGGCCGGGTCGACGTCGTTGGCGATGATCTCCAGGCCGGAGGGCGCCTGCGAGGTGAACCGCCGGATGTCCATGTAGGAGTTGAGGTACGGGATCGCCTGGACCAGGTCGCGGATGGTCGCACCGGTCTCGCGCCGCACCCGGCGGCCGAGGGTGCCCGCGTCGGGGTTGGCGTCGATGGCGAGGATCTTGTCCTGCCGCTCGGTGGCGAGCGTGGCGCCCAGCGCGGTGGTCGTGGTCGTCTTGCCGACGCCGCCCTTGAGGCTGATGACGGCGATCCGGTAGCACGACAGGACCGGGGTGCGGATCAGATCCAGTTTGCGCTGGCGCTCCGCCTCCTCCTTCTTGCCGCCGAGCTTGAAGAGACCGCCGCCGCCGACCGGACGGCTGCTCTTCGTCTTCTGCCGCTTGGTGTTGAGCAGCCGGTCGGAGGACAGCTCCACCGCCGCCGTGTACCCGAGGGGCGCGGCACCGGGGTTCACCGGCTGGCGCTGGTCGTGCCGCACGGGCTGCGGCCAGGCGGTGCCCATGCGCGGGTCGACCGGCTGCGGCATCGGATGCTCGGGCTGAGCGGACTGCGGGGGGAACCCGTAGCCGGGCTGCGGCGCCGGGGGCCGCGGTGCCGCAGGGGTGCCCTGTACCGGAGCCTCGGCGCTCGGGGCCGGTGTCTGCGCCGGGGTGTGCTGCTGCGGGAAGCCGTAGCCGCTCGGCGGGGCCGGGGGAGTGGGCGCGCCGGGGTGCGGGAATCCGTAGCCGGGCTGCGGTGCCGGGGGTTGCGGCACGACGGGGGCACTCTGCACGGGAGCCGCCTCGGCGTTCGGGGTCGGTGTCTGCGCCGGGGTGTGCTGCTGCGGGAAGCCGTACGCGCTCGGCGGGGCCGGGGGTTGCGGCACGACGGGGGCGCTCTGCACGGGAGCCTCGGCGTTCGGGATCGGTGTCTGCGCCGGGGTGTGCTGCTGCGGGAAGCCGTACGCGCTCGGCGGCTGTGCCGGGGCGGCCGACGGCGGCGGGAACCCGTATCCGGCCCGCTGCGCGGGAACCTCGGGTGCCGGGGGAGCCGGCACGGCGGGCGGGGGGCCGACGGGCGCGCCCGGTACGCCCTGGGCCCAGGCGGCGGGCGCCGGCTGCGGTGCCTGCGGCTGGAAGGGCCCCGGGGTGGGCGGCACCGCGTCGGTCTGCTCGGGGGCGGACGCGGCGGGCTGGTAGGTCGGAGGCAGCGGCGGGACCGTGCTGTGCGGCACCGGCGGCGGGGTCCACCCCTGGGGAGCCTGCTGAGGCGCGGGTGCCTCGGGCGTCTCGGGCGCGGCCGACGGCGTACCGGTGGCACCGGAGTCACCGGCGAACGCGGGGGGCACGGCATCCGCGGGTACCGCGTCGGCGGACACGGCATGGGCGGGGACGGCGTCGGCGGGGACGTCGTCGGCGGGCGCCGCGTCCGTGAGTTCGGCCTCGGCGGACGCGGCGTCTCCGGACCCGCCCTCGGAGAGCGCGGCGTCGGAGGACGCGGTGTCCGTGCCTTCGGCGTGGGAGGACGCGGTGTCCGTGCCCTCGGCGTCGGCGGCCGCGCCGGCCCGGTCCGCCTCGTCGTCGGGCTGCGCCACGTCGGAGGCGTCGCCGTCGACGGGCGTGCCCGCGTCGGAGCCCGCCTCCGCACCGGCCGCAGGGGCCGGGGAGTCCGTCTCTCCCAGGTCACCCGACGAAGCGCTGCCCTCGGCGGCCGGTGCCGCCGGCGCGGCGTCCTCGACCGCTCCCTGCACGGAACTCGCCGTGTCCCCAGCACCCTCGGCGGACCCGGCGTCCGAGGCGCTAGGACGCTCCGGAGCGGGCTCGCCGTCCTCCGCCGCCGTCTCGCCCGTGGAACCGGCCGATGCGCTGTCGTCGTGGGGACGTCCCTCCGCGACACCCCCGGGCTCCCGCCCGCTCGCGGCCGCCAGGTGTGCGTCCAAGGCCGAGCCGCCCTCCTCGGCACCCTGGCCGAAGGCCGGCACGGAGACGTTCGCCGAGGGCGCGGTCAGCTCGAAGTCCCCCTGTGCATCGGCGCCCTCACCCTTGCCCGGAGCGGCGGACCGCTCCAGCTTCTCGAACTCGCGCTTGAGCGCGGCCGGCGAGAACCTCATGGTGGCCCCGCTCTCCACGTCCCCGCCCACGGGCGCGGAGGGAGAGGCGGTGGCCGGCGGCGCCCACACGGGAACACCGGTACCGGGCGCCGGAGATACGGGCGGCGGCACCTGAGCGACGTGCGGCGCCGGGTGCTGAACCTCGGGCGCCGGCGGCGGCACAGCGGCGGCCGGGGGCTGATCGGCGGGTGGTGCCGGCGGCTGGGGCGCGGGGTCCGGCGACGTGCTCGACGCGTTCTGCGTGTACCAGGCGGGTGGTGCGTAGTCGATGGTGAACTCGCCCGTCATCTCGATGGCGGACTCGGCGTCGGACTGGTCATCGTCGGGTGAACCCCAGCCCCCGCGGATCCCGTTCCGATCGCTGCTCACAATTCCTCCTGGTGTGGTTGAGCACCCTCGTGTCGTGCTGGGGCCATCGCTCTCGCGGCACGAATGCGTCGAGTTGGTCCGACGTCGTCCGATTCCACCCGGCAATTCCCCCTGGGGCGCCGACGGCCCGCCACACGTTCCGGCGGGGCGCCCGGTACCAGCCTAATCATCGCGAGCGCTCCGTCGGCAGGCCCGCCCACGGCTCCGTGCCCGCACCTTGCGGCGCATCCGCGGCGGAGGCGGCGCGCGTACCGGCACGGACCGTGCGCCAACCGACCGCCCGCCGCGGACAAAGCACACGAAAGCGTGGCGCGAACAGGTATCAACCGTCACACGTCACACCGTTGTTGGGGTGACCCCGCATCGAACAAGGGGACACGACAGGGGGGATGAAGGGAGCGTTCACGAACGCTCCCTTCATCCCCCCTGCTCCACCGCTCGCTCCGGCTACTCCGCCGGCAGCCCCCCGTTGCGCACCGTCGGCGTGAGGTCGAACTCTCCGTCGCGGGCTCCCAGCACGAAGGCCCGCCACTCCGCCTCCGTGTACCGCAGCACCGTGTCGGGGTCGAGCGAGGAGCGCATGGCCACGGCGCCCTCGGGCAGGTAGGCGATCTCGACCCGCTCCTCGTGGTCCTCGGTGCCCGGCGCGCTGTGCCACTCGACGCCCGAGATGTCCAGGCCGTACAGCTCGTCCCGCTCCCGGTCCTTGCGAGCCTTGACGTCCTCGTCCACTTCATCCGCCATGGCGAAGCGACCCCTTCCGAGGTGTAGGTGATTCGGGCGGCTCACCTTACTGGCCCCGTGGGCCGCGACCGGGTGCTCGGGAAACCCCGGAGAAGAGGGCCGTCGCCTGCTGGTACCCTGTGTGACGGCCGTTCGTGTACGCGCCTCGAAGCCCGCAGCAGGACCTGCGGGGCATCAAGGTCGCGCAGGACGGACCCCGCCACCCGAGTCACGCAAGTTCCTCTGAGAAGAAGACCAGGGGCGCTCGGTGGCACCCGGAACAACACGAGGAGTACGCGTGTCGCTCGACGCCGCTACGAAGAAGCAGATTTTCGCCGAGTTCGGTACCAAGGAGGGCGACACCGGCTCCCCCGAGGTCCAGGTCGCGATGCTCTCCCGCCGCATCTCGGACCTGACCGAGCACCTCAAGACCCACAAGCACGACCACCACTCCCGCCGTGGTCTGCTGATCCTGGTCGGTCAGCGTCGCCGTCTGCTGCAGTACCTGGCCAAGAAGGACATCCAGCGCTTCCGTACGCTGGTCGACCGCCTGGGCATCCGCCGCGGTGCGGCGGGCGCCAAGTAAGACGCCGTGAAGGGAGCGGTTCCCACGACAAGGGAGCCGCTCCTTTTGCTGTACATGCGAACTGTCGCCACTGCTTTGTAGTGTGGTAGCACAACGCCGTACGTACGACACCGTGCGCGGGCCCCGGAACATTCCGGACCTGGACCGCGCACACCGAACGAGGAGAAGCGCGCCTCGCCGCCGCCGGTCCTCGGTAGTGGCCCCCGGGAGGAAGCGAACCCCGGGTGCTTCGATCGAAGACCGGCCCGCACCAGAAGGAGCGCTTCTCTGCCACCGTCCCCCCGCCACACGGGCGGGCAGGGACGAAGACGAGGAGAAAACGCTAGTGGAGAACGAGACCCACTACGCCGAGGCCGTCATCGACAACGGCTCCTTCGGCACCCGCACGATCCGCTTCGAGACGGGCCGCCTGGCCAAGCAGGCCGGCGGTTCCGCCGTCGCCTACCTGGACGACGACACCATGGTGATGTCGGCCACCACCGCCTCGAAGAACCCCAAGGACCAGCTCGACTTCTTCCCCCTGACGGTGGACGTCGAGGAGCGGATGTACGCCGCCGGGCGCATCCCCGGCAGCTTCTTCCGCCGTGAGGGCCGCCCCTCCGAGGACGCCATCCTCACCTGCCGCCTCATCGACCGCCCGCTGCGCCCGTCCTTCAAGAAGGGCCTGCGCAACGAGATCCAGGTCGTGGCCACGGTCATGGCGCTCAACCCCGACCACCTGTACGACGTCGTGGCGATCAACGCCGCGTCCGCGTCCACGCAGCTGGCCGGCCTGCCCTTCTCCGGCCCGATCGGCGGCGTCCGCGTCGCGCTGATCAACGGCCAGTGGGTCGCCTTCCCCACGCACACCGAGCTCGAGGACGCCACCTTCGACATGGTGGTCGCGGGTCGTGTCCTGGAGGACGGCGACGTCGCGATCATGATGGTCGAGGCCGAGGCCACCGACAAGACCATCAAGCTGGTCGAGGGCGGCGCCGAGGCGCCGACCGAGGAGGTCGTCGCCTCCGGTCTGGAAGCGGCGAAGCCCTTCATCAAGGTCCTGTGCAAGGCTCAGTCCGACCTTGCCTCCAAGGCCGCCAAGCCGACGGGCGAGTTCCCGATCTTCCTGGACTACCAGGACGACGTGTTCGAGGCGCTGACGGCCGCCGTCCGCCCCGAGCTGGCCCAGGCGCTGACCATCGCCGGCAAGCAGGAGCGCGAGGCCGAGCTGGACCGCGTCAAGGCTCTGGCCGCCGAGAAGCTCCTGCCGGAGTTCGAGGGTCGCGAGAAGGAGATCTCCGCCGCGTACCGCTCGCTCACCAAGCAGCTGGTCCGCGAGCGCGTGATCAAGGAGAAGAAGCGCATCGACGGCCGCGGTGTCACCGACATCCGCACCCTGGCCGCCGAGGTCGAGGCCATCCCGCGGGTCCACGGTTCCGCCCTGTTCGAGCGTGGCGAGACCCAGATCCTGGGCGTCACCACCCTGAACATGCTCCGCATGGAGCAGCAGCTGGACACCCTCTCCCCGGTGACCCGCAAGCGCTACATGCACAACTACATCTTCCCGCCGTACTCCGTCGGCGAGACCGGTCGTGTCGGCGCCCCCAAGCGCCGCGAGATCGGCCACGGCGCCCTCGCCGAGCGCGCCCTCGTGCCGGTCCTGCCGACGCGCGAGGAGTTCCCCTACGCGATCCGCCAGGTCTCCGAGGCCCTCGGCTCCAACGGCTCGACGTCCATGGGCTCGGTCTGCGCCTCCACCATGTCGCTGCTGAACGCCGGTGTGCCGCTGAAGGCCCCCGTCGCCGGTATCGCCATGGGCCTCATCTCCCAGGAGATCAACGGCGAGACGCACTACGTCGCCCTCACCGACATCCTCGGTGCGGAGGACGCCTTCGGCGACATGGACTTCAAGGTCGCCGGCACCAAGGAGTTCGTGACCGCTCTCCAGCTCGACACCAAGCTGGACGGCATCCCGGCCTCCGTCCTGGCCGCGGCCCTCAAGCAGGCCCGCGACGCCCGTCTCCACATCCTCGACGTGATGATGGAGGCCATCGACCGGCCCGACGAGATGTCCCCGCACGCTCCGCGGATCATCACCGTCAAGATCCCGGTCGACAAGATCGGTGAGGTCATCGGCCCCAAGGGCAAGATGATCAACCAGATCCAGGAGGACACCGGCGCCGAGATCACGATCGAGGACGACGGCACGATCTACATCGGTGCCGCCGACGGCCCCTCCGCCGAGGCCGCCCGCGCCACGATCAACGGCATCGCCAACCCGACCATGCCGGAGGTCGGCGAGCGCTACCTGGGCACGGTCGTCAAGACGACCACGTTCGGCGCGTTCGTCTCGCTGCTCCCGGGCAAGGACGGCCTGCTGCACATCTCGCAGATCCGCAAGCTCGCCGGCGGCAAGCGAGTGGAGAACGTCGAGGACGTCGTGGGCGTGGGCCACAAGGTCCAGGTCGAGATCGCCGAGATCGACTCCCGCGGCAAGCTCTCCCTCATCCCCGTGATCGAGGGCGAGGGTGACGGCGAGGCCGAGGCGAAGGACGACACCGACAAGTGACGTCCCACGGCATGAAGGCGGCGGCCCGCACCTCTTCGGAGGCGCGGGCCGTCGCCCGTACCCAAACCCTGATCAAGGGCACGGGCGGCATCGGCACCGTCCGCAAGACGACCCTGCCGGGCGGTCTGCGCATCGTCACCGAGACGCTGCCCTCCGTGCGCTCCGCCACCTTCGGCATCTGGGCGCACGTCGGCTCCCGAGACGAGACGCCCGCGCTGAACGGTGCCACGCACTACCTGGAGCACCTGCTCTTCAAGGGCACCCGGCGCAGGAGCGCGCTCGACATCTCGGCCGCGATCGACGCGGTCGGCGGCGAGATGAACGCGTTCACCGCCAAGGAGTACACGTGCTACTACGCGCGGGTGCTCGACACCGACCTGCCGCTCGCCATGGACGTCGTCTGCGACATGCTCACCGGCTCGCTGATCCTCGAAGAGGACGTGAACGTCGAGCGGGGCGCGATCCTCGAGGAGATCGCGATGACGGAGGACGACCCGGGCGACTGCGTGCACGACCTCTTCGCGCACACCATGTTCGGCGACAACCCGCTGGGCCGCCCGGTCCTCGGCACCGTGGACACCGTCAACGCGCTGACCGCTGACCGCATCCGGCGCTTCTACAAGAAGCACTACGACCCCACCCATCTGGTGGTCGCCTGCGCGGGCAACGTCGACCACGACAAGGTGGTGCGCCAGGTGCGTGCCGCCTTCGAGAAGGCCGGCGCCCTCTCGCGCGTGGACGCCACCCCCATCGCCCCGCGCGACGGCCGCCGCGTGCTGCGCACGGCCGGACGGGTCGAGCTGCTGGGCCGCAAGACCGAGCAGGCGCATGTCGTCCTCGGCATGCCCGGCCTGGCCCGCACGGACGACCGGCGCTGGGCCCTCGGCGTGCTGAACACCGCCCTCGGCGGCGGCATGTCCTCACGGCTGTTCCAGGAGGTCCGCGAGAAGCGGGGGCTCGCCTACAGCGTGTACTCGTACACCTCGGGCTTCGCCGACTGCGGCCTCTTCGGCGTGTACGCGGGCTGCCGCCCCAGCCAGGTGCACGACGTGCTCACGATCTGCCGCGACGAGCTGGACCGGGTCGCCGAGCACGGCCTGTCCGACGACGAGATCGCCCGGGCCATCGGCCAGCTGAGGGGTTCCACCGTGCTCGGTCTGGAGGACACGGGCGCGCTGATGAACCGTATCGGCAAGAGCGAGCTGTGCTGGGGCGACCAGATGTCCGTCGACGACATGCTGGCCCGGATAGCGGCGGTCACCCCGGACGACGTCCGGTCCGTGGCCCGCGACGTCCTGGGCCGGCGGCCCTCGCTGTCGGTGATCGGTCCGCTCAAGGACAAGCAGGCCGCTCGTCTGCACGACGCCGTGGCGTAGGCACCCCACCGGGGCCGGGTCCCCTTCGACGTTCCCTTCGACCAAGGAATCAGGAACATGAGCAAGCTGCGCGTGGCGGTTCTCGGCGCCAAGGGCCGGATCGGTGCGGAGGCGGTACGAGCCGTCGAAGCCGCCGAGGACATGGAACTGGTCGCCGCCCTCGGCCGGGGCGACAAGCTGGAGTCCCTCGTGGACGCCGGGGCCGAGGTGGCGGTCGAGCTGACCACCCCGGCGTCGGTGATGGGCAACCTCGACTTCTGCGTACGGCACGGCGTCCACGCGGTGGTCGGCACGACGGGGTGGACCGAGGAGCGCCTCGCGCAGCTGACGGGCTGGCTCGACCAGTCCCCGCGGACGGGCGTCCTCATCGCTCCGAACTTCTCCATCGGCGCCGTGCTGACCATGAAGTTCGCCGAGGTGGCCGCCCCGTACTTCGAATCCGTCGAGGTCATCGAGCTGCACCACCCGAACAAGGCGGACGCCCCCAGCGGCACCGCCACCCGCACCGCGCAGCTCATCGCCGCCGCCCGCGCCGAGGCGGGCAGCGCACCGCAGCCCGACGCCACGGTGACGGCCCTGGACGGTGCCCGTGGAGCGGACGTCGACGGCGTCCCGGTGCACTCGGTCCGGCTGCGTGGTCTGCTCGCCCACCAGGAGGTCCTGCTCGGCGGCGAGGGCGAGACCCTCACCGTCCGGCACGACTCCCTGCATCACAGCAGCTTCATGCCGGGCATCCTGCTCGGCGCCCGTCGCGTCGTCACCACTCCGGGCCTGACCTTCGGCCTCGAGCACTTCCTCGACCTGAAGTAGCGGAACAGCCCCATGCGCGCCAAGATCACCTACGCCGTCACGGCCGCCGTCCTGGTCTTCTACTTCGTCCTGGTCGGCAGCCGCGGTGTGCTTCTCATACAGACCGGCACCCCCGTCACCGTCACCTTCGGTGTCGCGGTGCTGATCCTGCCGGTCATCGGCGTGTGGTTCCTGTGGAAGAACACCCAGTTCGTCCGCAAGGCCAACCGGCTCGCCGCCGAGCTGGACGCCGAGGGCGGGCTGCCCGTCGACGAGCTGCGGCGCACCCCGCAGGGCCGCATCGACCGGGACTCGGCCGACGAGGTCTTCGCCCGGCGCAAGGCGGAGACGGAGTCGGCTCCGGACGACTGGCGCAGCTGGTTCCGGCTGGCCGTCGCCTATCACGACGCCCGCGACACGCCCCGTGCCCGCAAGGCGATGCAGCGGGCCATCGCCCTGCGCGAGGGCAGGACCCCCGCGGTCTGACCGGGCCGCCCGCCCTACGGTGCGGCGAGTGGGGGTCCTCCCCGCTCGAAGAGCTCGGGGGAGTGCCGGGCGCCGCGACGGGGCGAACGTTGCCTGCCGCGGCACCAGCTCCTCGCCGGTCGGCGTCGGTGTCAGGCCGGGTGGTACTCCGAGGCCCAGGCCTCCACCGTGTCCGCCGCGCGATCGAAGGCGGCCGGGCGGGCCAGGAAGTCGGCGCTGTGCGTGGTCAGCAGGGGCGGGGCGTCCTCCGCGGACGCACGGCCCGTGCCCACGAGCGTCAGCGCCTGCCCCTGCACCGTCCGCGGCAGCCCGAGCCAGCGCACGGGCTGCTGCACCGTCCGCACCGCGACGACCTGCTCCCAGGGCGTCGTCGTCGTGCGGAAGAAGCCCACCCGGCGCAGGCCGCGCGCGCTCACCCAGACGCCCATCCGCAGCAGCCTCAGCGCCCCGGCGATGACGGCCAGGGCGAGAGTGATGACGAGGGCGGCGCCGGCGAGCGTGCCGGTCAGCACGATGGCCACGGCCGCGAAGAGCACGAACGAGGCGAGCAGCAGCAGGAGCGCGGCCGAGCCCACGCGCCAGGGGCCGGGCCGGTAGGGACGACGCCAGAGGTCACGGTCGTCGTACGGCAGCGGGATGCCGTCCACCGCCGGGTCAAAAGCCCGGTCGGCCGTCAGGAAGGACAGGGGCACGGCGGATCCTCACTCGTTCTGGGCTGTGCCCGGTGAGGCTATCGAGCCGTGCCCCCGCTCACCACCCTTGGGGGGCCAAGGGGGTGCGCCGTCCCGCCACCCGGGCGTCGGACGGCGGGACCGCGTCAGCGCCCGTTGGACGCCTCGGAGTGCTGTGTCGCCGCGGGCGACTGGTGCTCCATGGACGGTGTGCCCAGCACGAGGGCGCCCGCGAGACCGGCGACGATGGTCAGCCCCATCAGCCAGCGCCCGGCCATCTGGCCGACGGAAGATCGCTGGCGGGGCGGGGGAGTGACATTGCTGCGGAAGGAGTCGGCTTCAGCGAGGAAGGCGAACGGTACGGGTTCGCGCCGACGGAACATGGAACTCTTTCTCCTCTTGGGACGCTTTCTTGGGCTCGTACGAACCGGGAGACCCGGGGTGCGATGGCCTTCGGGTGCCCGAACGCATCGTCGTCACTCACACAGACGCACGAGAGGCCTCCATGGTGCCCTCTTTCGCCGATTTCGCCGAACTTCGCGGACGAATGATGCGGCCTGGTGCCAGACGCCCCGTTGGCGGTGACTCGGACGCGTCGCCGACGGGGCGCCTCCCGTGGCGCGGGGTCGGCGCGCGGCTCGGTGAGGCGGGCGCGTGGTGCGGTAACGCGCGCCACTTTCCGAGTCGAGCACAGATGTACGGTCAGCCGAGCGAAGTGTCCGTATTGCGGCATTTCGAGAAGTTCATCTAGCCTGATCAAACGGACCCGGCACTGCTTGAACCCCCGAGCAGGCAGTGCCGGGTTCCACTTATGTCAGTACTTTCCCGACACCCCAAGGGCAGACCGCCCGCAGAGCAGCGAGTAGCGTGTAACCCATGGCTCCGACCTCCACTCCGCAGATCCCCTTCGGGCGGATCCTTACCGCCATGGTCACGCCCTTCACGGCGGACGGCGCACTCGACCTCGACGGCGCGCAGCGGCTTGCCACCCACCTGGTGGACGCAGGCAACGACGGCCTGATCGTCAACGGCACCACCGGTGAGTCGCCCACCACCAGCGACGCGGAGAAAACGGACCTCGTACGAGCCGTCGTGGCGGCGGTCGGTGACCGCGCCCACGTGGTGGCCGGAGTGGGCACGAACGACACGCGCCACAGCATCGAGCTGGCGCGCGCGGCGCAGCAGGCCGGAGCGCACGGCCTGCTGACGGTCACGCCGTACTACAACAAGCCTCCGCAGGAGGGCCTGTACCGGCACTTCAAGGCCGTCGCCGACGCCACGGAGCTGCCGGTGATGCTGTACGACATCCCGGGCCGCAGCGGGGTGCCGATCAACACCGAGACCATCGTCCGTCTGGCCGACCACCCGAGGATCGTCGCGAACAAGGACGCCAAGGGCGATCTCGGCCGCGCCAGCTGGGCCATCGCCCGGTCGGGCCTCGCCTGGTACTCCGGCGACGACATGCTCAACCTGCCCCTGCTCTCCGTGGGGGCCGTCGGCTTCGTGTCCGTCGTCGGCCATGTC
This sequence comes from Streptomyces sp. NPDC048664, assembly GCF_040650555.1. Classification (NCBI taxonomy): domain Bacteria; kingdom Bacillati; phylum Actinomycetota; class Actinomycetes; order Kitasatosporales; family Streptomycetaceae; genus Streptomyces; species Streptomyces sp. NPDC048664. Next base: position 2,378 of record NZ_JBEZHK010000050.1, on the reverse strand, counting down.
GTCACCCCCGAGCTGCGCGCCCTGGTCGAGGCGTACACGGGCGGAGACATCCAGAAGGCGCTGGAGATCCACCAGAAGCTGCTCCCGGTCTTCACCGGCATGTTCCGCACGCAGGGCGTCATGACCACCAAGGCCGCGCTCGCCCTCCAGGGCCTGCCCGCCGGACCCCTGCGCGCACCGATGGTCGAACTGTCACCCGAGGAAACCGTCCAGCTCAAGATCGATCTTGCTGCGGGCGGGGTACAGCTCTGACAAAGACTTCACAACTGAATAGGCAGGACCCAGGTGCCTGCGACCCCACCAGACAACTGCATTTGCACGATCGTCATGCGCGCCACGTGCCCTACCGGTACGTGGCGTGCATGGTCAGGAGAGTCTTTTGAGTCATCCGCATCCCGAACTCGGCTCGCCGCCGCCTCTCGCCGAGGGAGGCCTTCGGGTCACCCCGCTCGGTGGCCTCGGCGAGATCGGTCGCAACATGACGGTCTTCGAATACGACGGCCGTCTGCTGATCGTCGACTGCGGAGTGCTCTTCCCCGAGGAGGAGCAGCCCGGAATCGACCTGATCCTGCCGGACTTCTCGTCGATCAGGGACCGCCTTGACGACGTGGAGGGGATCGTCCTCACGCACGGTCATGAGGACCACATCGGAGGCGTCCCCTTCCTGCTGCGGGAGAAGCCCGACATCCCGCTGATCGGCTCCAAGCTGACCCTCGCCCTGATCGAGGCGAAGCTCCAGGAGCACCGCATCCGCCCGTACACGCTCGAGGTGGCCGAGGGCCGGCGTGAGCGTGTGGGCCCGTTCGACTGCGAGTTCGTCGCGGTCAACCACTCGATCCCGGACGCGCTCGCGGTCGCCATCCGCACCCCGGCCGGCATGGTGGTGCACACGGGCGACTTCAAGATGGACCAGCTCCCGCTGGACAACCGTCTGACCGACCTCCACGCGTTCGCGCGGCTGAGCGAGGAGGGCATCGACCTCCTGCTCAGCGACTCCACCAACGCGGAGGTCCCGGGCTTCACGCCGCACGAGCGCGACATCTCGAACGTCCTGCGGCAGGTCTTCGGGAGCGCCCGCAAGCGGATCATCGTGGCGAGCTTCGCCAGCCACGTCCACCGCATCCAGCAGATCCTGGACGCGGCGCACGAGTACGGGCGCCGCGTCGCCTTCGTCGGCCGTTCCATGGTCCGCAACATGGGCATCGCCAGAGACCTCGGCTACCTGAAGGTGCCCCCGGGGCTCGTGGTGGACGTCAGGACGCTGGACGACCTGCCGGACCACGAGGTCGTGCTGGTGTGCACCGGTTCGCAGGGCGAACCCATGGCCGCCCTGTCGCGCATGGCCAACCGGGATCACCAGATCCGCATCGTGGACGGCGACACCGTGATCCTCGCGTCGTCGCTGATCCCGGGCAACGAGAACGCGGTGTACCGCGTCATCAACGGGCTGACCCGCTGGGGCGCGAACGTCGTGCACAAGGGCAACGCCAAGGTGCATGTCTCAGGGCACGCGTCCGCGGGCGAACTGCTCTACTTCTACAACATCTGCCGCCCGAGGAACCTGATGCCGGTTCACGGCGAGTGGCGCCATCTCCGGGCGAACGCGGAGCTGGGCGCGCTCACCGGAGTGCCGCACGACCGGATCGTCATCGCCGAGGACGGCGTGGTCGTGGACCTGATCGAGGGCAAGGCGAGGATCGCGGGCAAGGTCCAGGCGGGCTATGTCTACGTGGACGGCCTCTCGGTCGGCGACGTGGGCGAGCCGGCGCTGAAGGATCGCAAGATCCTCGGCGACGAGGGCATCATCTCGATCTTCGTGGTGGTGGACTCCTCGACCGGCAAGATCACGGCCGGCCCCCACATCCAGGCACGCGGTTCGGGTATCGAGGACTCGGCCTTCGTCGAGGTGATCCCGAAGATCTCCGAGGTGCTGGAGCGGTCGGCCCAGGACGGGGTCGTGGAGCCCCACCAGCTCCAGCAGCTGATGCGGCGGACCCTCGGCAAGTGGGTCTCGGACTCCTACCGGCGCAGGCCGATGATCCTGCCTGTGGTGGTCGAGGTCTGACCTCGCGTCAGGCCCGTACGGGAGTGGTCCCGGAGCGAGGCGCCTCGATTTGCGTCGAGGCACCTCGCTCCAGTACGTTTACGGCTCCGCCAGCGGGGGAACCCGGTGCCATCGAGCGCCAGGAACCGAACCCAGCGGGTGGAAATTCCGACTCAGAGTCTCTGATAAAGTCGGAACCGCCGGAAAGGAAAAGCGCGGAAGCGCGGACCTGGAAAGCACCGAGGAAATCGGATCGGAAAAAGATCTGATAGAGTCGGAAACGCAAGACCGAAGGGAAGAAGCCCGGAGGAAAGCCTGAGAGAGTCTCTCGGGT
>NZ_JBEZHK010000049.1:0-29526 GCF_040650555.1 Streptomyces sp. NPDC048664 | reverse complement strand
CCCACCCCGACGTCGTCGAAGCCGTGCTGCGCGGCTCCGTCAGGACCAACAAGTGGATCAACGCCAACCCCGAGGCGGCGAAGGCGTCCGCGAACAGGCAGCTCGCGGCCGTCACCGGCAAACCCCTTCCGGCGAACGTCCTCGATCCGGCCTGGAAGTCCCTCCGGATCACCGACGATCCGCTGGCCGCCACCCTGCACACCGAGGCGCGGCATGCCGTCAAGGCGGGTCTGCTCCAGGACCCGAAGCTGTCCGGCATCTACGACCTCACCCCGCTGAACAAGGTCCTCGCGTCCGAGGGCGGCAGCCCGGTCGACGCCGCCGGCCTCGGCGCCCGCTGACCCTGATCCCGAAGACTTCCCAGGAGGTGACGACCATGGCCACCGCCCTCGCCAGGGCCGCCGAACACACCGAGCCGTCCGAGCACGCCGCCCGGATCGCACACGTCTCGAAGTCCTTCGCCGGGCCCGCCGGGCAGCAGCTCGTCCTCGACGACATCACCCTGGACGTCGCGCCGGGTGAGTTCGTCACCCTGCTCGGGGCCTCGGGGTGCGGCAAGTCGACGCTGCTGAACCTGGTGGCGGGGCTGGACCGGCCCACCTCCGGCAGCATCACCACCGCGGGGCGCCCCGCCCTGATGTTCCAGGAGCACGCGCTCTTCCCGTGGCTTACCGCGGGCAAGAACATCGAGCTCGCCCTGAAGCTGCGGGGTGTCGCCAAGAACGAGCGGCGCGGCAGGGCCGAGGAACTGCTCGAACTCGTACGACTGAAGGGCGCGCACGGCAAGCGGGTGCACGAGCTGTCGGGCGGCATGCGCCAGCGGGTGGCGCTGGCCCGCGCCCTCGCCCAGGACAGCCGGCTGCTGCTCATGGACGAGCCGTTCGCGGCGCTCGACGCCATCACCCGGGACGTGCTGCACGACGAACTGACCCGTATCTGGGCCGAGACCGGTGTGTCCGTCCTGTTCGTCACGCACAACGTGCGCGAGGCGGTGCGGCTGGCGCAGCGCGTGGTGCTGCTGTCCTCCCGCCCGGGCCGGGTGGCGCGCGAGTGGACGGTGGACATCGCGCAGCCGCGCCGTATCGAGGACGCGCCCGTGGCCGAACTGTCCCTTGAGATCACCGATGTACTGCGTGGGGAGATCCGCCGCCATGGCCAGCACTGAGACCACCGCCGCGCAGCCGGCGAAGGCCCCCGCCGAGGACGGCGGGGGCGGCCTCGGCGGTCTGGAGGCGGGGCTCGACGCCCTGGAGTCCTCGGCGGCGGGTCGGGCACCGCTGCGGCAGACCCTCGTCAGCAAGGTCCTGCCGCCGGTGGTGGCGGTGGCGGTCGTCGTGGTGATCTGGCAGGCGCTGATCACCTTCAAGGTCGTGGACGATCCGACCAAGCTGCCCTCCCCCGGCGCGGTGTGGGGCGAGGTCCGGGACGCCTGGCTCCAGGGCACCCTGCTCGGCTACATCTGGACCTCCGTCTCACGCGGGCTGCTGGGCTTCCTGTTCGCGCTGGCGATCGGCACTCCGCTGGGGCTGCTGGTGGCCCGGGTACGGCCCGTGCGCGCGGCCATCGGACCGATCCTGTCCGGGCTCCAGTCGCTGCCGTCGGTCGCGTGGGTGCCGCCCGCCGTGATCTGGCTCGGCCTGAACAACTCGATGATGTACGCGGTGATCCTGCTGGGCGCCGTTCCCTCCATCGCCAACGGCCTGGTCTCCGGCATCGACCAGGTGCCGCCGCTGTTCCTGCGGGCGGGCCGCACGATGGGGGCGACGGGCCTGAAGGGCACCTGGCACATCGTCATGCCGGCCGCCCTGCCGGGCTATCTGGCGGGCCTGAAGCAGGGCTGGGCGTTCTCCTGGCGTTCCCTGATGGCCGCGGAGATCATCGCCTCCTCGCCCGACCTGGGCATCGGGCTCGGCGCGCTGCTGGAGAACGGGCGCAACGCGAGTTCCATGGCCATGGTGTTCGAGGCCGTCCTGCTGATCCTGTTCGTCGGTGTCGCCATCGACCTGCTGATCTTCAGTCCGCTGGAGCGGTGGGTGCTGCGCAGCCGCGGGCTGCTGGTGAAGAGCTGAGGTCCCATGTCCCGTCCGGTGCTTCTCGTCATCGCCCACGGCAGCCGCGACCCCCGGCACGCCGCGAGCGTCCACGCCCTCGTCGAGCGGGTGCGCGCGGCACGGCCCGGCCTGCGCGTGGAGACCGGCTTCCTGGACTTCAACGTCCCCTCCGTGCGCGGCGTGCTGGAGTCGCTGGCGGCCGAGGGCGCCCGGGACGTCGTGGCCCTGCCGCTGCTGCTGACCCGGGCGTTCCACGCGAAGGCCGACATCCCGGCGGTGCTGCGGCAGGCACCGCCCCGGCTGCGGATCCGGCAGGCCGAGGTGCTGGGCCCCTCGCCGCTGCTGCTGGACGCGCTGGAGCGGCGGCTGTACGAGGCCGGGCTGACCCCGGCCGACAAGTCCTCGACGGGCGTCGTCCTGGCCTGCGCCGGGTCCTCCGACCCGGAGGCCGCCACGGTGATCGCGGACCTCGCGCGCCGGTGGCGGCGCACCGGCTGGCGCGCGGTGCGGCCGGCGTTCGCCTCCGCCGCCCTTCCGCGCACCGAGGACGCGGTGCGCGAGCTGCGGGCCGCGGGCTGCGCCCGGGTGGCCGTGGCGCCGTACGTCCTGGCGCCCGGGTTCCTGCCGGACCGGATCGCGCGCGGCGCCGCCGAGGCGGACGTACTGAGCGAGGTGCTCGGCCCCGCCCCGGAGGTGGCCCGCCTGCTCCTGAACCGCTACGACGAGGCGCGGCGCCCTTCGCTGTCGGCCCTGGGCGCCTGATCCGGGGCGGCGCGGGTGGGCGCGGCCCGGTGGGATCACCCGGCGTCGCCGGTCAGCTCGACCAGTTTGACGACGGTGTTCCAGTTCCGCGAGGTGGCGATCAGGCCCTTGTTCAGCCGGGGCTTCGCCAGGTGCTCGGCCAGCTTGGAGCGGCCGAGTCCGTCGGGAGCGTAGAGGTAGAGCACGCGGTCGCCCAGCCGGAACTCCTCCGGCCGGTAGGCGGCGGCGTCGATCTCCGCGTAGCGCTCGGCGGCCACCGGCCGCGAGAGGTAGGTGACGTGCAGCTGTCTGCCCTCCAGTTCGTCCGCCGGGAACGGGCAGGCCTCGCGCACGGCCGCCAGATACGCGTGGTCGCGGACGAGCACGTCGACGTGGAAGCCGAACCGCTCCTCGATCGCGCCGGTCAGCTCCTCGGCCAGTGCGTCCTCGTCCCCGCGGGCGGTGGTGAAGACGGCGTTGCCGCTCTGGAGGTGGGTGGCGACGGCGGTGTGGCCGAGGCCCGTCATCAGCGCGCGCAGATCGGCCATCGGCAGCTTGCGGCTGCCGCCCACGTTGATGCCGCGCAGGAGCGCCGCGTACGTCGTCGTCATGCGCACACCATAGAGCGGCCGTCGTGCCCCGTGGGGGTGGGCACGACGGCCGCCTGGTCGGGCGGTGGGACCCGAGGACTACTGGACGATCTTGAGCAGTCTGTTCGGGGTGCCGGAGGACGCGTTGGATATCGCGTCGGCGGTGGCACCGTCGGTGAGCGCTTTGGACACCTGCGCGGGGGTCGCGTCCTTGTGGCCCGCAAGGTAGACGGCGGCGGCACCGGTGACGTGCGGGGTGGCCATCGACGTACCGGAGATGGTGTTGGTCGCCGTGTCGTTCGTGTTCCAGTCGGAGGTGATGTCCGAGCCGGGGGCGTAGAGGTCCACCCCGGCACCGAAGTTGGAGAAGTCCGACTGCTGGTCGTCCTTGGTGGAGGAGGCGACGGTGATCGCCTCGGGGACGCGGGCCGGGGAGCTCTTGCTCGCGTCGGTGGACTCGTTCCCGGCGGCGACGGCGAAGGTGACGCCGGAGGCGATGGACTTCTTCACGGCCGCGTCGATCGCCTCGTCCGTGCCGCCACCGAGGGACATGTTGGCCACGGACGGGCCCGAGTGGTGCTGGGTGACCCAGTCGATGCCGGCGACGACCTGCTCGGTACTGCCGGAGCCCTGGTTGTCCAGGACGCGGACGGCGACGATCTTCGCCTTCTTGGCGACGCCGTGCGCCTCGCCGGCGATGGTGCCCGCGACATGGGTGCCGTGGCCGTTGCCGTCGTCGGCGCTGTCGTCCTTGTCGACCGCGTCGTAACCGTAGGAGGCCCGGCCGCCGAAGTCCTTGTGGCTGATGCGGACGCCGGTGTCGATCACGTACGCGGTGACACCCTGGCCCGCGCTGTCCGGGTAGGTGTACTTCCCGTCGCCCTTGGTCCCGCTCTGGTCGATGCGGTCCAGGCCCCAGGACGGCGGGTTGTCCTGGGTCGACTCGATGTGGAACGTCTTGTTCTGCACGACCTTGTCGACCGCCGGGTCGGCGGCGAGCCGCTTGGCCTCGGTCTCGGTCAGCCCGGACGCGGAGAATCCGCCGAGGGAGCCGTAGTTGCGCTGCACGGATCCGCCGTACTGCTCGGCGAGGCCCTTCGCGCTGGAGGCGGTGGCCGTGGCGGACATGGACTTCTTGTGGTCGAGCAGCACGATGTAGCTGCCGGAGACCGCGCCCTTGGCGTCGAGCCCGTAGACCCGGCCCTCGGCGGGGGTGCTCGCACCTGCGAAGGAACTGGCCACGACGGTGGCGCCCACAGCCGCGGCGGCGGCCGAGATGGCCACGGTCAGCCGGAACGTACGGGTGCGTCGGTGTAGTGCCATGAAGAGGGATCTCCTCGTGGTTTTGTGGGGGGATGCAACCAATGGGGCAACGGAAGTCGCCCGTGGTTGAGTTGAAACCCTGTCTGATTGACGCGCGCAGATCAACGTCTTCATGTATCTGTGACGCAAGCAACAAGTGTTCGCAACAACAAAATGGACGGCCCCTCACAGAACGGACAGGTCCGACGGATGGACGAGAAGAAGGCGCGTGCCGTACTGGCCGCGACGCACGTGGCCGGCGCGGCGCGGGAGGCCGAACTCCTCGCCCTGGGCGAGAACGCGGTGTTCGCCGTCGGCGACGTCGTGGTCAAGGTCGGCCGTGACGCCGAACTCCTCGACCGCGCCCGGCGGGAGCTGGCCGTCGCGCGCTGGCTCGCCGAGGCCGGTGTGCCCGCCGTGCGCGCGGCCGAGCCGGAGCCGTTGCTGGTGGAGGGCCACCCGGTGACCGTGTGGCACCGCCTGGCCGACGCCGTACGCCCCGCCGCGGCCGAGGACCTCGCCGTGCTGTTGCGGAGCGTGCACGCCCTCCCGCCGCCCTCGTTCACCCTGCCGCCCCGCGATCTGCTGGGCGGCGTGGAACGCTGGCTGCGGCTGGCGGGCGACGCGATCGACGCGGCGGACGCGGCCTACCTGCGTGAGCGGCGCGACGGGTACGCCGCCGCGGCGGCCGCGCTGACCCCGCGTCTGCCGCCGGGGCCCGTCCACGGCGACGCGCTGCCCCGCAACGTGCACATCGGCCCGGACGGCCCGGTCCTGGTGGACCTGGAGACCTTCTCCCACGATCTGCGGGAGCACGATCTGGTGGTGATGGCGCTGTCCCTGGACCGCTACGGGCTGCCCGGCGGGGACTACGACGCCTTCACCCAGGCGTACGGCTGGGACGTACGCGCGTGGGAGGGCTGCTCCGTCCTGCGCGGGGCCCGGGAGACCGCCAGTTGCGCCTGGGTCGCCCAGCACGCGCCCGGCAACCCCGGGGCACGGGCCGAGTTCGCTCGACGGGTGGCGTCCCTGCGGGACGGCGACGAGACGGTCCGCTGGCACGCCTTCTGAGACCGCGCCCGTCTCAGACCTTCTGCGCGGCGCTCTCCCGCAGCGGCCATCTGCCGTCCACCACCGCGTCCGCCTCGCCCTTGCGGCGCAGGAAGCTCTGGAAGTCCGCCGCCCACGCGGCATACCACTCGATCTGGCGGCGGTGCAGCTCCGCCGGGCCGAGGGCCGCGATCTTCGGGTGCCGGTCGGCTATCGCCCGGGCGAGCCGGGCGGCGGCCAAGGCGTCCGCCGCGGCGTCGTGCGCGCCCTCCAGCACGACGCCGTACTCCGCGCAGACCGCCTCCAGGTTGCGCTTGCCGGGCCGGTAGCGCTCGGCCCACCGGTCGATCGTGTAGGGATCGACGACCGGGGCGGGGTCCGTGCCCAGGCGGTCGCGCAGGGAGGGCAGGCGGTGCCGGCGCAGCTCGGCACCGAGCAGGGTCAGGTCGAAGGCCGCGTTGTAGGCCACGACCGGGACGCCCGTCCTCCAGTACCCGACCAGGACGTCCGCCAGGGCGTCGGCGACCTGGTCGGCGGGCTTGCCCTCGGCGGCCGCGCGTTCGCTGCTGATCCCGTGGACCGCCACCGCGTCCGCCGGGATCTCCACCCCGGGGTCCGCCAGCCACTCCCGGCGCCCCAGGACATGCCCGTCCGCGACCTCGATCACCGCGCCCGTGACGATGCGCGCCTCGTGCGGGTCGGTGCCGGTCGTCTCCAGGTCGAAGCCGATCATCAGCTCTCGGTGCCAGGCCATGGCGGCCCCCCTTCTCGGTGGTGCTGTCCCCCAGTGGTCTCCACCCTCGCACGCGCCACTGACAACGCGGGCTCCGCGTCCGCCCGCCCCGGGGAGGGGGCTGTCGGCGGGGCCCGGCGGGGACGGTTCAGGACACGGGGCGCGAATCCACCCAAGCCTGTTCGAACTCCTCGCGGTACGTCGGGAACAGGCCGCCCTCCTCCGCGTGGTCGGACCTGACGACCCGGCCGCTCCCGCGCAACACCAGCACCGGCGCCTCCAGGCCGCGGGTGCGGCGCAGATAGGACTGCACGACCGCGACCCCGTCCGAGCCGTCCCCGTCCACCAGGTACGCGGTGAAGCGGGGCGTCTCGTCGAACACCTGGATCTCGAAGGCGCCCGGGTCGCGCAGCTTCGAGCGCACCCGGCGCATGTGCAGGATGTTCATCTCGACGGCCCGGCTCAGCTCGCCCTTCCTGATGCCGAGCTCCCGCTCGCGCCGCTTGACCGCGCTGGAGGCGGGGTTCAGGAACAGCAGCCGCGCCCGGCAGCCCGACTCGGCCAGCCGTACCAGGCGGCGTCCGGAGAAGTTCTGCACGAGCAGGTTGAGCCCGATGCCGATGGCGTCCAGGCGCCGGGCGCCGCCGAAGATGTCCTCGGCGGGGAACTGGCGCAGCAGCCGCACCCGGTCCGGGTGGACGGCGACGACGTCCGCGTACCGGTCCCCCACCAGGTCCTCCACCGCGTCGACCGGCAACCGCCGCGCCGAGGGCACGTCGCCGCCCGCGCCGAGGGCGTCCAGGAGCCGGGCCGAGGCGCGTTCGGCCTGGGCGAGGACGGACTCGGACAGCGCGCGGTTGCGGGAGACGACGTTGCGCGTCACCTCCAGCTCGTCCAGCGCGAGCTCGACGTCGCGCCGCTCGTCCAGATACGGCTCGAAGCACGGCCAGTGCTGCACCATCAGCTCCCGCAGCTGCGGGAGCGTCAGGAAGCTGAGCACGTTGTCGTCCGCGGGATCGAGCAGGTACCCCTTGCGACGGCTGACCTCGCGCACGGCGACGGCGCGCTGCACCCACTCCTGGCCGGCCGGCCCCGCCGCCGCCACCACCCAGTCGTCGCCGTGGACGGGTTCGTAGACGGGCCGGAGCACGGCGGCCACGACCGCCCGCAGCCGCTGCTCGACCAGATTCAGCCAGATGTAGGCCCGCCCGGCCCGCTGCGCGCGGGTGCGCACCTCACGCCAGGCGTCGGCGTTCCAGTCGAGTTCCGGGCCGATGGAGCCCATCTCCATCGGCCGTGCCAGGGACACCGCCCCGGGCGGGACCTCCGTGGAGCCACTGTCGTGGCTCTCGTCACCAGGGGGAAGCTCCAGCCCTCCCGAGCCCACCCGCGCACCGCCTTCCGCTCCCCCGGGCCTCCCCGGGGGCAGAACCCCACCAACGATCAAGGAAGGGTACTCCGGGAGCGTGGCGCGATGCAGCCGGATGGACAGGGTCAGTTCTCAACTACCGCCCTGGACATGTCCGTTCTGTCCGGCCAGAGCGGGCGGAGTGAGCGGATTCATGGCGGTCACGTCACGTGGGGCGATGGAGAAACCCTGCCAGTGAACAGGCATGGGCTGCTGGTCCTCGTCGCGCACGATGTGATGGAAGCCGACGTTCACCCACACCACGGGGTGAGTGAGCGACTGCCCGTTGACCCAGCTGTCGACGGACGTGCCGGCCCGGCTGCCGCAGGCGCCCAGATTGTCGCTGGCGAACTGCTCGCACGTGTTGTACTCGGTGAAGTAGACGTCGTGCCGGGTGAAGCCGCGGCCCGGGTACTTGGTGCTGGCGCCCGGGACGATCTCGTACGAGCGGGCGTGGCCGTCCTTGTTCTTCCCGGTGGCGCTGACGATCCGCCACCACCGCATGTTCTTCGCGTCGCCCGCGAGTTCCTTGGTGACGCTGGTGCGCGTGGTGCGGTTGCTGGGGGCCTGGGCGCCGCGAGCGGGCGGGCTGACCTGCGAGTCGTACTGCTCGACCTTGTTCCTGGACGATCCGTCCAGGCCGAAGTCGAGCCGCCAGAAGACGTTGTGGCTGTGGCTGGTCGCATAGGCCCGCGCGCCCTTGCCGATCGGCCAGCCGCGGCCGTCACCCGCGTCGTAGTCGAACGGCGAGAGGCTGCCGGTCGCGCCGACGTTCATGGCGAGCGTGCCGTCGTCCTGGAAGCGCCACTCGGTGATGTACTCGTACCAGCCGACCTTGTTGACGGTGTAGACCAGCAGGTCCTTGCCCTGGGCCTGGTAGACCTTGTTCCCCGTGTCGCTCTGCATGCGGTAGGCGTGTCCGCGTGAACGGGTCGTCGTGCACAGCCCGCTGACGTTCGGGTGCCGCGGGTCCCAGGCGTCGGGCACCTTGACGGTCTTGATGGTGCCGCCCGGGCACTCGGCGGGCGTCATCGGCGACAGTCCCTGCGCGAAGCCCGCGCCCGTCAGGTCGCTGTACTCGACCGAGCCGTCGTCGTAGGGCACGTCGATCTGCGCGAGCCGTGCGCTGTTGAGGACCTTGATCGGGCTCCGCTCGCCGGGCGGCTGGTAGGAGATGTGCTCCAGGACGAGGCCGGCGTGGCTGTCGTAGCGCCAGCACATGCGCCAGGTGGTGCCGGTGGAGAGCTTCTGCTGGATCCGGTAGGCGGCGCCGCAGTCGGCGGCCGGCGCCGGGGCCGGGGCCGCCTTCGGGGCCTGGGCCGGGGCGGCGGCGGCCGTACCCCCGAAGGCGAGGGCGGCGGCCAGCAGGCCGGTCAGGGTCTGCCTGCGGGCACGGCTGGTTCTGTTCACGGGCATGACGGAGCGACTCCTCTTGCACGGATTGCGGGGCATGGCGCGTTGCGGGACACGGCGGGCGGCCGGCGCGGCGGGCTGTCAGCCCAGTGCGGCCACGGTGCGGGCACTGAGGTCGACCACCAGGGAACGGGCGTCGATCCACGGCCCGTTCGGGATCTTGGGCAGCAGTCGTACGCAGCGGTGCTCGCCGCACCGACCGAGGGCGGCGGGCTGGGCGCCCGGCGTCGCCCGGTACACGATGCCGGTGAGCATCAGCTGGCCGGGGTCGCGCAGCTCGGCCCCCGTGGCGTTCTTGAAGTCGGCTCGCAGTCCCGCCCCGAGCGGGTCGGCGATCAGCAGCCTGGCCGCCTCGGCGTTCTCGTCGCCGCTGAGCGGCGGTTGCACGTCGTGCTGGGTGGTGGTCCGCTCGACCTTCCCGGAGTCGAGGTCGACGGTCTTGGTGACGACCGCGTCGCTCGCGTAGTCGTAGAGGATCACGTCCGCCCGGCGCGGTGCCTTCGGGTCGTCGAGTTCGTCCGCGGCCGGCGCGGCGAGGTCGACGCCGAGGCGCTGGGGCCCCTTCCCGCGCCGCACGTCCTGCCCGCCGGCGAAATGCTGCCGGCCCAGCGCGACGCGTTCGGCCCGCTGGATCTCGTCGTCGGTCAGCGGATCGCCTCCGGTGCCCTGGGCCTTCTCGGCCGGGGCCCCCTCGACGACGGCGGGCGGTACGGCGTCCTGCCCGCCGGCCCCCCGGGCGGCGATCCCCTCGGCCCTGCCGCCGGTCTCCTCGGCCGACACCGCGCCCGGCAGGGTGATCCCGACCATCACGGCCGTCCCCGTCACCGCGATGGCCGTACCCGCTAACACCTTGCCCAGATGGCGGCGCATGGTGGTGCGCATGTTCCCCCCTACTCCCCCGGTCTTCCTGGGAGTGGCTCAAGCCCCACTGGTTCGGCGTGCCACGGTTGCGCGGGTTGCCGCGCGTAACCGCGTACGCACTGGTCGTTCGATAAGAGGCGTGTAAGTCGTGTGAGGTTGCCTCACTTTCGGGGAGACTCGGCAGCAAGGCGCCCCGCGCGGGCCACGACAACCGGGAGACTCGTATCCATGCAGGTCTGGCCTGGAGAGGCGTATCCGCTCGGCGCCACCTATGACGGTGCCGGGACCAATTTCGCGGTCTATTCCGAGGCCGCCGACCGGATCGAGCTGTGTCTGCTGCACGACGACGGCTCGGAGACGGCGGTGGAGCTGAGGGAGACCGACGCGTTCGTCCGGCACGCGTATCTGCCGGGCGTGATGCCCGGGCAGCGGTACGGGTTCCGGGTGCACGGCCCGTACGCCCCCGCCCGGGGGCTGCGCTGCAACTCGGCGAAGCTGCTCCTGGACCCCTACGCGCGCGCCGTCAGCGGCTCGGTGAAGTGGGGGGAGGAGGTGTACGCCTATCCCTTCGGCTCCCCGGACAAGCGCAACGACCTGGACTCGGCGCCGCACACCATGGCGTCGGTGGTGATCAACCCCTACTTCGACTGGGGCGACGACCGCCCGCCGCGGACCGAGTACCACCGCACGGTGATCTACGAGGCCCATGTCAAGGGCCTGACGATGTGCCACCCGGCGCTGCCCGACGAGCTGCGCGGCACCTACGCGGCGCTCGCCCACCCGGCGATCATCGAGCACCTGACCGAACTGGGGGTCACCGCGCTGGAGCTGATGCCCGTACACCAGTTCGTCAACGACCACCGCCTGGCCGACATGGACCTCGGCAACTACTGGGGCTACAACACGATCGGCTTCTTCGCCCCGCACAACGCCTACGCCTCCTGGGGCGACCGGGGCCAGCAGGTGCTGGAGTTCAAGTCGGCGGTACGGGCGCTGCACGAGGCCGGCATCGAGGTCATCCTGGACGTGGTCTACAACCACACCGCCGAGGGCAACCACCTGGGCCCGACGCTCTCCTTCAGGGGCCTGGACAACGCCTCGTACTACCGGCTGACGGACGACCCCCGGTACTACATGGACACCACGGGGACCGGGAACTCCCTGCTGATGCGCTCCCCGCACGTCCTGCAGCTGATCATGGACTCGCTGCGCTACTGGGTCACCGACATGCACGTGGACGGATTCCGCTTCGACCTCGCGGCGACCCTCGCCCGCCAGTTCCACGAGGTGGACCGGCTGTCGTCGTTCTTCGACCTGGTCCAGCAGGACCCGGTGGTCTCCCAGGTGAAGCTGATCGCCGAGCCGTGGGACGTGGGCGAGGGCGGATACCAGGTGGGCAACTTCCCGCCGCTGTGGACGGAGTGGAACGGCAAGTACCGCGACACGGTGCGGGACCTGTGGCGCGGCGAACCGCGCACGCTGGCCGAGTTCGCCTCCCGGCTGACCGGGTCCTCCGACCTCTACCAGGACGACGGCCGCCGTCCGCTCGCCTCCATCAACTTCGTGACCTGCCACGACGGCTTCACGCTGCACGACCTGGTGTCGTACAACGACAAGCACAACGAGGCCAACGGCGAGGACAACCGCGACGGCGAGAGCCACAACCGGTCCTGGAACTGCGGGGCCGAGGGGGAGAGCGACGATCCCGGGGTGCTGGAGCTGCGCGCGCGGCAGATGCGCAACTTCCTCGCCACCCTGATGCTCTCCCAGGGCGTGCCGATGCTCAGCCACGGCGACGAGTTCGCGCGCACCCAGCGCGGCAACAACAACGCCTACTGCCAGGACAACGAGCTGTCGTGGGTGCGGTGGCCCGAGGAGGGCGAGGGCGGCGGGCAGCTGCTGGAGTTCACGCGCGCGATGGTGTGGCTGCGGCGCGACCACCCGGTGTTCCGCAGGCGCCGCTTCTTCCACGGGCGGCCGGTGCAGGGCACCCACGACGAGCTGTCCGACATCGAGTGGTTCACCCCGAAGGGGGAGGAGATGACGCAGCGGGACTGGACCTCCGCGCAGGCGCGGGCGCTGACGGTGTTCCTGAACGGCAACGCGATCTCCGAGCCCGGCCCCCGGGGGGAGCGGATCAGCGACGACTCCTTCCTGCTGATGTTCAACGCCTCGCCGCAGGCGCTGGACTTCGTGGTGCCGGCCGATCACGGGCGCCAGTGGCAGGTGGTCGTCGACACGGGCGTCGCGGCGGGTGTGGCGCCGGGGACCGGGCCCAAGGTGGAGGCCGGGGGGCGGGTGACGGTGGTGGACCGGAGCCTGGTGGTGCTGCAGCGACCGGCCTGAACCGGTGTGACCGCCCCTCCTGGCGGGCGGGGCGGTCACGGTGGTGATACGGCCTTGTCGCGGGCGTCTGTGCGCCCGGTCAGGCGAAGTGCTGTCGCTTGATGAGATCCTCCATCGTGGCGACCCGCGGGAGTTCGCCTTCCGGTGTCAGCCGGTCGACTGCCGTGGGCAGGGAGTGGGCGATCTCCTCGGCGGCTCGCGTGGGTGACACTCCGGTCTGCTGCGCGACCTGAGTCAGCGTCTCGGTGGGCAGCGCGTGCTCGATCTGCGCGCCGCTGACGGGCTTGTTCTCGCCCGTTCCGATCCAGGACTGGGCCTGTTCCACAAGTCCCGACTTGCCGAGTTTGTCCAGCAGGCCACTGAGCGGATTGCCGGTGGGCGCGCCCTTGTCCGGGCCGTTGAGAGCGTCGATCAACGCGCCGAGGATCTTTCCGGCGCCGCCGCCCTGGCCGCCCTGGCCGGGCTGGCCGCTCTGACCGCCGCCCAGCACCTGGCCGAGAAGGTTACCGAGATCGTTTCCCGCCATGGTTCCACCTCTCGATGACGAAAAAGGGGATCACCGCCAATGTCACCCAGAATGCCTAATGCCGCCACTCGGGCCGGAGGGCCGGCCGGGGGCGGACGCCCGCGCCCCGTTCCCGGTGCGGGGCGGGCGGGTACGTAGGGATCCATGACATCTGAGCGTTCCGTCGCGCCGGTCCCCGCGAGCACCTACCGGTTGCAGGTGCAGCCGGAGTTCCCGTTCGCCGCGGCTCAGGCGGCCGTGCCGTACCTGGCCGCCCTCGGCGTCTCGCATCTGCATCTGTCACCGGTCCTGGAGGCGGTCCCCGGATCGACGCACGGATACGACGTGGTGGACCCCTCGCGTGTGCGCGAGGAGCTGGGCGGCGAGGAGGGGCTGCGCTCCCTGGCACACGCCGCGCGGGCGCACGGGCTCGGGCTGGTCGTGGACATCGTGCCCAACCACATGGCCCTGTCCCCTCGCCACAACCGCGCCCTGTGGGAGGTGCTGCGCGAGGGCCCCGCCTCGCCGTACGCGCGCTGGTTCGACATCGACTGGGACGCGGGCGCCGGGCAGCTGCTGCTGCCGGTGCTGGGCGGCAGGCTCGGCGACGAGCTGGACGACCTGAGGGTGGACGGGGACGTGCTGCGCCACCACGACCAGGTGTTCCCGCTGCGCGAGGGCACCGCGTCGCTGCCGCTGCCGCAGCTCCTGGACGCCCAGTGGTACCGCCCGGCCTGGTGGCGGCTGGCCCGTACGGAGCTGAACTACCGGCGGTTCTTCAGCATCTCCGAGCTGATCGGGGTGCGCGTGGAGGACCCGGAGGTGTTCGAGGCGACGCACGGCACGGTGCTGCGGCTGCTGGACGAGGGGGTGATCGACGGGCTGCGCGTGGACCACCCCGACGGCCTGGCCGACCCGGAGGGCTATCTGCGGCGGCTGCACCGGGCGAGCGGGGGCCGCTGGACGGTGGTCGAGAAGATCCTCGCGACCGGCGAGGCGCTGCCCGGCGGCTGGCCGGTCGCGGGCACGACCGGGTACGACGCGCTCCGGCACGTGGACGGGCTGTTCGCCGACGCCTCGGGCGCGGCCGGGCTGCTCGACCGCTACCGCGCCTTCGCGGCCCCGCCGCGGGACGCCGGCGGCGACTGGGCGCCCACGGTGCGGCGGGCGGCGCACGAGGTCCTCACCCACGAGCTGGCGGCGGAGCTGGACCGTCTGACCCGGGTGGCGGCCCGCCTGTGCGCCGCCTCCCCCGATCCGGCCCTGCGCGATCACGCCCCCTGGGCGCTGCGCACCGCGCTGGAGGAGCTCCTGGTCCGGCTGAGGGTCTACCGGCCGTACTCCCCCGCCGACGCCGCCGCGCTGCTCACCGAGGAGATCGCCGCCGAGGCACGGGCCGTGTTCACCGTACCCGAGGAGGCGCACGCGGTGGACGCGGTGCGCGCGCTGCTCCTCGGGCGCGTCGAGGGCGACGGACCCGTGGGGGCCGAGTTCCGCGTCCGGTTCGCCCAGACCGCGTCGGCGCTGCGCGCCAAGTCCGTGGAGGACACGGCCTTCTACCGGTACGTGCCGCTGCTGGCGGCGAACGAGGTGGGCGGCGACCCCGGCGCTCCGGTGGTGTCGCCCGAGGAGTTCCACGCGTACTGCGCGCGCGTCCAGCGCGAGTGGCCCCTCACCGGCACCGTGCTGTCGACGCACGACACCAAGCGCAGCGCCGATGTGCGGGCGGCGCTGCTGGTGCTCACGCAGTGCCCGGACCGCTGGGCGGACGTGCTGGCCGAGGTGAGCCGGGCGAGCGGCGGCGCGCCCGACCCGCAGCTGGTCTGGGCGGCCTGGCAGACCGCCTTCGGGCTGGGGAGCGCGGACGAGGAGCGGCTGGGGCAGGCGCTGCTCAAGCAGGTGCGGGAGGCGGGGCTGCGGACGACGTGGACGGAGCCGGACGCCGCCTACGAGCAGGCGGTGGCGGCGTTCGTGGCGGGCGGGCCGTGCGGTGCGCCGGGGCGGCTCGTGGCGCACTTCCGGGACTCCCTGGAGCCGCACGTCCGGACGAACGTGCTGGGTGCCGCGTTGACGCATCTGACGATGCCCGGGGTGCCGGACGTCTACCAGGGCTCGGAGGGCGAGTACCGGGCCCTGGTCGACCCGGACAACCGCCGGGCCTTCACGCCCGCGGAGACGGACTTGGAGACAGTCTCGCGGGCGGGCTCGGAGAAGGCGGAGCTGACCCGTGCGGCTTTGCGGCTGCGCCGGGAGCGCCCGGAGGTGTTCGGCGCGTCGGCGACGTACGCGCCGCTCGCGGCCGAGGGCCCGGCCGCCGACCACTGTGTGGCCTTCGTCCGCTCCCAGGAGGTGCTCACCGCGGTGACCCGGCTGTCCCTGCGGCTGGCGGAGGCGGGCGGCTGGCACGACACGTCCCTGACGCTGCCGCCGGGCCGATGGGCCGATGCCCTCGCCCCCGAGCGCGAGTTCGAGGGCCGCACACGCCTGGTGTCCCTCTTCGCACATCGCCCGGTGGCCCTCCTGAGGCGACGCACCGGGGCGTGACGCCCGAGGGCCGGACGACCGAAGGCGGGTCGGGGTCTTCGCGTCGAAGCCGGAGGCCCACGCCCGCCCTCGGGTCCGGGCCCGCCTTCGCGGCCGGAACCCGAGCGGGGGCCGAGCGTCGGGCCCCGGGCCGGGCGTCGAGCCCCGGAACCGGGGCCGCGCGGGTGTCCGCCAGCCCCGGTTCCGGGCCAGGGGCCCTCGGGGGCGCCTCGGGCTCCCGGGGCACGGGTCAGTGGGGCAGGGCCGGCACGCGGACGGGAAGGTCGAGGGAGGACATGTCGAAGACCGAGCCCGTGCGCGCCGCGAGGTCGCACGCGTTGGCGAACGTGTGGCCGTACTCGATCCGGTGGCCCGTCCACTGGCCCCGCGCGGAGACCGTGACGGGCTGGTAGATCATCGGGCAGAGCATGTGCCGGGCCGGGATGCGGCCGACGTCGCCCTGGGCCGCCTCCAGTTCCCCGCACGCCTTCGCGGAGCGGGCGCGCCCTCCGGGCAGGTCGCACATCAGGAGGCTGCCGTGGACCTCCCGCGTGCGCGTGTCGCCCTTGGCGACGGTGAGATAGAGCCACTTCCCGAAGCCGAGGTGCCCGGGCAGGGCGGGCGCGGGCGTCGCGACGAGCAGGGCGCTCGCGGCGAGCAGGGTGCCGCGCAGGGCCAGGATCTTCTTCCTCATGGGGTGTCCATCGGCAGCCGGGCCCGGCGACCCCAGCGGGAGTCACCCGAAGAGGTCAGTCCACCGCCAGGCGGAACGCCATCGTCCCGAAGCCCACCTGGTCACCCGCGCGGACGAACGCCGCGCCGATCACCCGCCGGCCGTTGACGGTCGTCCCGTTGGTGGAGCCGAGGTCGCGCAGCACCCACAGGCCGTCCTGCCGGGACAGCTCGGCGTGCACCCGGGAGACGGTCTCGTGGCAGAGCCTGAGACCGCTCGCGGGGTCGCGGCCGATGAGCAGCGTGCGGGCGCCGTCCGACGCGGGCAGCAGCAGCTTGGGCAGCCGCTCCGCCTGCCAGGCGCGGCGCAGCCGTACCGTGAATCCGGACACCGCCTCCACGGCGCCGAACACCAGCCGCGACCAGCTCCGCTCGGCGGGCAGGTCGGCGGTGAGCGCGGCCAGTTCGTGCGGCTGCCGCGCCGCCAGGACCAGTTCCATGCGGTGGACGAACGTGTCGTGCGTGAGCCGTCCCAGCGCGACCCCGTCGCGGAGCACCTTCAGTGCCCTGTCGCGCTCGGCGTCCGTGAGCCGCGCGGGATACGTGTGGAACTCAAAAGATGACGACACGGATGTGATTGTCGGGCAGGTGGCCCGGAGTGTCCAGGAAACGCCGGACGGCGCCTCCTTCGTCCGGAGGGACTCGGTGGGGGGAATAGGGCGGATCCGGGGGTGCGTCGCTCGCCCGTGCAGCACCATGGACGCGCTGCATCCCGATGAGCAGACGAGGGGGTACGTCCGTGCGGTTCGAGGTGTGGGCACCGAAGGCGGGCGCGGTGACGCTCCACTGCGACGGCGCCACGAGCACGTTGGAGCGGGACGCGGGCCGAGCGGGGTGGTGGACGGGCGAGGCCCGGGCCGGCGACGGCACACGGTACGGATTCGCGGTCGACGACGGCCCCGTCCTGCCCGACCCGCGTTCGCGCCGCCAACCGGACGGCCCGGACGGACTGAGCGCCGTGGTCGACCAGGAGGCGTACGTCTGGAGCGGCCCGTGGGCGGGGCGCGGACCGGCGGGCGCGGTGCTCTACGAGCTGCACGTGGGCACGTACACCCGCGAGGGCACGCTCGACGCGGCGGCCGAACGACTCGGACATCTCGCGGAACTCGGCATCACACACGTGGAGTTGATGCCGCTGTGCCCCTTTCCTGGGCGGCACGGCTGGGGGTACGAGGGGGTGTCCCTGTGGGCGGTGCACGAGCCCTACGGCGGACCCGAGGCGCTGAAGCGGTTCGTCGACCGGGCCCATGCCCTCGGCCTCGGGGTCGTCCTGGACGTGGTGCACAACCACCTCGGCCCCTCCGGCAACCATCTGCCCGCCTTCGGCCCGTACTTCACCCAGACGCACCAGACCCCCTGGGGCGCGGCCGTGAACCTGGACGCACCGGGTTCGGACGAGGTGCGCGCGTATCTGATCGGCAGCGCCCTGGCCTGGCTGCGGGACCACCGGCTCGACGGACTGCGCCTGGACGCGGTGCACGCGCTGTGCGACACCCGCGCGACCCACTTCCTCGAGGAACTGTCGGCGCGGGTGGACGCGCTCGCCGCGGAGACGGGCCGGCCGCTCTTCCTGATCGCCGAGTCCGACCTCGGCGACCCGCGGGTCATCACGCCCCGCGCGGAGAACGGCCTCGGGCTGCACGCCCAGTGGAACGACGACTTCCACCACGCCCTGCACACCGCCCTGACCGGCGAGTCCCAGGGCTACTACGAGGACTTCGCGCGCGCACCCCTGGCCGCCCTCACCAAGACGCTGACGGGCGGCTTCTTCCACGACGGCACCTACTCGACCTTCCGCGGCCGGCGGCACGGGCGCCCCCTGGACCGTACGAAGGTCTCCGCGCACCGGCTGCTCGGCTACTCCCAGACCCACGACCAGGTCGGCAACCGCG
Organism: Streptomyces sp. NPDC048664; assembly: GCF_040650555.1. NCBI lineage: Bacteria > Bacillati > Actinomycetota > Actinomycetes > Kitasatosporales > Streptomycetaceae > Streptomyces > Streptomyces sp. NPDC048664. The sequence continues at coordinate 11,379 of NZ_JBEZHK010000049.1, read as the reverse complement.
CCCAGGGGGACCGCCTGGCGGCGTCCCTGTCGCCGGGGCTCCTGGCGTGCGCGGCGACCCTGGTGCTCACCGCCCCGTTCACCCCGATGCTGTTCATGGGTGAGGAGTGGGCCGCGGGCACGCCGTGGCAGTTCTTCACCGACCACACGGATCCCGATCTCGCCGAGGCCGTGCGGCGCGGCAGGCGGCGGGAGTTCGCCGCCCACGGCTGGGCCGAGGAGGACGTGCCGGACCCCCAGGACCCGGCGACCCGGGACCGCTCCTGCCTCGACTGGACCGAGCCCGGGCACGGACACCACGCGCGTGTGCTCGCCTGGTACCGGGATCTGATCGCCCTGCGCCACGCCCAACCCGACCTCGCGGACCCGGACTTCGAGGACGTGAAGGTCTCCTTCGACGAGAACGCCCGCTGGCTCGCCTTCCGCCGGGGGGACGTCCGGGTCGCGGTGAACCTCGGCAAGGAGCCGGCCCGCGTCCCCCTGGGCCTGCGCGACGCGCGCGTGCTGGCCGCCTGGGAGCCCCTGGCGCCCCTGGACGAGGACGGGGTGCTCGACCTGCCGGGCGAGTCGTGCGTGGTGCTGGTCCAGGAGTGAGAGGCGAGGGGTGAGGGCCGGGGCGCTCTACGGTGCTTCCTCGTCGGGGAGTTCGGGCAGTTCGGTGACCCGTTCCAGCATGATCGACTCCCAGGCGTGGCGCAGCCGGGCGCGCAGCACCGGGGGCGGGGTGCCGTCGCCCCGGCCCTCGAACGCCTCGGCGAGACGGACGAGGGCGTCGCAGCGGGCCAGCCACAGCCCGCGCAGACAGGGCCGGGCCCCGTAGTCGGCGAGGGTGGCGGCCCGCACCGCGGCCGGTGAGCCCAGGGCGGCGGCGAGGGAGGCGATGTCCTCGGCCGGGTCGCCGAGGACGGCGTCCGCCCAGCCGAGCACACCGCGCACCCGGCCGTCGGCGCTCATCACGAGGTGGTCGCCGCCGAGGCCGTGGTGCACCAGGGCCGCGGCCGCATGGGCGGTCAGCTGCCGGGCCGCGGGCAGGGTGAGCTGTGCGAGCCGGGCGGGATCGAACTCGTCCCGCTCGGCCAGGAGCGCGGCGGCCGCGACGGCCGCGCTCCGCACCGACTCCAGCGAGCGTGGCGCGCGACGCGGCACCCCGAGGCCCTCGGCCTGGCGCACGGGCACCCCGCGCAGCCCGGTGAGCAGCGCCGCGAGGTCCGCCTCTCCGATCGCCGACACGGCGGGCCGCTCCGCGGTGCTGCCGGACAGCCGGGTGTCGAGGGTGTACGCGAGCCCGGCGGCCCACTCCCCGCGCGCCACGCTCTTCGGCACGGCCAGGCCCGTGTACGGCCGGACCAGGCCCCGCAGGCGCAGTTCGCGGTGCTGGCGCGCCGAGGCGTCCGCGTCGAGCGCCAGCCGCAGGACGTGGCGGGTTCCGACCCACCAGGTGGCCTGCCCGCCGCTCGCGGCCACGGGCGTCACGGCGGGCTCCCCGTCCTTGTCCCCGCCCGGCGGGAGCAGGGAGCGGACCAGTCGGCGTACGGTCTCGGCCGTCGGTGTCGGTGCCTGGGTCATGATCGCGCCGTCGTCAGTCGACCGTGGCCAGCTCGCGCGAGGTGTTGTTCAGGCGGCGCCCGCCGTCCTCGGTCACCGTCACGATGTCCTCGATCCGGACCCCGAAGCGGCCGGGCAGATAGACGCCGGGCTCCACGGAGAAGCACATGCCGGGGACGAGCGGCTGCTCCTCGCCCTCGATCATGTACGGCGGTTCGTGCGTGGTCACCCCGATGCCGTGCCCGGTGCGATGGATGAAGTACTCGGCGTACCCGGCGTCGGCGATGACGGCGCGGGCCGCCCGGTCCACGTCCTGGCAGGCGGCGCCCGGCCGGACCGCGCGGAAGCCGGCCTCCTGCGCCGCGCGCACCACGTCGTGCACGGCGCGCTCCTCCGCGGTGGGTTCGCCGACGTGGACGGTGCGGGAGGTGTCCGAGCCGTAGCCGTGTTTGAGGCCGCCGAAGTCGAGGACGACCATGTCGCCGCGCTCGATGACCCGCTCCCCCACCTCGTGGTGCGGGTTGGCGCCGTTGGGGCCCGAGGCGACGATGGTGAAGTCGACCTGCGAGTGGCCGTGCCGCCGCAGCAGGGCGTCGAGGTCGGCGGCGACCTCGCGCTCGCGGCGCCCGGCGAAGCCCACCGTGCGGATCTCCTCGTAGGTGGCGTCCGCGGCGGCACCGGCGGCCGCCAGACGCTCCAGCTCCGCCGCGTCCTTGACGGCCCGCAGCATCGGCAGGGCGCGGGTGAGCGCCACGTGGTCGACGTCCGGGAGCCGTTCACGCAGGCCCAGCAGGTGCATGGCCCAGGCGTTGTCGCTGATGCCGTAGCGGCCGGTGGAGCCGAGCAGGGCGGCGGACACCTCGTAGGGGTCGTGGCCGTCCGTCCAGTCGCGCAGGGTCAGGGCCGGGGCTCCGGCCGCCTTCGCCGCGTCCGGGGCCTCCAGCGTCGGCACGACGAGGACGGGTTCCTGGCCGGCCCGCAGCACGAGCAGGGTGAGGCGCTCGGTCTCTCCCGGGCGGTATCCCGTCAGCCACACCAGGTCGGGGCCGGGAGCGATCAGGAGTCCGGCGAGCCCGGCCGCGTCGGCGGCCTCGGTCGCCCGTCGCATCCGGGACGCGTAGTCCTCGGCGGTGAAGGGCGCGGGGGTGCCTGTCATCCATGTCCTCCGAGGTCGTCCGGGTCTCCCAGGTCCACGGGCAGCATCCTGCCCTTCCGCCCCGTCGGACGCGAGCCGATCGCGTACGTGGCGGCGGAAGGTTCCGTATGTGCCGGCGGCGCCCGGTCGCCCAGGGGTGCGGCGGCCGGGCGCGGCGCCGGCGGGGTCAGGACGCCACCGTCACCGCCCGCCGGCTCGGCGCGGCGGCCGGGACGGGCACGGACATGGCCAGGTCCGGGACGAAGCCGTGGACGCGCCGGGCCAGGTCCTGCGCGCCGTAGCGATGGCAGCCGCGGTGCCAGTTGAGGATGCCGGACATGTAGTTCTCCAGGTCCGCGACATAGCTGTCCATGATCGCGCGGGCCTCCTCGGACAGCTCGAAGTCGGCGTAGATAACCGGCAGTTCATGGGCCGCCACATGCTGGAACTGCTCCATGCGCTGGGTCGTCAGGTCATGGACGACGCCCAGGGCCGTCGGGTAGTCGCAGCCGAAGAAGTTCTGCACGACGAGCACCGCGTTGTGGAACTCGCCCTCGTACTGGATCTCCTTCTGGTACGAGAAGATGTCGTTGACCAGCATCGCGTAGTCGATGGCCGCGTTCTCCAGGGCGCGGACCGGTCCGCTGCGGTAGACCTCCGGCGGGACCTCGGGGCCGTGCCCCATGCGGCACAGGTTCTTCGTGAGGTCGGCGCCGAAGGTGGCGCGGCGCATCTCCAGGTAGTCGACGGGGTCCGGGACCCGGTTCTGCGTCTGGTTGGACAGCTCCCACAGCCAGCTCTCGGTCATCGCGTCCACGGCGGCGCGCAACGAGGCGCGCTGCTCCGGGGTCATCGCGGCCGTGGTGCGGGCCCACAGGTCGATCAGGCCGCGCTCCATGGCGTCGGCGGGCAGGGGCGGTTCCTCGCCGTCGAGCGGCATGCACGCCGACAGCCGCTCGGTGTGGACCCTGGCTCCGGCGAGGTCGCGGCGGCCGCCGAAGACGAGCGGGTAGTAGTCGTCCCCGTAGGTGCCCCAGGCCAGCCACTGGGAGCTGAGGTCCAGCGCCTCGGGGGTGGCGTCGGGGTCCAGGCCCGCCGCGCACAGCGGAAGGTCGGCCGCCGCCAGTTTGTCCTCGTCCCAGACGCCCTCCTGGAGCATTCCCGTGCGCCACATCCAGGGAGTGAGGCGGTCCCGGGCGCCGTCGAGATGGGGGCTGAGCTCGACCTGGTAGGGCATGTGGAAATCCGGGATCAGCGAGGGGCCCACCTGCTGGAAGGGGACGTGGGTGTACGCGCGCAGCCGGGGCGCCCCGGCGTCCGCGAGCAGGGCGCGCACATCGGCCGCGCTGGTGCCGGTGCCGGGCAGCCCGAGGGGCCGCTCCCTGGACCGGACGCCCTTGTTCATGTAGCGGCTGGACTTCGTGTGCCACTCGTGGCCGCCGGACTGCCAGTGCTGAAGGCCCTGGGTGTAGGCGGCGACGGCCGCGACCTCGTCCGGGGTCAGGCCCTTCTCCAGGGCCAGCGCGGGCACTTCGGTCACCGCGGTGTGCTCGAACTGGTGCAGGCGGGAGGTGAGGACGTCGTTGACCGCGTCCGCGGCCTGCTGGGTGGTGCAGCCGAAGAAGGTCTCCAGGACGAGGACGCCGTTGCTGAGTTCGCCCTCCTGCTCGACCTCGCGCTGGTAGGAGAACAGGTCGTTGCGCAGATGGACCGCGTCGGAGAACGTCTCCATCAGGACGCGCAGCGGCCGCGACGCGGCGACGCGGTCGGGCACCTCGGCGGTCGCGTACTCGACGAGTCCGGCGGACCAGGGGGCGCCGCCCACCTTGCGGCGCATCTCGATGTACTCGACGGGGTTGGCGATCCGCCCCTCGTTGATGTTGGACAGCTCCCACAGCGACTCGTTGAGCAGGTGCTCGGTGGCGACGGCGAACCGCCGGCGCCAGTCCAGGGACATCGAGGGGACCGTGCGCGCCCACAGGTCGGCTAGTCCGGCCTCCACCGGGTTCTCGGGCTCCGGCACGGGGGTGGCGAGGTCCAGGGGCATGAACCGGGGCAGCCGGTCCAGGTGGGCCTTGCCGGCCGCGCGGTCCTGGGTGCGTTTGAAGGCCTCCAGGAAGTGGTCGTCGAAGAAGAACACCCACACGTACCAGTCGGTGACCAGGGAGAGGGCCGGGCCGTCGCAGTCGGGGTGCGTGTAGGCGCACAACAGCCCGTAGTCGTGCGCGTCGAGGTCGTGCTGCTCCCAGACGCCGGAACCCTCCAACATGCCCATCGACCGCGCCCACTGCGTGGAGTGGGCGCGGGCCTCGTCGACATGCGGGTTCAACCGCGCCGGGTACGGCATGTAGAAGTGCGGGAGTTCGAACGGCTGCGTCATGGCCGGGCCCTACCCGTGGCCCCGGCGCGCCATCCGCACGGTGACACATGGTCACACCATCGCGTGAATCGGAGGCCGAGGGGAACCCGGTGCCCGCCCGTCCCGTGCCGCACGCCGCACGCCCGGTGCTCCGCACGCCCCCTTGCCGACGCCCCCGCCCCGGGCCACCTTGGTCGCATGACCTCCTTCGTGCTGCCTCATGAGGTGCACGGCGACGGCGCCCACAAGGTGTTCGCCGTGCACGGCTGGTTCGCCGACCGGACCGCGTACGCGCCGGTGCTGCCGGACCTGGACCGCTCGACCTTCACCTACGCCCTGGTGGACCTGCGCGGGTACGGGGCGGCCAAGGACGCCGCCGGGGCGTTCGGCACCGCCGAGGCCGCCGCCGACCTGCTGGAGTTGGCCGACCGGCTGGGCTGGGAGCGGTTCTCGGTCGTCGGGCACTCGATGGGCGGCGCGGTCGCGCAGCGGCTGCTGGCACGCGCGCCCGAGCGGCTGCGCAGGATCGTCGGGGTCTCGCCGGTGCCCGCCTCGGGGCTGCGGATGCCGGTCGAGCAGTGGGAGCTGTTCACGAACGCCGCGCACCGGCCGGAGAACCGGCGCGTGATCATCGACATCACCACCGGCGGCCGGGCGCCCGCCGCCTGGCTGGACCGCATGGTCGCCCGGTCGCTGGCGCTGAGCGACGCCAAGGCGTTCCGGGCCTGGCTCGACTCCTGGGCCGCGGAGGACTTCCACGCCGAGGTCACCGGCGCGGCGGTGCCCGCGCTGGCCGTCGTGGGCGCGCTCGATCCCGCGCTGTCGGCGGGCCTGCTGCGGGAGACCTGGCTGCGCTGGTATCCGCACGGCTCGCTCGTCGAACTGCCCTCTGCCGGCCACTACGCGATGGACGAGTCCCCGCTCGACCTCATCCGCGCCGTGGAGGACTTCCTGCGCGCCGACGACGCGGAGCGCACCCCCGCGGCGGCGGGGTCGGCCGGCGAGACGTCCGAGGTGTGAGCACCCGCGTGCCCGACGTCTTCGATCCTCGGCGGTACGCCGAGGGGGTTCCGCACGCGGCGTACCGCGCGCTCCGTGACCACCACCCGGTCTCCTGGCAGGGCGAGCCGGAGGTGCTCGGCTGGCCCGCGGGCCCCGGGTTCTGGGCGGTGACCCGCCACGCCGACGTCGTACGCGTGCTCAAGGAGGCGGCTGCCTTCTCCTCGCACCTGGGCGCCACCCAGATCCGCGACCCCGATCCGGGCGACCTGCCGTTCATCCGCCGCATGATGCTCAACCAGGACCCGCCGGCGCACGGCCGGTTGAGACGGGTGGTCAGCCGGGCCTTCACCCCGCGCCGGATCGACCGCTTCGCGGAGCTCGCCCGCGACCGGGCTCGCGCCCTGTTCGCCCGCGCGCTGGAGCGGGCGCGGGACGGCGACGGCTCCTGCGATGTCGTCGCCGCCGTCACCGACGACTACGCCGTCCTCAACCTGGCCGACCTGCTGGGCGTGCCCGCCGGCGACCGCGGCCTGCTGCTGGACTGGACGCGGCGCGTGATCGGCTACCAGGACCCGCACGAGTCCGGTGGGACACGGACCGACACGGCGGGCCGGCCCGTGGACCCCCGCTCGCCGGGGGCGCTGGGCGACATGTTCGCCTACGCCCGGCGCCTGGCCGCCCACAAGCGGGACCATCCGGCCGACGACCTGCTGACCGCGCTCGCCACGGACACCGACATCACCGGCCCCGAACTGGAGATGGCCTTCTTCCTGCTGACGATCGCCGGCAACGACACCGTGCGCGGCGCGGCCCCCGGCGGCCTGCTCGCGCTGGCGGAGCATCCGGCGGCGTACGCGGAGCTGCGCGCGGGGCTGCACCCGCTCGCCTCGGCGGTGGAGGAGCTGCTGCGCTGGCATCCACCGGTGCTGAGCTTCCGGCGGACGGCGGTCAGGGACACCGAGGTGGCGGGGCAGCCCATCCGGGCGGGGGACAAGGTGGTCGTCTTCCACGCGTCCGCCAACCGCGACGACCGTGTCTTCGCCGACCCGGACCGGCTCGACCTGTCGCGGGCGCCGAACCCGCACGTCTCCTTCGGGGACGGCCCCCACGTCTGCCTGGGCGCGCACTTCGCCCGGCTGCAACTGCGGCTGCTCTACGAGGAGGCGCTGCGGGTGCTGCCCGCGCCCCGTCTCGCCGCGCCGCCCGACAGGCTGGTGTCGAACTTCGTCAACGGCCTGAAGTCGCTGCGGCTCCAGCTCAGGTGATCCGGGGCGAGGCGACCTGGATCAGGGCGTGCGCCCCGCTCGTACGCCACCGCTGCTCCTCGGCCGCGACCAGCGCCGCCTCGGTGTCCGCGTCCAGTCCCACGATCACGTCGGACTTGAGGGTGCGCAATGCCGCGACCGGACCGGGGAAGTAGGCCGTGGCGTCCTCGAAGGGTGTGGTGGGCGGATGGTGCCGGTCGCCCACCAGGCGGCGGTAGTTGAGGTCGCCCTTGAAGATCGTGAGGTCCATCGCGGCGAACTCCGTGCGCAGGTCCTCGGGCATGTCCGCGTACGGCAGCGGGGCGCAGGAGAAGGGATGGGCCCGCACCTCCAGGCGTCCGTCGGCCATCGCCGCCCACAGGCGCTCCCCGGCGCCGGTGGCGGCGCCCTTCGCGGCGGTCAGCCGGCGCACGGCGTCCACGACGTCGGCGGTGGTGGCGTCGGAGATGTAGTAGGGGTGGGCCTTCACCTGCAGCACGGCCCGCCGCGCCCGCCCGTGGCGGATCAGGTGGTCGAGCAGGAGCAGGTCCGGGATCAGCTCGCGGCCCGCGTTGTCGGCGACCAGGCAGACCGTGTCGGCGGGCAGCAGCGCCCACAGGGCCTCGGTCTCGTCCGCGACGAGCCGGCTGACCGGCGCGGGGGTGCCGGGCGCGGAGAGGCGGAAGCCGAGGTCGGCGCGGTTGCCCCAGAGCGCGCCGCGGAGGAGGGCGTGCGCCTGCTCGTCCAGGGGCTGCTCGGCGAGCCGGTCCAGCGCCGCCAGTTCCTCGTCCGTCTCCGGGGAGTCGAGCTCGGCGAGCTTGAAGGGCCGGAACGGGTCGAGGCCCTGCCAGGCGCCGGGTCCGAAGTAGCCGACGGCCTGGAGCAGGCTGCGGTAGAAGTAGCTCTCGGACCACAGGAAGGGCACCTCGAACCAGGAGCGGCCCAGGTACTCCCGGGCGCCCCAGCGCGCCCACGTCTCGTCGGCCTCGGTGCCGAGCGGTCCGATCACGCCCTCGGTGGCGCACAGCAGCAGTTCCTCGAGCGCGCGCCGCTGCCCGGGGCCGTACGGGAAGGCCTCCCGCACGGCGCGGATGAGCGCGGGGTGCCGTGCGGCGAGCACACCGCGCGGGAACGAGCCGGGCTGGTCGGCGAGGATCACGGGGGCGTCAGGCATGGTCTCGGCTTCCTGGGGGGCCGGTCGTGGTCCCCGGGGGCAGGTCCACGTCCTCGAACCGCTCCTCGAGCTGCTTCGCGTAGCCCGCCTCGGTCCACACGAGCTTCTTGAACTGCTCGGGCGTCAGCAGACCCTGCCACGGAGTGCCGCCCGCGCAGAACACCGACGCGCATCCGGGGCAGTAGTACGCCGATCGCCACAGCGCGTCGGCGCGGGGCTCACCCGCCGTCACCAGGGCCCGGTCGCGGCCCTCGCCCCGCACCACGACGATCGTGCCGACCAGCAGCAGCACGGCCAGCAGCGATCCGCCGATGGTGTAGAGCGGCTTGCGGCTCTCGACGCCGCTGTAGGCGAGGGCGACTCCGACGCCGACCATGACCATGCCCTCCAGGAAGTGCAGCCATCCGTCGAATCGGGAGGCGACCTCCGGGGTCCGGGCCAGCCGGTCGGCGAGGCCGTCGCGCATGGCCGTGCGATCGGCGCAGACCTCCGGGACCGCGCGCACCCCGGCCGCACCGCAACCCGGACATATCACTTCAGCAGCCCTTGGGGCGCGCTCCGTCGTCATGCGCGTACGGTATCGGCCGCCGGAATCCCGCCCTACGATCACGAGCGGTCGCCACCGGATGGCTCTCCGCGCCCGACACGCCCGGCGCCGCGCGCTGTTGCGCCCGATGGGAGCCCGGGTTGCAATCAAGTGTGAGGCTCTTCGGCCACGGCGAGCCCCCCGGCCGCCCCGCCCCAGGTACGGGGGCCGGCCAGAAAGGGCTCAAGAACGACGCCCTGGGCATGTTCTCCTCGGTCGTCATCGGGCTTGCCTCCACGGCGCCCGCCTACAGCCTCGCCGCCACCCTCGGCCTCATCGTGGCGGCGGTCGGGCTCCAGGCGCCGATCGTCACCATGCTGGCGTTCGTCCCGATGCTGCTGATCGCCTACGCGTTCCGGGAGCTGAACGCGAGCAACGCGGACTGCGGGACGACCTTCACGTGGGCGACCCGCGCGTTCGGGCCGCGGACCGGCTGGATGGGCGGCTGGGGCATCATCGTCGCCAACGTCATCGTCATGGCGAGCCTCGCCCAGATCGCCGGAACGTACAGCTTCGCGCTGCTGGGCATGGACCGGCTGGCCGGGGACCGGCTGTGGACCACCGTGGCGGGGGTGGTGTGGATCGCGGTGATGACCGCGGTCTGCTACGTCGGCATCACCTTCTCGGCGGCCGTGCAGCGCTGGCTGCTGTGCCTGGAGGTGGTGATGCTGATCGTGTTCGCCGTCGCCGCGCTGGTACGGGTCTACACCGACGCTCCCCCGACGGCGATCCATGTCTCCGCGTCCTGGTTCAACCCCTTCGAGGTGTCGTCGCTCAAGGCGCTGACCTCGGGAATCCTCGCGGGTGTCTTCATCTACTGGGGCTGGGACACGGCCGTGTCGATCAACGAGGAGACCGCCGACAGCACCCGTATCCCCGGGCGCGCCGCGATCGTCTCCACCGTGCTGCTGCTGGTCATGTACGCGCTGGTGTCCACGTCCGCGCAGGCCTTCGCCGGGGTGGGCACCTCGGGCACGGGTCTGGGCAACGCGGGCAACTCGGGCGATGTGCTCTCCGGGCTCGGCCAGGCGGTCTTCGGCAGCCGGGACACGGGGCTGCTGCTGTCGAGGCTGCTGGTCCTGATGGTGCTGACCTCAGCGCTCGCCTCCACCCTGACCACGATCCTGCCGCTGGCCCGGACCGTGTTCTCGATGGCGGTCCACAAGGCGGTGCCCTCCCAGTTCGCCCGGGTGCACCGCAGGTTCCTCACCCCGACCTGGTCGACGGTCGGCATGGGAGCGCTCTCGATCGCCTTCCTCGTCCTGCTGGCGTCGTTCAGCGAGAACTTCCTGGTGGACTCGGTGGACTCGGTCGGCCTCGCGATCACCTTCCACTACGGGCTGACCGGCTTCGCCTGCCTCTGGTACCACCGCTCGGTCCTCACCCGCAGCCCGAAGGACCTGGTCTTCAAGGGTGTCCTGCCCGGGCTCGGCGGGCTGATCATGCTCTGCCTGTTCCTCTACGCCGCCTACGTCTACGCGGCCCCCGGGTACGGGGCCACCACCGTGGACCTGCCGCTGATCGGGCCGACGGGCGGGGTGACCGTCGTGGGCCTGGGCGCCCTGCTGATCGGCCTCGCGCTGATGCCCGTGATCACCCGCGGGCACTCCGTGGCCCTCAAGCTGCAGCGCAGCCTGCTGCCGCAGGGGCTGCCCCGGCAGACGGCGGTCGACTCGGCGAGCCGGTACCTGCCCGCCGACAGCGGTTCGGGCGTGGGCGGCGACTGGTTCGACGTGATCCCGCTGTCGGGGGCGCGGGTCGGCCTGGTCGTGGGCGACGTGCTCGGCCACGGGCTGCGGGCCGCGGCCACCATGGGCCGTCTTCGCACGGGTCTGCGGGTCCTGGCGCGCCTGGACCTCGCCCCCGACGAACTCCTGGCCCACCTGGACGATCTCGTCAAACAGACCGCGGACGAGAGCGAACCGCTCCGTTCCCGCGCCCTCGGCCGGCAGCACCACGACGGCGAGGCGCAGGGGGTGACCTGCCTGTACGCCGTGTACGACCCCGTCTCGGGCCGTTGCAGCCTGGCGCGGGCCGGACAGCCGGTGCTCGCGATCGTGGATCCGCAGGGCGGTGTCGCCCGCTTCCCCGACCTGCCACCGGGGCCGCCCCTGGGTGTGATCGGTCTGCCCTACGAGAGCGCGGAGCTGCGGTTCCCGCCCGACAGCCTGATCGCGTTCCTCACCGGCGGACTGCTCCAGGCGACCGCCCGCCGGGACGTCGCCCTCGGTCACCTCGCGCGTGTCCTCGCCGACCACCACGCATCACTCGAAAAACTGTGCGACAAAGCCGTCGCAGCGCTCCTGCCCGGCCCCGTCGACGAGGACGCCACCCT
>NZ_JBEZHK010000048.1:0-29548 GCF_040650555.1 Streptomyces sp. NPDC048664 | reverse complement strand
GTGCGCTGTCCGCCGCCTTCCCCGGCGTCGAGTTCCGCAGGGCGACCGAGGAGGCCGTGCCGCACCAGCTGGCCGACGCACACGTCTACTTCGGGGTGACGGTCGACCTGGACACCCGGACCCTGGCCGTCGGCGGCGAGAGGTTCTCCTTCGCCGCGCCGAGGAAGGAGTGCCCGATCGGCGAGAGGACGGTCACGGTCACCGCCAAGTACCCCGTCCTGGACGTCGCCCCGAGCAGACTCGTCGACCACGCGACCTCCCGTCGGTGGTCGATCGCCTTCACCGATCGCGGCCACCACCAGCGGCTGCTGATGTTCGCGCTGGACCCCGCCGACGCCCCCCTCGTCGGAGCGGACACCGTTCGCGGTGCGCTCGGCCTCGCGCCCAAGGACGGCAAGCGGGTGTACGACGCCATCGAGCTGGGCGCGCGCGTGGAGATCAAGGGCCGACAGGCAGCGAGCGCGTCCCCGGACGCCTACTGCGTCGACCGCCGGCCGCTGCCCGCCGCCCGGGTCCACGACTGAGACCGCGACCCGCCCCCCGGTGCGGGGCTGCCCCGGCGCCCCCGCGCTCGGTCGAGCGCACACGGGTGGAAGATCGAGGAGCGGCGAGGGAGGCTGTTGGCATGTGGTCGCTCTCCCGCTGCCCACCACAGGCGGTGGCGCACGGTCCTCACCGGGTCCTGCTCTCCGTGGCGCGGTGCGTGCCGTTCGTGGTCGTGCTCGTCGGCCTGGGCATCGAGCTCTCTCCCCTCCACCACCTCTACACCGGCCCCCTGCTCACCGCGACGCCCGCGCTCGCCGCGCTGACGATGGGCCCGCTGGGCACCCTCCTCGCGGCGACCGGGGCCCTGGCCGTCAGCGTCGTGAGCGCCACCGTCCACCACGCCTGGGACGGTGAGCAGATCTACAGCAACCTGCTGGGCCTCCTCGTGGTGTCGGTGTCCTGCATCACGATCAGTGCCGTCATGCGGACGCACAGGGGGGTGGAGCTCGACCAGATCCGCCGGGTCTCGGAGGCGGCGCAGGACGTCCTGCTGCGGCCCGTGGCTCCGCGGCTGGGGCCGGTCCGGGCCGCGAGCGTCTACCTCGCCGCCGAGGCCGGGGCCCAGATCGGCGGCGATCTGTACGAGGCGGTGCAGACCCGGTTCGGGGTCCGGATGATCGTGGGGGACGTCCGGGGCAAGGGGCTGCCCGCGGTGCGTGCCGCCGCGGCGGTGCTGGGCGCGTTCCGGGAGACCGCGCACTACGAGCGGGACCTGGCGGAGGTCATCGAGCACTGCGCGGCGGCCCTGCGGCGGGAGTGCGCCCTCGGGTGCCACGACGAGGAGTACCGGATGGAGTGCTTCGTCACCGCGCTCGTGGCCCAGGTGCCGGTCCACGACATCGTCCAGCTCGTCAACCGCGGCCACCCGGCCCCGCTGGTGCTGCACGACGGGCGGGCGCGGGCGCTGGTGCCGAGGACGCCGTTGCCGCCGCTCGGGCTGGAGGACTTCATGGCCGGACCGGCCGCCATGACGGAGAGCCATCCGTTCGTGCCGGGCGACCGCCTCCTGCTGCACACCGACGGCGTGGTGGAGGCCCGCAACACCTCCCGGGACTTCTTCCCGCTGCCCCGGGAGATGGAGGACGTGCGGGCCGGCACCCCCCAGGACTTCCTGGAGCAACTGCGGCAGCGGCTGATCAGCCACACCCATGACAGCCTGGTGGACGACGTGGCCATGATCCTCGTGGACCGGCTCCCCGAGGGCGCCCTCGAACGGGAACCGGTCGCCTCCTCGACGCTCTGACGGCCCGCCCGGAGCCGTCCCAGCCGGTCAGCCGGTCAGCCGGTCACCCCTTGCCGGCGCCCAGGGTCAGGCCGTTCACGAACTGGCGTTGGAGCGCGAAGTACACGATCAGCGTCGGGATCGCGGTGAGCAGGGCGCCCGCCGCCACCAGGTTCGGATCGGTGAAGTACTGGCCGGAGAGGTTGTTCAGGGCCGAGGTGATCGGCATGTCGCGGCCGGTCGAGATCAGTACGAGGGCCCAGAAGAAGTCGTTGTAGATCCAGATGGACAGCAGGGTCGCCAGGGCCGCCATCGCCGGACGGCAGAGCGGCAGGGTGATCTGCCAGTAGAGCCGCCATACGGAGGCGCCGTCGACGAGCGCCGCCTCGGTCAGCTCGTGCGGCAGGGTCCGCATGTAGTTGCTCAGGACGAACACGCAGAACCCGGACTGGAACGCCACGTGGATCAGCACCAGGCCGAGCGCCGAGTCGTAGAGCTTGCCGCTCGCCGTGATGCCGGGCAGGTCGGTGAGCAGGTACAGCCGGTAGAGCGGGGTGATGATCACCTGCTGCGGCAGCAGGTTGCCGGCCGTGAAGACCAGCAGCAGCGCCAGGTTGAGGCGGGCGTCGAAGCGGCTGACGTGGAAGGCGACGCAGGAGGACAGGAACAGCGTGAGCAGTACGGCGGGCACCGCGATCAGCAGTGTGTTGCCGAGGTAGTGCGCCATGTCCGACTGCTCGAAGGCGTGGGTGAAGTTGTCCAGGTTCAGCGTGTCCGGCCAGGACACATAGCCCTTGGCGCTGGTCTCGCGGTAGGGGCGCAGCGCCGAGAACAGCGCCCACAGCAGCGGTGCGAGCCAGGCCAGGGCGGACCCGGCGAGGAAGACGTGCAGCAGGACCCGGCCCGGCCGGGCCGGGGGCCGCCGCACGGGGGCGGAGGTGCTCATGCCCGCCGCTCCTTTCGGAAGGTGGCCACCAGGTAGGGGACGATCACGGCGAGCGAGATGACCAGCAGCACCACCGCGATCGCCGATCCGTAGCCGATGCGGCTGGACTCGCCGATGATGTTGTCGGTGACCAGGATCGACAGCAGTTCGGTGCCCTGGGCGCCCTTGTTGAAGACGAACGCCAGGTCGAAGGCACGCAGGGCCTCGATGACGGTCACGACCAGGACCACCGTGTTGGTGGGGCGCAGCGTCGGGAAGACGACGTGCCGGAACGTCTGCCACTCGTTCGCGCCGTCCAGCGCGGACGCCTCCCGCAGGGACGGGTCGACGCTCTTCAGCCCGGCCAGGTAGAGGATCATCACGTAGCCGGTGTGCCGCCAGCAGGCGGCGACCAGGACCGCCCAGAGGTTGAGCTTCGGGTCGCCGATCCAGTCGATGTAGTGGCCGGGCCTGTTGGCGCCGACGATGCTGTTGATCAGGCCGGTGTCCGGGTTGTAGACCAGTTGCCACACGAACCCGGTGCACGCCATCGAGATGACGACGGGCAGGAAGAACGCCGTCTGGTAGACGCGGCTGAAGCGGATCCTCTTGTCCAGTTGGAGGGCGAGGAACAGCCCGAACGGCGTCGGCAGCAGGATGAGCACCGCGAACCAGACGAGGTTGTGCTGGAGGGCGGGCCAGAACTGCGGGTTGTCGGTCAGGAGTTGGGTGAGGTTGCGCGACCCCGCCCAGGTGATCGAGTCGAGGCCGATGCCGTCCCAGGTGGTGAAGGCGAGGGCGATCGAGGCGAGGGCGGTGACCCACACGAGGAGCACGTGCAGGGCGGTGGGCACGCCCGCCATCAGGGCGAGCGTGATCCGGTCGCGGCGGGTGAGCAGGCGTCGGCGGCCGCGGGCGGTCGAGGCGGCGCCCGGGGGCGGCGCGGAGGCCGCCCCCGGGGTCCTGGTTCCGGCGGCCGCGGAGGGCGCGGACGCCCGGGGTGTCGTGTCGCTGGCCATGTCTGCCGTCACCCGGAGGCGAAGATCGTCTTCTTCTGCCGCTCGATCGAGGACAGCAGGCTGTCGATCCCCTTGGGGTCCTGGACGAACTTCTGCAGCGCGGGCTGCATCACCGTGGAGGTGAAGTCGGGCCGGCTGTCGCGGTCCATGAACTGGGTGAGGGTCTTGGCGCCGCTGATCATCGTGAACGCCTTCTTCTGCAGCGCGCTGTAGGAGGACGTGTCGGCCCGGGTGGAGGCGGCCACCACGCTCGGGTCGGTCCTGAGGTAGGTCTGCTCGGCGTCGGGGGAGCCGAGGTACTCCAGCAGCTTGACGACACCGTCGTGGTTCTTCGGGGCCCGGCTGACCATGAAGCCGTCGGTCGGCGCCTCCACGGTGTCCTGCCCGTACGCGGGGTTGAGCTCGGGGAAGGCGAAGAAGTCGAGGTCGTCCAGGTCGGCCTTGTCCGTGAACTGCTGGGCCACGAAGCTGCCGAGGACGTACATGCCGGCCTTCTTCGCGACCAGTGCCTGCGCGGCGTCCTGCCAGGTGCGGCCGAGCGCCCCGTCCTGGTGGTAGGGCAGGATCTCGGCCCAGTGGTCGAAGACGGTCCTGACCCTGGCGTCGGTCCAGGCGGCCTTGCCCGCCATCAACCGGACATGGAAGTCGTAGCCGTTGAGGCGGAAGTTGATCTGGTCGAACGTTCCCATCGCGGGCCACTGGTCCTTGTCGCCGAACGCGATCGGGACCAGTCCGTCCTGCTTCATCCGCCGGCACAGGGAGGTGAACTGGTCCCAGGTGGTGGGGACTTGGTAGCCGTGTTGCCGGAAGACGCTTCTTCGGTAGAAGACCGCCCAGGGGTAGGTGGTCATCGGCACGAGGTAGTACCTGCCGTCCTCGCCCTTGCTGAGCTTCTTCATCGCCTCGGGGAAGTTGCCGCCGATCCTCTCCCAGACGTCGTCGATCGGAGTGGCGAGCTTCTTCGCCGCGAAGAACTGCATGCGGATCCCGGCGAACCAGTTGAACACGTCGTCCGGCGTGCCCTGGAGGTAGGAGTTGATCTGCTCCTGGAAGGTGTTGTGGTCCTTTGTGTTCACCGCGACCGTGATGCCGGACCGCTTCCTGAAGGCCGTGTAGACGCTCTCGAAGGCCGCCTTCGGCACCGCGTCCGAGGCGTTGGAGCCGAGGGTGACGGTCTTGGGGTCGGAGCCCGGGCCGCTGCCGCCGCAGGCGCTCAGCAGGGGGGTGCCGGCGCCGGCGAGGAGGGCCGCCCCACCGGCGCCGCGCAGCAGGGAACGACGGCTCGGGCCACCGCCGGGACGGGGGCCGCGGGCGGGGTCGGCAAAGGGGGTCGGGGAGGCAGCGGAGGAGGTGGGGTGCATGACGGCTCCTGGAGGCAGGGGTCGGTCACGGATGGGCTCTCCGAGGAGGGGTCAGAATCCACCAGAAACCAACTCGGCCGAACATCGTGGCGCCATGAGACTCGTCTGTCCGCACACGCGTCAAGACCCGTGTCGGCAATGGTGGAATCGCGAACGGCCCAACGAACAGCACAGTCTACGGCGGCTGTTGACGGACCCCCTTACGGTGCCGGGCGTCACCTGCGGGTTGTCCGGGGACGACGGCGGGGGCGCCGCCCGTCATCCGATACGGACCTTCTTCGACACGGTGACCTGATCGATCTCGGACGTACGGACACTCACGCGCATCGTCCAGACGCCCGGGAGCGGCAGGTTCAGCGCGTCCGTGCCCCAGTACCCGCCCTGGTTGCGAAGCCTGGCGTCCAGTGGGCCGATGCCCCGCTGCTCGAACGTGAAGGACAGGCGCAGTTCGGGCACGGTCGCGACACCGCCGTCCGGGCCGAACACCAACGCCTGCACCTGGTTCTCGCCCACCCGGCCCGGTGACAGCTCGATCTGGACCTTGCCGTGCCCGCCGGGCGTGCCCACGTCGAAGGGGACCTCGGTGGCGGTGCCGAGGGGCTGGTCCGCCGCCGTCCGCGCCGCCGCCTCCTCCGTCGCCGCCCGCCCGGGCTGGCTGCCCGTCAGCAGCGTCGTGATCACCAGCACCACCACGCCGACGGTGATCTCCGCCAGCACCGAGCGGCGCAGGGCACGCCGGTACGGCGCCGGGTCGTCCGGTGGCGTACCACCTTCGGAGGCCGCCCGGCCCCCGGCGCCCGGGGGGTGGTCGCCCTCCGGTGCGGTGTGCGCTCCCTCGCCGTCCGGCGGTACGTCCTCGGTCCGCCCGGAGTCCGTGCGCGCGGACACGGCCACCGTGGACTCCGCGGTCGCGGACGCAGCCGCCGTGGTCGCGGAACTCGACGCCGCGCCCACCGTCTCCCGCACCCGCTCCGGCGCTGCCACCGTCACCCCGGCCCCCTCGGCCCCACCGGACACCGCGCCACCGGACACGGCCCCGTCGGGCATCACCGCCCCGTCGGGCGCCGCGAGGCGTGCCGTGAAGCGGCGGGAGAAGGCCGCCGCCGCCAGCAGCACCGCGACCGCGACCAGCTTGGCGGTCAGCAGCCTGCCGTACGTCGTGGAGGTGAGCGCGCCGAAGGAGCCGAGGCCGCGCCAGGACTGGTAGACGCCGGTGACGACCAGGACGGCGACGGAGGCGAGGGCCAGGCGCGAGAACCGGGTGACCGCGGCGGCCGGCAGGTCCTCGGGCGCCCGGTACAGCACCGTGAGCAGGGCGGCGAGTCCGCCCAGCCAGACCGCCATGGCCAGCAGGTGCAGCACCGCCGAGGTCATCGCGAGCGGGACCTGGAGACCCGCGGCGGCGTGCTCGGACACCGCCCAGGTGAGCGCGAGGGCGAGCGTGAGCGGCACCGCCACCGCGATCCGCGCCGGAGTCCGCCGGGGGATCCCGGGGCCCGCCGGTCCCGTCCGTCGCGCGTACACCGCCGCCGCGCCCAGCAGGACCACCCGGGCGAGCAGTGCGAGGCCCGGCCGGCTCACGGCCGTCTCCCGCAGGACCGTGAGGTCGGTCAGCGCGGCGGGGCCGCTGCCGCGTTCGTACGGCCCGCGCAGCAGCACCAGCGCGAGCGTCGCCGCCAGCAGCGTCCACCAGCCGCCCACCAGCAGCCCCCGCACGGCCCCGGCCGCCACACCGGTCGCCAGGGTGAACACGGCGACGCCGAGCAGCAGGGCCAGACCGCCGTACGCGACGTAACGGGCCAGGTCGTACAGGGCCGACGAGGCCGCGTCCTGGGCCTCGTCGGACGGCAGGACCGCCCTGGACGCGGAGGGCTTGCCGACGGAGAAGGTCAGGGCGCCGGACACGGGGTGGCTGTCCGCCGACACCACGCGCCACGCCACGATGTACGTGCCGTGCGCGAGAGCGGGAAGGGTGACGCTCGCCGTGTCCGAGCGGCCGTCCGCGTGCTCCTGCCTGCCGGTGTGGACCCGCCGGTTGCCGGGGTCGTACACGCGGATGGAGTTGTCCAGCAGCCCCACCGACTCGGAGAAGGTGAGGGTCACGGCCTTCGGCGAGGTCTTCAGCACACTGCCGTCCACCGGCCCCGCGCCTTCGAGCGTGGCGTGCGCGGAGGCGGTGCCGGCTCCCGCGAGAAGCAGCAGCGGGACGACGAGCAGCGCGAACAGGGCGCGCCGCGGCCCGCGTCCGCGCACCGCCGCCCACGGACTCCGCACGCCTGTGCGCCCCTCAGCCACGTCAGCTCTCCCGCGTCGGTCCGTTCCCGGCCCCGTTACGTACGGACGCGGAGTTCTCCGCGCTCAGCGTGGCGGCACATCGGCGGCCGCCCGGGCGGGCTCCCGCCATCATGACGGCAGCCCGTCTCACCACGTCGGCCGGGCCGACACCCCTCCGTCCACCACGAGGTCATGGCCGGTGACCCAGGAGGCGAGCGGCGAGGCCAGGAACACGCAGGCGTCGCCGACATCCTCCGGGCGCCCCAGCCGGCCGGCGGGTGCGGCCCCGCGCCAGCGCCGCACCCCTTCCGGCCACTCGGCCTCAAGGCCCGGCCGGTCGACCAACCCGGGGGAGACGGTGTTGACCCGGACGCCGTCGGGGCCGTACTCGAGCGCCGCCGACCGGGCGTGCATGACGACCGCCGCCTTGGACGCGCAGTAGTGGGCGTGCAGGGGAGCCGGGTGGGCGGCCTCGATGGAGGCGATGTGGGTGACGGTCCCGCCGCCCGCCGCGCGCATGACCGCGACCGCCGCCTGGGTGCAGGCGAACACGCTCGACAGGTTGGTGTCGAACACCGCCCGCCACTCGGTGGCCGTCATCCCGTCCAGTTCTCGCGTCGGCTGCACGCCCGCGTTGTTGACCAGCGCCGTCAGCCGTCCGCCGCCCCATCGCGCCGCGCGCTGGACCAGGTCGTGGCACGCGTCCTCCTCGGCGAGGTCGGCGCGCAGGACGACGGCCCGCCCGCCCAGGGCGCGGATCCGCCCGGCCACCTCCCCGGCCGCGTCCACCGAGGCGCGGCAGTGGACGGCGACCGCCGCGCCCTCCTCGGCGAACCGCAGCGCGATCCCGCGCCCGATGCCGCCGCCCGCGCCCGTCACCAGGGCGACCTGGCCCGCCAGCAGCCCGCTCACGGACGGCACAGCCCGGCGATGCGGGCCGCCTCGGCCGGGTAGCGGGCGGTCAGCGCGGCCGCGTCGCCGTGCTCGTAGGTCTCGTCGGTGAAGCCCGGGGCCATGGTGCAGCCGAAGAGCGTCCAGGCGCCGCCGGCGGCGACCCGGCCGCCCATCCAGGTACCGGCCGGGACGGTGAACTGGACGTGCTGGCCGCCCAGGACGTCCGGGCCGAGCAGCACCGTGCCGGTGGCGCCGCCGGGTTCGAGGAGCAGGAGCTCCAGCGGGTCGCCCAGGTAGTGGTGCCAGACCTCGTCCGTGGGCAGCCGGTGCAGCGCCGAGTAGTCGTCCGGGTCGCCGGTCAGCAGCGCGACGATGGCGGTGCCCTCCGCACGGCCGTCCCCGCGGGGCGGCCCCGTCCAGGTGCGGTGGAACCGGCCGCCCTCCCGGGGGATCGGTTCGAGGCCGTAGTGCGCGATGAGATCGTCCGGCGTCACAGGGGCAGCGTAGGCGCCGCACCGGCCGCGCGGAGGGCCGTCGGGGCGTCCGCTCAGGGCGTGCGGGTGAGGAAGGCCAGGCGGGCTCGCTTCTCGGGGAGGTGGACGTCCGGCAGGTCCACCTCGGGCAGGGTGACGGCCGGGCCCGGGGTGAAGCCCTCGCGCAGGAAGCGGTCCAGGGCCTTGGTGTTGCGCTCGTCGGGGTCCACGACGACGCGGCGCCGGCCCCGGCCGGTCAGGACGTACGAGGTCAGCACGCTCAGCAGGGCCGAGGACCAGCCGGGGCGCGGCCCGCCGGGACCCGCCGGGGCGAACAGGACGTGGATGCCGAGGTCGCCGGGCTCGACGGGGTAGCACTCACCGACCCGGTCGGCCTCCGGCTCGTAGGTCTGGAGCAGCGCGACCGGCTCGCCGTCCTTGACCGCGAGGTAGGCGTGGTGGGTCGGGAGCGTGTCCATATGGGCGTAGATCTCGCCCACCTCGCGCGCCGCCAGTCCGGTCATGCCCCAGAAGCGGGCCCGTTCCTCGCGCACCCAGGCGTGCACGACGTCCTGGTCGGCCGACGCGTCCAGGGGCAGGACGCGCACGGTGCCGAAGCCGTCGACCGCCTGCTCGTACACGGCCTGGCGGGTGGTGCCGTATCCCTCGGTGGTCATGGTGATTCCTTCCTGAGCCGGCTCCAGTCGGTGACGACCGGGACGAGGTCGCCGCCTAGCCACGAGGGGAGTTGGTCGTGGTGATGGGGTGAGTCCGGGACGCCCGAGGACCCGAAGGGAACCACCCAGAGGCTGTCGTCGCGGTGGGCGAGGTCCCAGACGTAGCGGGCCGCCGGGCCGCGCGCGCTCAGGTCGCTCAGGCCCGGCACCGCGGAGGTGCACAGCACGCAGTCGTGGTCGCCGGACAGGGCCGGGGCCCCGCCCGGCGCCTGGTCCAACGCCCGCCAGGCGGCGAGCCGGTGGGTGTCGCCCCAGGGGCCGGACGGCGGGTCCTGGGCGACCTCCTCCAGCGCGTCCCGGACGATCGCCGTACGGTCGATGCCGTACAGATCCTCCGCGTCGAGCAGGTGTTCCAGGGCGAACCCCGTGCGCGGCAGGAGGGCGAGCCAGGGCAGGAAGACGTCCGGGTACGCGGGCGGGGTGGCCAGGGCGGCGAAGGCGGGCTCGGCCGCCAGCCGTCGTACGACCGCGCCGCGCACCGCCGCGAAGGCCGCCGCCTCGGTGCTGTCGGCGTCCATGTGCCGGTTCCAGTGCAGCAGGCTCTCGCGCAGTCCCGCCGCCGGGGTGCTGAGGCCGTCGAGCGCGCGCAGGCGGGCTATGAGCGGCGCGGCGGAGGCCAGATGGGTGTCCGTGTGGATCGCCGCCATGTCCCCCGCCGTCCAGGCGTCCTCGCGCTCCAGCAGGGCCTGGATGCGGGCGGCCCGGTGCGGGGGAGCGAACTCGACGCCGAAGGGGGTGGCCGGTCCCCGCTGGTTGGCCATCACGGCGATGCCGTCTGGCACGGTCACGCGGGGCATCTCGTGCCAGCCCGTCCACTCGTACCCCGGCTCCCAGGCGGGGACGAGCCGGGTGCCGTTGCGCGCGGCGCGCCGTGGCACGCGGCCCGCGACCCGGTGCAGGACCTCCCCGTGCGCGTCGGCGGCCAGGACGACGTTGACGGGTTCGGCCCAGAGGTCGAGGGCACGGTCCACGTCGGCGACGCTGCGGGCGCGCAGGAGGGGCAGCAGGGCGCTGAAGCCCAGGTCGGCGGTGACGCGGGGCGGATAGCGCAGGGCGGTCGCCATGGGTGCCGGGGCGGTGCGCGGGTCAAGGGCACCGGACCCGTCGGTGGCGGCGCCCTCCCGGCGGTCGGCGTCGGCCGCCGGGGTGCCCGCCTCGGCGCCCGCCTCCGCGTCGCCGGTCGCCTCGGGCCCGCCGATCACCACCGGGCCCCTGGGCGTCTCGAGGACCTCCACCTCGACCGGGGCCCGCCCGGCCACCTCGACCGTCTCGACGAGCCGGGTCGCCGGGCGCCACGCGCCGTCCGGATCCAGGGCCCCGACCGCGCCGTCCGCCGTGCGGCGCAGGCGTTCGCGGTACAGGTCCTGGTAGTCGGCCATCGCGTTGGTGATCGCCCAGGCGACCGGGCCCGCGTGGCCGAAGTGGGCGATGCCGGGGACGCCGGGCACGGCGAGGCCGACGACGTCGAACTCCGGGCAGGCCAGCCGGATCTGCTGGTAGACACCGGGGTCCTCGATGAACCGGTGCGGGTCTCCGGCTATGACGGGACGCCCGGTGACCGTGCGCTCCCCGCTGACCAGCCAGCCGTTGCTGCCGCTGCTGCCGGGCCCGTCGGCGGCGAAAAGGCCCACGGCGTCCTCGCCGAGCAGCCGGGCGGCCTCCTCCCGCCAGAGCTTGGCGGGGAAACCGGCGAACAGGATGTGGGTGGACAGCCAGACACCGAGGGGGTGCCAGGGCTCCCAGCCGCCGGGCGCGAGACCCACCGCGGCGAACTCGGGGGCCCGGCGCGCTCCTTCGGCCAGGCCCTCCTCGACCCCTTCGGCGTAGGCGCGGACCCAGTCGGCGGTCTCGGGGTCGCGCTCCTCCAGCGCGGCGAAGCAGCGCCTGGCGGTGTCGGCGAGCCGGGCCCGCCGCGCGAGGACGTCCCAGGACAGGGCGGACGGGCCGAGGAAGGCGGCGGAGGTGCCCTGCACCCTGTGCCGCTCGACCTCCAGCTGCCAGGCCCGGTCCAGGGCGGTCACCCGGCCCTGGGCGCGGGCCAGGGCGCGCGCGTCGGCGGCTCTCAGGTGCGGGATGCCCCAGGCATCGCGGTAGGTCTCGGTGGTCACCCTGGCGCCCTTCATTTAGGTTAGCCTGCCCTAACTGCACTTGGGATCGTACCGGCGCGCGGCCCCGGCCCGGGCACGGGATCATCGGGGCATGGACGCCACCCTTCATCTCGCCCAGGACCCCGCCGCCGACGCGCTGCTCGGGCGCAGTCCGCTCGCCGCGCTGACCGGCATGCTGCTCGACCAGCAGATCCCGATGGAGTGGGCGTTCAAGGGACCGTGGACCATCGCCGAGCGGCTCGGCACGGACGACCTCGACGCGCACGAGATCGCCGTGTACGACCCGGAGGCGTTCGCCGCCCTGCTCTCCCGGAAGCCGGCGGTGCACCGCTATCCGGGATCCATGGCCAAGCGGATCCAGCAGCTGTGCCAGTACCTCGTCGAGCACTACGACGCGGACCCCGAGGCCGTCTGGCGGGACGCCGGCAGCGGGCAGGAGCTGCGCGGGCGGCTGGAGGAACTGCCGGGGTTCGGCCGCCAGAAGGCGCAGATCTTCCTCGCCCTGCTCGGCAAGCAGCTGGGCGTACGGCCCGAGGGATGGCGTGAGGCGGCGGGCCCGTACGGCGAGGCGCAGGCGTACCGGTCCGTCGCCGACATCACCGGCCCCTCGTCGCTGGCGAAGGTCCGCGCGCACAAGCAGGAGATGAAGGCGGCCGCGAAGGCGCGGGCCGGGGACGGGAAGGCGTAGTCCCGGAAGCCGGACATCTGCCGCGGCGCACGCCGGCCACCCGATGGCGGTCCGCACGCCGGCTCGCGGGGCGCACGCCATGGGCGGCGGGGCCCTGCGGACCAGCGGCGGCCACGGTGACGACGCGGGCGCCGGGTCACCGGCCGTCCGGCGGCGGCTGCGGGGCCCTTGGGCGCGAGACCCGGAGGCCGTCCGTCCAGCAGCGACCGCGGGGCTTGGGCGCGGCGGCGCGCGGACCGGAGGGCGACCGTACGGCGGCCACCGCGACCGACACGGCGTCAGCCGCGCGGCAGCGCGAGATCCGGAGGCCGGCCGCCCGGTGCAGGGGCGTCCCTGGCGGTGTCAGCCGGTTGGACCACACGGGTCGCGGGGCGCGGCCGGCGGGTCCAAGCATGGACCATGACCGACGCACCGAGCTCCTCCTTCCCGGGACCCGGCTTCGACGACCGCCGCGTCCACGCCGCCCGTGACCCGCAGACGCGGGGACCCGCGCCGGAGGGCGTCGAGCCCGAGCCCCCCGCCGAGGGGCTCCTGCACCTCCTCTCCCGCACCGCCTGGCAGGTCGTCCTGCTGACCGGGGTCGCGTCCCTGATCCTGGGCATCCTGATCCTGGTCTGGCCGGGACCGTCCCTGCTGGCCGCGGGGGTGCTCTTCGGGCTCTACCTCGTCATCAGCGGCGTCCTCCAGCTCGCCTCGGCCTTCGGCACGCACAAGGCCACCTCGCTGCGCGTCCTGGCCTTCATCAGCGGCGCCCTGTCGATCCTGCTCGGCCTGTTCTGCTTCCGCGGGCCGATGGAGTCGGTCCTGCTGCTCGCCCTGTGGATCGGCATCGGCTGGCTGATCCGCGGTATCACCCAGACCGTGGCCGCCGCCCACGACCCCGCCGTACCGGCCCGCGGCTGGCAGGTGTTCCTCGGCGTCGTCACCTTCGTCGCCGGGGTCGTGCTGATCGTCTCGCCGTTCGCGTCGATCGCCGTGCTCACCGTGGTCGCCGGGTGCTGGCTGGTCGTGGTCGGGGTGGTCGAGATCGTCACGGGGTTCCGGATCCGCGGCCGGGCGGAGCGGATTCCCCGCACGGTGTGACCGCCGGCCCGAGCGGCGCGAGGGCCGTCCGGGCCGTCAAGCCCGCGCCGTGCGCGTACGCCGAGCGGGCGGTTCGGGGGCCGACACGATGAACGGTGCGTGCCCGGCGGGCAGATGACCCCCGTGAGCCACGCCCCACCCGCCCCGCGCACCGCCCACCGGTGCGCCGCCTGGCTGCGGGTGCTCGTGGCGCTCGTCGCGCTGCTCACCGCCGGCGCGCACCCGGAGGCGAGGGCGGACGACACCGCCGCGCTCTGCGCGTCGCAGTCCGCGGGGGAGACGGCGGCGGAGTACGAAGCCCTCGCG
Source organism: Streptomyces sp. NPDC048664 (assembly GCF_040650555.1). Lineage (NCBI taxonomy): Bacteria > Bacillati > Actinomycetota > Actinomycetes > Kitasatosporales > Streptomycetaceae > Streptomyces > Streptomyces sp. NPDC048664. The sequence continues at coordinate 15,912 of NZ_JBEZHK010000048.1, read as the reverse complement.
ACGGCGCCCGACGCCGCACGTCCGCGAGGGCGCGCACCCGCGCCACGGCCGCCGTACACCCGCGCCGGAAGCGGACTCGGACCCACCGGACCCCGAACCGCCCCCCGCCTGCCGGCGCGGACCTCGCGCACCCCCGCCTCGCGCGCGCCGCGCACCGTCGTCCTGCGCTGCTGAGGGATCCGGGCTCTCCGGAACACCATCCCCACCAGCGACGCGAGGACATCGTCATGCTCAGCGACCCCTACGCGGTCCTGCACGCCCTCCTGCGTGCCGAAGCCGCGCGCAGCGCGCGACCACGCCAGGAGCCCGCCCCCGTGCAGGCCCCCGATCCCGACATCGACATCGACATCGATCCGGACACCGCTCCCGCCCTCGACGCCGGGCGGCGGCTCGGCCGCCCACCGATCGCCCCACCCTGCCCGTCCGGCCCGCCCAGCGCAGGAGAAGGCGGCTGACGGTCCGTTCGACACACGCGCCGGGGCGGCCGTCCCGACCGGGCGGGCGACCGCCTCGGCGTGCGGGAGGGCGTGAGCGCGGGGAACACGCCCCACCTCCCTGCGGCAGCGCTCCCGGCGCGCCCGGGCCGCGCTCCCCGCTCCGCCACACTCCCGTTTTGGCACTGTTTACCGCGTCTTTTCCCGTGCCGTACTCCGCCGCCATGGCTGCGCCCCGAACGACTTGACCGGTAGGCTTTCCGTGTGATCTTCAAGCGCATCGGAAACGGCAGGCCGTACCCCGACCACGGCCGGGAAAGCACCCGGCAGTGGGCGGACGTCGCGCCGCGCCCGGTCCGCCTCGATCAGCTGGTGACGACCAAGCAGCAGCTCGACCTGGAGACCCTGCTCGCCGAGGACTCGACGTTCTACGGCGACCTCTTCGCGCACGTCGTGAAGTGGCAGGGCGACCTGTACCTGGAGGACGGCCTCCACCGCGCGGTCCGCGCGGCACTCCAGCAGCGCCAGGTCCTGCACGCGCGAGTCCTCGAACTGGGCTGAGCGCCCTCGCCCCGGCCCACCGACCGCGGGGCCGTGAGGGCCGTCCGCGTGCCCCCTTTGACCCTTTCGGGTTGGAGTCCGGGGCCCCTAATGATCATCTAGTAGGCATTGCCGCCCCGGCGCACTACGCTGCGCCTCATGAGCATGCTGACTCCCCCAGGCATGGGCGGCCAGTACCGGATCACGGGGGACAAGTACCCGCGGATGCGCCGTCCCCGGCGCCGCGGCAGGCTCGTGTTCGCCGTCCTCGCCTCCGTGGCCGCCGTCGGGCTGATCGGCTGGGGAACGCTGCAGCTCATCGACGTCTTCACGGGCGGCGGTGGCAAGGCGACGGCGGCCGGTGCGAAGGCCGACTGCGCGACCACCAAGTCCGGCAGGTCCAGCGGGGCCGCCAAGAGCGGCAAGGCGGACACGGCCAAGGCGAGCGCGTCGCCCGGGACCTCCGCCACGGCCCCGCCGCAGCCCGCCCAGATCACCGTGAACGTCCTCAACGCCACGCCCCGCGGCGGCCTCGCCAAGGAGACCGCGGACGAGCTGAAGAAGCGCGGCTTCCGCATCGGCGACGTGGGCAACGCGCCCAAGGACTTCGACAAGAAGGTCAAGGGCGTCGCGGTGCTGTTCGGCGCCAAGAACTCCCTGGACAGCTCGCTGCCGGTCATCGGCACCCAGCTCACGGGCGTCGAGCGCCGCGACGACGCCTCCCGCACCGGCGCGGCCGTCGACCTGATCCTCGGCGACCGGTTCACCTCGCTGGCGAACAAGCCGGACGCCGACAAGGCGCTGGCGGCCCTGACCGCGGCGGCGACGGGCGACCAGCTCACCAAGAAGGGCTGCTGAGGCCGCCGACGGCCGGCACAGGGAGCACGGCGCACACGGCACACGTAGGGGGTGCGGTTCCCCGCTGGGATCCGCACCCCCTACGTCGTTTCGCGTGGGCCGCGGCTACTCGGCCGACCCGTAGAGCCGGTCCCCGGCGTCGCCCAGGCCCGGCACGATGTAGCCCTGCTCGTTCAGCCGCTCGTCGACCGCGGCGGTCACCACCGTGACCGGCGTGCCGGCCAGCTCGCGCTCCATGAGCTCGACACCCTCCGGGGCGGCGAGGAGCACCACGGCCGTGACGTCGTCCGCGCCGCGCTTGATCAGCTCCTGGATCGCCGCGACGAGCGTGCCGCCGGTCGCGAGCATCGGGTCCAGGACGTACACCTGACGCCCCGAGAGGTCCTCCGGCATGCGCGACGCGTACGTCGAGGCCTCGAGGGTCTCCTCGTTGCGGATCATGCCCAGGAAGCCCACCTCGGCGGTCGGCAGCAGCCGGACCATGCCGTCGAGCATGCCGAGACCGGCCCGCAGGATGGGCACGACCAGCGGACGGGGGCGGGACAGCTTGACACCGGTGGTGGTGGTGACCGGGGTCTCGATGTCGATCTGCTCGGTGCGCACGTCACGCGTCGCCTCGTAGGCGAGCAGGGTGACGAGCTCGTCGGCGAGCCGACGGAAGGTGGCCGAGTCGGTGCGCCGGTCGCGCAGCGTGGTGAGCTTGTGAGCGACCAGGGGGTGGTCGACGACATGGAGACGCATGTCCCTAACAGTAACGGGGCGCCGGACGCCCGCGCTCCCGCCGGGTCGTCCGCGCCGTGTCCGCCGCCCCGCGGCATCGGACCCGCCATCAGAGGGAAAGTGAGGAGAACACCACGGGGAAGGAGGGCACATGTTCGACGGGAAGACGCAGGACGAGCCCACGGAGCAGCGGACGGACACGGATCGCGAGCGGCGGGTGCGCCGGGCCCGGTTCCTGCGGGAACTCGCCGAGGCACGCGCGCTGCGCGACCGCGTCAAGCCCCGGCGCGCCAAGGCCGCGCGCCTGCGCCGCGCCATGCACATGCGTACCTTCCGCTGGTAGCGACGCGGCCGTCAGGGGTGGCCATGCGGCCACACCGCCCCGGGCCGCGTACGATCCGCAGGTGGCGGCAACGAGTGCGCGCGACCGGCCTGGAAACGACCGGACACAGGGAGCGGAAGACGTCCCCTGAGCGCCTTGTTTCTGCCACGATTCCGAGTGGGCGGGGCTCGGAGCAGCACTCCTCGCCCGCAACCTCCGCCGGGGGGAACCCCGACCGGCACGCCTCAGACCAGTGGGAGAGTCACGGTGTACTTCGCCGCACTGCTCGCGCGCACCGAAGACGGGTGGAAAGCGAGCGACACGGAGCTCGACGATGTGGAGACCCTGTCGGATCTGACCGACCTGGCCCGTGACGCCTCGATCGACGAGGACACGGTGCTCGTGCTCATCGAGCAGGAGGACGCGTGGTTCGGCGTCGTCCGCGTGGACGGCGAGGAGGACCCTCGCATCTACGTCTCGGACGCCGCGGCCGCCGCGCGCAGCTCGTACGGCGAGATCCTGCTCACCGACGAACTCCTCGGCAGGGAGCCCGGGGACGACGCCGCCGACCTGGACTCCCTCGACCTCGACGGCACGGAGGACGGTGAGCCCGAGGACTCCGACGACGACGAGGAGGAGACCGCGACGGACTCCGCCGTGCCGCACGGACCCGTGGGCGACGTCGAGATCCTCGACGACCTCGGTGTCGGCGAGCGGGAACTGCGCCTGCTGGACGCGGAGGACGCGCTCAGCACGATCGCCGACTCCCTGGGCGCCTCCGAGGTCCTGGAGACCGTCCGCTAGTGCCGCGGCAGGCAGTGTTCGCCCGTCGCGGAGCGGCGCCCGGTGCGTCCGGGCGCCGGGCAGTCAGGGCGCCGGGGAGTCCGAGGTGCGCCCGTTGACCGGGGAGGACGGGACACCGGCCCCCGATCCGGTACGCGACCGGTGGCGGGCCGCGATGGGGCTCGCCCTGGCGGAGGCCGGCCGGGCGGCCGGGCACGGCGACGTCCCGGTCGGCGCCGTCGTGCTGTCCGCCGACGGCACGGTGCTCGCCGCCGGGCACAACGAGCGCGAGGCCACCGGCGACCCCTCGGCCCACGCGGAGATCCTCGCGCTGCGCCGGGCCGCCACGGCGCTCGGCGAGTGGCGGCTGCCCGGCTGCACGCTCGTCGTCACCCTGGAGCCCTGCACCATGTGCGCGGGCGCGCTCCAGCAGGCCCGCGTGGACCGGCTGGTCTTCGGCGCGCACGACGACAAGGCGGGCGCGGTCGGCTCGCTGTGGGACCTGGTGCGCGACCGGCGCCTCAACCACCGTCCCGAGGTCGTCGCGGGCGTCCTCGCGGACGACTGCGCGCGGCTCCTCACGGACTTCTTCCGCGACCGCTGAGCCGGCGAGGCCTCCACGGGGCTCCGGGAGCACCAGGAGCACCAGGAGCACCGGGAACCCCGTGGGTCCACAGGGGGCTCGCCGGTGCTCCGGAGGGCCGTGGAGGGCCGTGGAAGCCCGTGTCGGCTCCCGGAGGCCCGTGGCCCGGCCCCGACCCGGAACGGATTTCAGCCCATGGCCCCCCTTGGGGTAGTGTCTCCCTCGGTAGCGTGTCCGAGCGGCCGAAGGAGCTCGCCTCGAAAGCGAGTGTGGCGCAAGTCACCGAGGGTTCAAATCCCTCCGCTACCGCCGAAGAAGGGCCCCGTCGCGAGACGGGGCCCTTCGCGCATGTCCGCGTTCCGCGTGAGGACTTGGTGCATACGTGATCTTTTGCGAGCACCGAACACCCGACCGGGTTAGACTCGCCGCCGGCGATCACGCCCCGAGTGGGGCGGGAAGGACGGGGGAGGCCTCGGTGGCGGTGCAGGGGAAGAAAGTCGCGCTGTACGCGGTCGTGGTCTTCGTGCTGTACGTGATCATCACCGATCCTTCGAAGGCCGCCGACTACGTCCAGATAGGGTTCGAGGGCATCTCCAACGCCGCCAAGGCCGTCGGCCACTTCATGACGTGGGTCGCCGACGGGGCCAAGTAGGGCTCCCGCGGCCGGGCGGCCGCTTCGTCGACTTCGTCGACCGCCGTCGAACCCCTGGGAGCGCCCGTGATCCGGCACCTGGTCCTCTTCAAGCTCAACGAGGGCGTCCAGCGCGACGACCCCCGCGTCGTGGAGGGCGTACGCGCCTTCGAGGCGCTCGGTGACACGATCAAGGAACTGCGCTCCTGGGAATGCGCCTGGAACATCACGGACAGGCCCATCGCGTACGACTATGCGATCAACTCCGCGGTGGACGACACCGATGCCCTGCGCCGCTACCTCGAGCACCCGGCACACCAGGCGGGCGTGGCCCTGTGGCGCGAGTTCGCCACTTGGGTGATCGCCGACTACGAAATCCGAGCGACAACGACTGGGTAATACGGGCGACACCGCTCGCGGCGCCCCCCACCGGAAACGGTGGGGGGCTTTCCTGCGTCATGGGGCCCCAACTCTGGCCCAACACGGAGTTATGCGGTGCTTGCACACAGTGTCCATTTCTTGTGATGCTATGACCGCTTTTGACGGTGAATTGACTACTGACGGATGCGTGGATGGATGAAGAGGTGGCGTTGACCGTGTCGGCCAGTACCGCGCCGCCCCAGGACGAGGCTTCGGCCCCCGCCGCTTCCGGCCGCCCCCCACGATCCGCCCCCCACGCCCCCCACGCCGACGCGGCCGACCCCTCCGTCGACACCCCGCCCGACCCTCCGACCGACGCCCAGGCCGACACCCAGGCCGACGTACAGACCGCCGCCCGCACCGAGGCCCGGGAGGGCCCTGCCGAGAACCCCGCCGAGAGCCCCGCCGAGGGCGCCGCCACCGGCACCACCGCCGACGCCTCCGAGGCCGGCGAGGCGGACGAGGCCGACGAGGCCGACGAGGCCGACGAATCCCCCCACAAGCGCCGCGGCGCCGACACCCGCGCCCTGACCCAGATGCTCTTCGCCGAACTCCAGCGGCTGGAGCCGGGCACGACCGAGCACCACCGGGTGCGCGGGGCGCTCATCGAGGCGAACCTCCCCCTGGTGCGCTACGCCGCCGCACGCTTCCGCTCCCGCAACGAGCCGATGGAGGACGTCGTCCAGGTCGGCACGATCGGTCTGATCAACGCCATCGACCGGTTCGACCCCGAGCGGGGCGTGCAGTTCCCGACGTTCGCGATGCCGACCGTCGTCGGCGAGATCAAGCGCTACTTCCGCGACAACGTCCGCACGGTCCACGTCCCGCGTCGGCTGCACGAGCTGTGGGTCCAGGTCAACAGCGCGACCGAGGACCTGACGACGGCGTACGGGCGCTCCCCCACCACCGCCGAGATCGCCGAGCGGCTGCGGATCACGGAGGAGGAGGTGGCGTCGTGCATCGAGGCGGGCCGCTCGTACCACGCGACGTCGCTGGAGGCCGCCCAGGAGGGCGACGGCCTGCCCGGGCTGCTCGACCGGCTCGGCTACGAGGACCCCGCGCTCGACGGGGTCGAGCACCGCGACCTCGTACGGCACCTGCTCGTCCAACTGCCCGAGCGTGAACAGCGGATCCTGCTGCTGCGCTACTACAGCAATCTGACCCAGTCACAGATCAGCGCCGAACTGGGTGTCTCCCAGATGCACGTGTCAAGGCTCCTCGCCCGGAGCTTCGCGCGTCTGCGATCCGCAAACAGGATCGATGCGTAGCTCCTGAGGGCGAATCACCTCCAAGGCCTCTTTGCCGACAGCCCTGCACTGAAACCCCCTCAGAACCCTTTCAACCAGGGCGCCTTCACTCACTGGATGTCGACATGTCACTACAGCGCGTTGCCGACATGTGACATTCTTCCGGCAGCGTGTTTGCCGCAGCCTCGCAGCCGGTATTTCAGGTGGAGGCTGCGTTCCTCAGACGGGAGCGTCCGCCGCGACCGTCCCGCGACCCAAAGGGGGTGGCATGTCCGCAGACCAGGGCAGCTCGAAGGTGCTCACGCTCTTGCAGAGCGACCCCGCGCCCGACGTGCTCGGAGACCTCCCGGCCCCTCAGGACCTTCCTGGCGCCGAGACCGCTGTGACCCCCGGGGCACAGGACGTCCCGGCCCCCGAGGTCCCGGACCTCCCGGCCCCCGAGGCCATCGACACCCGGACCCTGTCCCGCTCCCTCTTCCTGCGCCTGGCCGCACTCGGCGAGCACAGTCCTGAGCGCGGCTACGTCCGGGACACGCTCATCGAGCTGAACCTCCCCCTGGTGCGCTACGCCGCCGCACGCTTCCGCAGCCGCAACGAGCCGATGGAGGACATCGTCCAGGTCGGCACGATCGGCCTGATCAAGGCGATCGACCGCTTCGACTGCGAACGGGGCGTGGAGTTCCCGACGTTCGCGATGCCGACGGTCGTGGGCGAGATCAAGCGGTTCTTCCGGGACACGTCGTGGTCGGTGCGCGTCCCCCGCCGCCTCCAGGAGCTGCGCCTGGCCCTGACCAAGGCGAGCGACGAGCTGTCGCAGCGGCTCGACCGCTCGCCGACGGTGAGCGAACTCGCCACCGCGCTGGGCGTGTCCGAGGAGGACGTGGTCGACGGCCTGGCCGTGGGCAACGCGTACACCGCCTCCTCGCTCGACTCGCCCGCCCCCGAGGACGACGGCGGCGAGGGCTCCCTCGCGGACCGCCTCGGCTACGAGGACTCGGCCCTGGAGGGCGTGGAGTACCGCGAGTCCCTCAAGCCGCTGCTGGCCAAACTCCCGCCCCGCGAGCGGCGGATCATCATGTTGCGCTTCTTCGCCAACATGACGCAGTCGCAGATCGGCGAGGAGGTCGGCATCTCGCAGATGCACGTCTCCCGGCTGCTGACCCGGACGTTGGCGCAACTGCGCGAGGGTCTCATCTCGGACTGAGGGCTTCCGTCCTGACGGTGTGTCAGCCACACTGGCGCGATGCTTCGAGCGACAGGGCCGCGGCGCCGTCGGGGCGCCCTGATCGGTGCCTCGACGGCGATCCTGTGTCTGGGCGGACTCCTCGGCGGGTGCGCGGGCGGCGACGGCCGTGAGGGCTACACCGCGGCGGGGCCCGTCCAGGGCTCGCCGGCCGGGTCGGGCGCGGCGGTGGCCCCGACGAACGGGGTGACGCTGGTCCCGCTGTCCCCACCGCGCGCCCCGGGAACCTCGGAAACCCCGGGACCCCCCGGCGACACGGCATACCCGACCGACCCCTCGGCCGCCGACGTCGACACGCGTACGGGCACCAGCACGGGCACCGCGGGCGCCTCGCCCACGCCTGCCCGGCGTCCACCCGGCACCTCCGCCCGTCCGCGAGGCGGCGGCGCCACACCGTCCGGGCCCACCACGTCCGGGTCCGGTCAGGGACCTTCGCCCTCAGCCACCGACTCCGGCCCCCGCACCCCCGCGGCACTGACCGTGAGCGCCCCGGTGCGTGAGCCCACGGACCGGCGCTGGTGCGAGACGGTGACCGTCTCCCTGCGCAACACGGGCGGAACCGCGGTGCGTTCGGGCACGGCGACCCTCGGCACGCACATCATCGGAGGGCTCGGCGTCGACTGGGCGACCCGCACGTCCTCGGGCACGCTGCCGGCGCCGATCGCCCCGGGAGCGTCGGTGCGAAAGACCTGGACGGTGTGCGTCGACGCCTGGCGCGTGCCGCTGGGCATGCACATCGAGACGCGGGACGTGTCCGTGCGGTGGTCCTAAGGGCTGTCGGTCTACTTCAGCGCGAGCCAGGCGACCGCCGCCACGACCACCACGGCGACGACGACGCCGATGATCAGACCGACGCGGGGGCCCGCCGGTGCGGGTGCCGCCTGCCTGCTCTGCGGGGACTCGTCGACGAACGCCCGGAACATCTGCGTGCTGCCGGCGGGGTCGTGGTTGCCCTGGGGGCCCTGGGTGTTAGCCATGGCCCGAGACCCTAGCGAAAACGCGGTGACTCCCCAAGCGGGGGTCCGATGAACGACTTGTGCGGCTTTCCGGGACACGGCATCCCGCACCACCTGCAGATTTACAGAAGCTAACACTTGCCTTTAACAAGAGTTTGCCCGAGCGCCCCCCGATTTAATTTGCCTGCGGCAACCAATCGTTTATGGTTGCCCAGAGCAACGAAACCTGGGAGGTGTGATGGCCGAACACGCGCAGTTCGAGGAGCTGGCCCGCCAGCTCAGCGCGATCGGCGCCGTGAAGAGGGACATGGGGCGCATCCTGCCGCCCGCCTGCCCGAGCGGCACCGCCGCCGTGCTGACGCTCCTCGGCCGTCATGGCGACATGCGCATGAGCAAGCTCGCGGAGCTGCTCGCCGTCGACATGTCGGTCACCAGCCGCCATGTCGCGCACGCGGCGGACCGCGGCTGGATCGAACGCTCCCCCGACCCCGCGGACAAGCGCTCCCGCATCCTGCGCCTGACGGCGTCCGGCCGGGCCCAGCTCGACGAGCTGTCACGGCTCACCGTCGACCTGCTGGCCGAGCGGCTGAGCGACTGGGCGGACGAGGACGTCGCCCGGCTCACCCAGCTGATGGCACGGCTCAGGGAGAGCTTCGACTGCCGCCCCGCACCCCGGCTCACGCCGGCCGCGACCGCGCCCCCGAGCGCGACAGGCACGACCGCGGCACCCTTCGTCGCACCGCAGACCACCCGTACACCCGCATAAGAGACGTAAGAGAAGGAAGCCCATGGCAACGACCACACCAGCCGGTGTGCGGGCTCACGCCAAGCACGGGGGAGGATCCCCGGACGGCGCTCCGATGACGCACCGGCAGATCATGGAGGCCCTCTCCGGGCTTCTCCTCGGCATGTTCGTGGCGATCCTGTCGTCGACGATCGTGTCGAACGCCCTGCCGCACATCATCGGCGACCTCGGGGGCGGCCAGGAGGCCTACACCTGGGTCGTCACCGCCGCCCTGCTGTCCATGACCGCCACCACCCCGCTGTGGGGCAAGCTCGCGGACCTGTACAACAAGAAGGCTCTCGTCCAGATAGCCCTGGTCATCTACGTCCTGGGCTCGATGGCCGCGGGCCTGTCGCAGAACCCCGGCATGCTCATCGCCTGCCGTGTCGTGCAGGGCGTCGGCGTCGGCGGTCTGTCCGCGCTGGCCCAGATCGTCATGGCCGCGATGATCTCCCCGCGTGAGCGCGGCCGCTACTCCGGCTACCTCGGCGCCACCTTCGCCGTCGCCACCGTCGGCGGCCCGCTGATCGGCGGTGTCATCACCGACACCTCCTGGCTCGGCTGGCGCTGGTGCTTCTACGTGGGCGTGCCCTTCGCCGTCATCGCGCTGATCGTGCTGCAGAAGACCCTGCACCTGCCCGTGGTCAAGCGGGACGTCAAGGTCGACTGGGCGGGCGCGCTCTTCATCTCCGCCGCGGTGTCCCTGCTGCTGATCTGGGTGACCTTCGGCGGCGACAAGTACGACTGGCTGTCCTGGCAGACCTACACGATGGTCGGCGGCTCGATCCTCCTGGGACTGGTCTTCGTCTTCATCGAGACCAGGGCCAGCGAGCCGATCATCCCGCTGCGCCTGTTCCGCAACCGCACCATCACCCTGTCCTCGCTCGCCTCGCTCTTCGTGGGTGTCGCGATGTTCACCGGCACGGTGTTCTTCGCGCAGTACTTCCAGCTGGCGCGCGACAAGTCGCCGACGATGTCCGGTGTGCTGACCATCCCGATGATCGGCGGCCTGTTCGTCTCCTCCACGGTCTCCGGCCAGATCATCACCAAGACCGGCAAGTGGAAGGCCTGGCTGGTGGCGGGCGGCGCGCTGGTGACGGCGGGCCTCGGCCTGCTCAGCACCATCCGCTACGACACGGCGTACTGGAAGGTCGCCGTCTTCATGGCCCTGATGGGTCTCGGCATCGGCATGATGATGCAGAACCTGGTGCTGTCCACGCAGAACCAGGTGGAGCCGAAGGACCTGGGTTCGGCCAGCTCGACGGTCACCTTCTTCCGGTCCCTGGGCGGTGCGGTCGGCGTCTCGGCGCTCGGCGCGGTGCTGTCCCACCGGATCACCCACTACTTCACCGACGGTCTCCTCGACCTCAAGCCCAAGTACCAGCGGCTCGCCGCGCACGCGGGCTCCGACGGGACCATCCCCGACCTCGGCAAGATGCCCAAGCCGCTGCGCGAGCTCATGGAGAGCTCCTACGGCCACGGCATCGCCGACGTCTTCCTGATCGCGTCCGCCCTGGCGTTCCTCGCCTTCGTGATCACGCTGTTCATCAAGGAGGTTCCGTTGAAGACCCGGGGTGGCCTGGCACAGGCCGCGGACAACGAGGCCGGACAGGCACCGACGGCGGGCGAGACCGCCGCCGAGACCGCCCTCGACGTGGCCGCACTCGAGGTGGAGGCGACCACCGGAGCAGGCGCCGGCGACAGCGCCGAGGAGCGCGTCCCGAGCTGGGCGTCCGCGACGTCGAGCACCGAGCCCGCCACCGACGGCACCCAGCGGCTGTCCGCCGTGGCCACGGTGGCCCCGCCGGCCGCGGCCGGTGCGGGCGGCGGCATCCCGGTCCGCGGCCACGTCCGCGGCGCCGAGAGCGCTCCGGTCCCGCAGGCCGCCGTCACGCTGATCTCGCTGTCGGGACAGCAGCTCGGCCGCTCGGTCTCGACGGGCGACGGCTCCTACGCGGTGGACGCGCCCGGCACGGGCTCCTACGTCCTGATCGCCGCCGCCGACGGCTTCCAGCCCCAGGCCTCGACGATCGTCGTGGGCGAGGAGCCGGTGGCGTACGACATCCTGCTCAGCGGCACCAGCGGACTGCACGGTGTCGTCCGGGCCGCCGAGACCGGACTGCCGGTCAAGGACGCCATGGTGATCGTGACCGATGTCCGCGGGGACCTGCTGGCCACCTCGGCGACCGGTGAGCAGGGGGAGTTCTCCCTCACCGAGCTGGTGCCCGGCTCCGTGACCCTCGCGGTGAACGCCGCCGGACACCGGCCGCGCGCACTGCCCGTGGAGATCGGCGCCACCGGCGTCACCCGGATCGAGATCGACCTCGACTCCGGCGCCCAGGTCCAGGGCGTCGTACGGGCCCCTTCCGGGCCCCTGGCCGACGCCCGCGTGACGCTGGTGGACGCGGCGGGCAACGTGGTCGGCACGGCCACGACCGGCACCGACGGCGCGTACGCCTTCACGGACCTCGGCAGCGGTGACTACACGGTGATCGCGACGGGCTACCCGCCGGTGGCCACGTCGGTCACGGTGGGCGGCCGCGGTGTCGACGACCACGACATCGCCCTGGGGCACCCGGGCCACTGAGCCCGCGTCCGGCTCGCGGGGGTGCGCGCGGCGCGACGACGCGCCGGCGCGCCCCCGCGGGCCGGACTCCGTGAACTCCTACGGGGACATTCAAGAACGAGAAGGAGATCAGCACGATGGCACTGACCGCACGCATCCGTACGCGGGACGGCTGGGCCGTGTCGCACGCGGTCGTCACCGTGACCGACATGACCGGCACCCAGGTACTGCGCGCCGAGGCCGACGCGGAGGGGACCGTCCAGGAGACGGCCACGCTGGCCCCCGGCGCCTACACCGTGATCGTGACCGCGATCGGCTACGCGCCGGCCGCCGCCAGCGCGATCGTGACGGCGAGCGGACGGGCGGAACTCGGCAGCGTGACCCTGGCCCGGCAGGGCGGCTCCGAGCTGCCCCCGCCCGGACCCTGGACGATCGACCCGGTGCACTCCTCCGTCAGCGCGGTCGCCCAGCACCTGGGCATCTCCAGCGTGCACGGCCGGTTCACCGACTTCGGCGGCCGCATCGAGATCGCAGCCGACGAGGTGGAGAAGTCCCGCGTCGAGGCCGTCATCCGCGCCTCCTCCGTCGACACGGGCAACGGCATGCGCGACACCCACCTGCGCTCGCCCGACTTCCTGGACGCCGACCAGTTCCCGGAGATCACCTACCGCTCGACCGGCCTGAGCGCCGCGGGCACCGACCGCTGGACGGTCCACGGCGAGCTGGGCATGCACGGCGTCCTGCGCCCCGTCGACCTCGTCCTGTCCTACCTCGGCACCGGCGCCGACCCGTGGGGCGGCACCCGCGCCGCCTTCCGCGCGACGACGGAACTGCGCCGCGAGGACTTCGCGATGAACTACAACCAGGTCCTCCAGGCAGGCATCGCCGCGGTCGGCACCACGCTGAAGGTGGAACTGGACATTCAGGCGGTCCAGGGGGAGTCGCTGCCGCAGGCGTAGCGGCGCCGCGGACGAACGACGGGCGCGGCGAACCGCGATGCCGGGCCGCGCCCGAGCGGGCCTTCCGCAAGGGCTCTTGGGCTGAACCCGTGGCAGGCTGAACCCATGGCACCGAACATCGCGACGAACACCGCCGTCGAACGGGACGGGTTGCTGGACTTCGTACGACCCCGCCACCGCGCGATCCTGCTGACGCGCCGCGCCGACGGGAGCCCGCAGGGGTCGCCGCTGACCTGCGGGGTGGACGACTCGGGGCGGATCGTCGTCTCGACCTACCCCGAGCGCGCCAAGACGCGGAACGCCAGGAGGGACGAGCGGGTCAGCCTGATCGTGCTCAGCGACGAGTGGAACGGGCCCTGGGTCCAGATCGACGGCACGGCCGAGGTCATCGACGCGCCGGACTCCGTCGAGCCGCTCGTGGAGTACTTCCGCACCATCTCCGGTGAGCACCCGGACTGGGACGAGTACCGGCAGGCCATGGTCGAGCAGGGCAAGTCCCTCATCCGGATCACCCCGGTGCGGTGGGGCCCGGTGGCGACGGGGGGCTTTCCGGCCCGGCTGGGATCCTCGGGAGACTGACCGCGGGGCCGGCCTCCCGCCCGGATCGCGCCGGGCCGTCGGGCGTCAGCCGCCGGTCCTGCGCGTGAGGTCGTAGAAGGTGGCCGAACCGGCGGTCACCTTCCGGAAGTTCTTCTCGACCCACGCGCTGATCCGGGAGGCCGCGTCCATGCCCTTGCCGCCGCTTCCGCCTCCGAAGCCGACGCCGCCCGCGATGAAGTAGTGGATCCTGCCCTGGGCCACGTACTTCTGGAAGGTGGCGAGCGCCGGATAGGGGTCGCTGCCGTTGAACCCGCCGATCGCCATCACGGGCATCCCGGTCGCGAGTTGGTAGCTCGCGGCGTTCTGGGAGCCGACCGACGCGGCGGCCCAGGTGTAGGCACCCGCGTTCTCGCGCAGCAGCTTCTTCGCCTCGGTTCCGACGACCGCGCCGTCGAGCAGGCCGCCCATGCCGCCGCCCCGACCGGCACCTCGCGGGCCGGCGCCGGGACCGCCCCCCGCGCCGTTGCGGCCCTTCTGGCCCTTCTGACCGTTCCAGCCGGGCATCGTGCCGCGGCCGGACCCACCGGTGCCGCCGATGCCGCCCGGGAAGCCCTGCCGGCCCTGCTGCCCGATGCCGCCCGGGGCGTTGCCGCCGCGCGGGCCCCCGCCGCCGGGACCGACGAGGCCGCCGGGGCCTCCCCGTCCGCCGCCCATCGGGCTCGCGCCCGCCGGACCGGCCGTGACGATCGAACCGGTGTGGCCCTGGTCCACGGTGCTCAGGGTGTACGCCGTCGGCCCCGCGAGGCAGGCCGTGACGCTCAGGGCCACCGCTGCGAGCGCGAACCGCCGTCCGAGGCGTGCCCCGCCGAGCAGGCCGAGCGCACCCGCGAGGCCGGCGGCGAGGACCGCCCAGCGCAGCCAGGGAAGGTAGTCGGGCGTACGGGCCAGGAGCACCTGACCCCACACGGCGGTGGCCGCGACGGTGGCCGCGAGCGTGAGCGACACCCACCTCCTGGACCGCTCCTCCCACAGGACGGTGGCGCCCATGCCGACCAGCGCGGCGACGTAGGGGGCCAGGGCCACCGTGTAGTACTGGTGGAAGATGCCCGCCATGTAGCTGAAGACGGCGACGGTCGAGAGCAGTGCCCCGCCCCAGGCCAGGAACGAGGAGCAGGCCAGGTCCGTGCGCCGCGCCCCCCGCGTGAGCAGCACGCCCGCCACGAGCAGGATCAGCGCGGCCGGCAGCAGCCAGGAGATCTGGCCGCCGACCTCGGAGGTGAACATCCGGTCCCAGCCGGTCGCACCCCACTGCCCGCCGCTGCCGCCGGCTCCCGCGCCGCCCCCGCCGACGCTTCCGGTCTCGTCTCCGCTGAGGCGGCCGAGGCCGTTGTAGCCGAAGGTCAGTTCAAGGAAGGAGTTGTGCTGCGAGCCGCCGATGTAGGGGCGCGAGGACGCCGGCCACAGCTCGACGAGCGCCACCCACCAGCCACCGGCGACGACCAGCGCCAGCAGGGAGAGGGCCAGTTGGCCGAGCCGCCTGCGCAGCCGCACCGGAGCGCGGACGCCGTAGACCAGTGCCAGAGCGGGCAGGATCAGGAACGCCTGCAGGGTCTTGGTCAGGAAGGCGAGGCCGACCACGGCCCCCGCCGCCACCAGCCACCTGGTGCGGCCGTCCTCCAGGCCGCGCAGGACGAGGTGGACCGTGAGCGTCATCAGCAGCGCGAGCAGCGCGTCCGGGTTGTTGAACCGGAACATCAGCGCCGCGACGGGGGTCAGCGCGAGCACGGCGCCCGCGATCAGCCCGGCGGCGTGGCCGAAGCGGCGCCGGACGGTCGCGTGCAGGACGGCGACCGTGAGCACGCCCATGAGCGCCTCGGGCACGAGAACCGCCCACGAGCTGAGGCCGAAGACCCGTACCGACAGCGCCATCGGCCACAGCGCGGCCGGGGGCTTGTCGACGGTGATGGCGTTGCCCGCGTCCAGCGAACCGAAGAGGAACGCCTTCCAGGACGTGCCGCCGGCCTGGACGGCCGCCGAGTAGAAGGAGTTGGCGTAGCCGGAGGCACTGAGGTCGTACACGTACAGCAGCCCGGTGACGAGCAGCAGGCCGAGGAGCGCGGGGCGCGCCCAGCGCGGGTCTTCGGGCCGGCCGCGCCAGATCCGTGCCGGGCGGCTCGGGACGGCGGTCATCGGGCGTCCACCAGGGTCAGCGCGTCGTCGCTCCGGTCACCGAACACCCAGGTGCGGAAGAGCAGGAACCGGACGACCGTCGCGACCAGGTTCGCCGCGACCAGCACCACCACCTCCGTCACCTGCCCAGGAGCAG
>NZ_JBEZHK010000047.1:32845-50890 GCF_040650555.1 Streptomyces sp. NPDC048664 | reverse complement strand
CCACCGTCCTCTACCAGTCGTCCACCATCGGCATCATGGCGCTGCCCGTGGCACTGCTGATGATCGGCGGGGAGTTCGACCGGTCCAGATGGCGAACCGCTGCTGGAGTACCAGGCGTCGGGGTCCTGGCGCAGGTCGAGGAGGAGCCGCAGCCGCACGCCGGGCTCTCGCGTCGTACGGTCCGCCGGTGCGACGGCGCACCGCCCGGCGACCAGCTCCTGGACCGCGGGGGCGGTCCTGTCATCGGCGGCGGCGACGTCCACGACAGCCGGGCCCGGCAGTGCTACATGCGCCTCGTTGATCTGCTTCATGCAGGCCGCCACGCCCTGGGGCCCGTCGAGGTTCTCCCGCGCGGGCGTCTTCACCCGACCGGGTACGGCCGCGATAACTGGCTAGACGCGGATGGTGACGTAGTGGACGCTCGGCCCTCACCGCTTCCTCACCGGTGCGATGCACCACTGGCACAGCGGGTTCTCTGGGGCAAGCAGCGCTGCGTGGGGCTGAGTTCGGCGATGCAGTACAGCTCAGGGCCGGTGCGGCTGAAGATGTCGGGCGCAACAGGTGTGGCGCCATCGCTGAATCGAGCGATGGCGCCCTCCTCAAGGAATCACGTGTTCAGTTTTGGCAGGAGCATCCGGCGGCACTCCTGGCTTCCCTGACGGTGGTGGACGGGTCGGTCGCCTTTTCGGCCGAGGTGCAGCAGGCGGTCACGCCGCAGCAGGGGTCCTCCGTCGCGGACCTCGCGGCAGTGTCCCCGGCGTTGACCGCGTTCGGCTTGGTGGCGCGGATGATCGCGGAGTGCATGCCGTCGGCGACGGCGTGGGTCGGGGCGATCTCGATGTCCGTGAATCCGGCCGCTTCCAGTCCCGCCCGGTATTCGGCGAAGGACAGAGCGCCGGCGATGCAGCCGACGTAGTCGCCGCGCTCGGCGCGCTGGTCGTGAGTGAGGGCGTTGTCGGCGACGACATCGGAGACGCCGATCCGGCCGCCAGGCCTGAGGACGCGGAGGGCCTCGGCGAAGACGGCCTGCTTGTCGACGGACAGATTGATCACGCAGTTGGAGATCACCACGTCGATGGTGTTCGCGGGCAGCGGGATCGCCTCGATGGTGCCCTTGAGGAACTCGACATTGGTCGCGCCCGCCGTGGCGGCGTTGGTGAGGGCGAGGGCGAGCATCTCCTCGGTCATGTCCAGCCCGTAGGCCCTGCCGGTGGGCCCTACGCGGCCGGCGGACAGCAGGACGTCGATGCCGCCGCCGCAGCCGAGGTCGAGGACGCGTTCGCCCTCGCGCAGGTCGGCCCCGGCGGTGGGGTTACCGCAGCCGAGGGAGGCGGCCAGGGCCTCGGCGGGCAGGGTGTCCCGCTCATCGGTGGTGTAGAGGGTGGATCCGAAGTTCCCGTCGATCTCGACCGGCTCGGGCTCGCAGCAGGCGGTGGTGCCCTCGGTGACCTTCACGGCCGCTGCGGCGTATCGCCGGCGGACGGTTTCGCGCAGGGCGGTGGACTGCTCGTTCATGACTCACTCCCGAGTGACGGGGCAGGGCGACGCGCCGGAACGGCTTGTATTGAATTTCGTTGATGCAACCTTGTGCCTTGGATCGAAAAACGTCAACATAGACTCATGTCGAAACAAGAGTTTGAGGTGATCGGCCAGGACGCGGCCTGCTGCCCAGGACTGTCCACCGCGCCTCTGGACGAGGACCAGGCCGCCGACCTGGCGAAGGTCTTCAAGGCCCTGGGGGACCCGGTCCGCCTGCGTCTTATGTCGATGATCGCCTCGCGCGGCGCAGGCGGCGAGGTCTGCGTGTGCGAGCTGACCCCGGCCTTCGAGTTGTCCCAGCCGACGATCTCCCACCACCTCAAGCTGCTGCGTCAGGCCGGGCTCATCGACTGTGAGCGGCGTGGGACGTGGGTCTACTACTGGGTGCTGCCCGGCGTCCTGGACAAGCTCGCCGCGTTCCTGACCCTCCCGCAGGCCGCCGGAGCGCGCGCGTGAACGCTTCGCTCGGCCGCCGCGCCGTCGCGGAGGCGGTCGGGACCGGACTGCTGGTGGCAGTGGTCGTCGGCTCCGGCATCCAGGCCACCGAATTGACGCACGACGTCGGGGTACAGCTGCTCGCCAACTCCCTCGCAACAGTCTTCGGCCTAAGCGTGCTGATCGCCCTGCTCGGGCCCGTCTCCGGAGCGCACTTCAACCCCGCCGTCACCCTCGCAACCTGGTTCACCGAACGCCGTGATCCCAACGGCCTCACCGTCCGGGATGTCGCCGCGTACGTGCCCGCCCAGGCCGTGGGGGCGATCGGCGGCGCAATCCTGGCCGACGCGATGTTCGCGAGTCCACTGGTGAGGTTCTCCACCCACGACCGTTCCGCCCCGCACCTGTGGCTGGGTGAGGTCGTCGCCACGGCCGGACTGGTTCTGCTGGTCTTCGGTCTGGGCCGGACAGGTCGCGCTGCGCTTGCGCCGACCGCGGTGGCGTCCTACATCGGTGCCGCCTACTGGTTCACCTCCTCCACATCGTTCGCCAACCCCGCAGTGACCATCGGCCGCGCCCTCACCGATACCTTCGCCGGGATTGCGCCCGCCTCCGTCGCACCGTTCATCGCAGCCCAGATGCTCGGCTGTGTGCTCGGGCTCGGCATCGTGGCAGCCGTCTACGGCCCCAACGCCGCTGCAGCCCACCGCGAGATCAACCTCCCGGGCAGCGAGCCCGAGCCGGTCTCCACCTGACGCCGCCCCGAGAAAGCCACCCCTCATGAGCACTTCCGCTTTGCGCCCGTCGGTGCTGTTCGTCTGCGTTCACAACGCAGGCCGCTCCCAGATGGCCGCCGCCTTCCTCGCCTCGTACGCGGGTGACCGCATCGAGGTCCGATCCGCCGGTTCCGCCCCCGCCGACGCTGTCAACCCGGCCGTGGTCACAGCGATGCGCGAGCTCGGCATCGACATCTCCGCCGAGACCCCGAAGATCCTCACCGTGGAAGCCGTCCAGGCATCCGACGTGGTCATCACCATGGGGTGCGGCGACACCTGCCCTGTCTTCCCGGGCAAGCGGTATCTCGACTGGCAGCTCGACGACCCGGCCGGGCAAGGCGTCGAGGCCGTCCGCCCCATCCGCGACGAGATCCAGACGCGCATCCGGGCGCTGATCTCGGAAGTAGCTCCCGGCTGACGGACAGGTCACTCGCGCTGGTTCAAAGCTCTGGTCAGCTCGCTGGGTGCGGCCAGGCACAACCAGCCGTCGGCTTCCCGGCTCACAGGGTCGGCTCGTCCTCGCGCACCTGCGCTCCGCCCATACCTGCGCCCCGTTCACCTGCAGCTCCTCCACGTGAGGGCAGGGCGCAGCACGTAGGAACGGCCATTGCTGAGCACGCCTACTGCGTGTCCGTCCTGCCCGGCTGTTGCCCACGCAGTTCGGTGTACCGCGAGCGCATGGCGGTGCTCGCGGCCGGGCCGGCGGTGAAGACGAACGCCTTACTGTCGTCGAGAGGTCTTCCCGTGCGGGCGTCGATCAGGACCGGCTCGACCTCCTCTCCGCTGGCGGCATCCACCAGGATCATCGATCGTTCCTGCGGCGCCAGGTGCCGGTTTCCCCAGGCGGCGAGAGCCACGATCACCGGCCGCAGGGACCGGCCCCGCTCGGTGAGCACGTACTCGTAACGGGCCGGCTTGTCCTGGTAGAGGCGCCGCTCCAGCAGCTCGTCCGCGACCAGTGTCTTCAGTCGCGCGGTGAGCATGCTGGTGGAGATGTTCAGGTTCTGCTGGAACTGGTCGAAGCGCGTGTAGCCGTCGAAAGCGTCATGCAGGATCAGCAGGGTCCACCACTCGCCGACGTGCTGCGCCGTCGTCGACAGCGGACACTCCCGGTCCTCCAGCCGTATGCGGCTCGGCATGCCACCTCCAGTTACTGCTAAGGTAGAAGTTACTAGCTTCTATTCTAGCAGTAAGTGGTGCCCCCCACGCCTATCGCGTGGACATCGCGCAGAGGAAGAGCTCATGACGAAGAACCCGACGTCGGTGGACCCCGCCGACCTGCCCGAGGCGATCACCCGCTACCTGGCGGGCCGCGCCACCAAGGACGCCTCCGCCGCCGCGACGGCCTTCGCGCCGCACGCCACTGTCACGGACGACGGGCGCACCTACGAGGGAACCGAGGCCATCGCTGGATGGCTCCGACGGACCGACACCGAGTACACGTACGCCACCACGCTCACCGGTGCCGAACGGGACGCAGCCGACCAGTACACCGTGCACCAGCGTCTGGAAGGGGACTTCCCCGGCGGGAGGGTCGACCTGCGCTACCGCTTCGCCTTGGCGCACGGACTGATCAGCGGACTGAGCATCGCCCCCTGATCAGGCGACCCCACCCGACATGCACAGGAGCACCACCACCATGAAGACCTGGTTCATCACCGGCGGTACCCCCGGCGGGTTCGGCACGGCCTATGCCGACGCCGCCCTGGAGCAGGGAGACAACGTCGTCCTCACCGCCCGCCGCCCTCACCTGCTCGACGAGTGGGCCGCCCGCCACGCCGACCAGGCGCTCGTCCACGCCCTGGACGTCACCGACGCGCAGCAGGTCCAGGAGGCGGTCGCGGCCGCCGAAGAGCACTTCGGCGGTATCGACGTCCTGGTCAACAACGCCGGCCGCGGATGGTACGGCTCCGTCGAGGGCACGCCCGACGGCGACGTCAGGACCTCCTTCGAGCTGAACCTCTTCTCCGTCACGCAGATGCTTCGCGCCGTTCTGCCGGGCATGCGAGAGCGCGGCGACGGATGGATCATCAACATGTCCTCCGTCGCCGGTCTGCGCGGCGTGCCCGGCTTCGGCTACTACAGCGCCGCGAAGTATGCCGTCGAAGGCCTCACCGAAGCGCTGCGCCACGAAGTCGCCCCGTTCGGCATCAAGGTCCTGGCCGTGGAGCCGGGCGCCTTCCGGACGCACGCCTACGCGTCGTTCGCCGACGAAGCCGTGAACGAGACGGTCGACGCCTACCTGCCCCTCATCCGCTCCGTCCGCTCCACCATGATCGAACGGGACGGTCAGCAGCCCGGAGACCCCCACCGCGGAGTGCGCGCCGTCCTGGACGCCATGAACAGCCCTACCCCGCCCCACCGCATCGTCCTGGGCGCCGACGGATACGAGGCCGTGCAGAAGCAACTGACCGACATGGCGGCTGAACTGCGCGCCTTCGAAGCTGCCTCCCGCAGCGCGGACTTCCCCCAGGGCCGCTGACGAGGGTCGAGCCCCATGGCGCCGGTGCCGCCGGCGCGGGGCCCGGGTCCATCCCGAGCTCGTCCGCGAGTAGAGCTGGTCGCGACCCGCAACGACAAACGGCCATCGGGACACGGGGAAGCCGCTCCGTTGTCGGCGATGCCCCTACCGGGCGGCTTTGGGTGCCGGACAGCGGTCCAGGACGGCCTCGACGATCCTCATGATGCGCTCACCTGCGTGCCTGATGCTTCCGTTCTGGACGCTCACTTGAACTCCTTCGAGGACGAAGGTGATCTCCGCAGCCGCCTCGTCCGGATCGGGCAGTCCGGCCCGGGCGCACAGGGCGGTCAGGCGCCGTAGTTGACCGGTTTTGTGTGCTCGATCAGCTGACGCGCCGGGTGCGTGCTGTCGGGCAGCTCGGCCACGGAGTTGATGAACGGACACCCACGGTGGGAAATCTCCGGAAGTCCGTCGGCGATGAACCGGGCGATCCCCGACCGGACTCTCCATAGGCATCCAGTTCGCCGCCGGACGCGGACGTGAAGACGTCCTCTTCCGTCTCGCTGGACAGCTTGAACAGGCCGCTCCCTGGAAGCAGCGCACTCCCACTGTGTGGGCAGGCAGTGAGCGCTCCGCCTGACCGCGCGAGGAAGGTCCGGGACGTAGCCTGAGGGCGTCGAAGGGTTCCTGGCCGCGGACAGTGATGGTGGTGCGGGTGACGGTCGGCTCGCGGTTGAGGCCGGGGGTGAGTTGGTCGACGGGCAGCGGGGTGCCGTCTTCCCACGAGAGGTGGACGCCGGTTCCGGGGACGGTGCGGCGGTTCGTCCTCCAGGCGCCGTCGCCCTGCATGGCGACGAAGCCGCAGACGATGGCAGGCTCGTCGCTGTGCAGGGTCCACGGAAGGCGGCAGCGGGGTGCCGGTGGCGGGGATGGCGTGCTCGGTGGCCAGTTCGATGGCGGTCTCGGTGTCGGTGAGGAACAGCAGCTCCTCGTAAAGCCTGTTGACCTGCTGGATGAGAGCGGTGAGGCCGCCGGTCGAGGTGCGGATGGCGATGACCGCCGTTCCTCCGACGGCCAGCGGCAGCCCGCCGCCGGCAAGCAGCCACCACAGAACCCCGTAGCAGGCCAGTGACGCCACTCCGGCGAACGCGCCGGCGACGAGGTCCGTGGACGCCTGAGCGCGGGCCAGCCTCTGCTGCTCCGCCTCCATCAGATGGGACATCTCCTCGTAGCTGGTGAGCAGTTTGTCACCGGCCGCGTGCACGCGGATCTCCCCGCCAGCATGCGGGCGCGTCAGGTAGGCGAGCAGTGAGGCGATGGCCCGCCGGTGGTCGACCCAGTGCAGCGACGCCAGGACGACGGCCGCTGCCACCATGCCGATCAGCACGTTGCCCACGCCCACCGACAGCCTCAGCATGTTCCGAGCGGAGTCGGTTCCGAACTTGCCCGCTTCCAGGGTCCGCTGGATCTCGGGGCGTTCGGTGGCCTCTACCTCCACCCGGGTGACGGCGGTGTAGTACCGCGCGGACACCGCCCTCTCCACCTGCGGCTCCAGCCTGCCCGACATCGCTGTCGACCACGCCGACAGCAGCGCGGCCAGCACGGTCAGCGACGGCAGGACGTCGCGGAGTTTTTCGGCGGTCGGGCCGCCTGCGAACAACCGGGCCAGGACGCTGTTCACGGCGACCAGCCCCCACGCGGCTGTGACTCCCTGCCCGATCTGGGATACGACGACCCCGGCCAGCGCCCGCGGGTCCGCCTCCCAGCCGGTGCGCACCACCATGCCCACCATGCGCGGCAGCGCCGCTGCCATGTAGCCGAACGGCAGCCGGGTCAGCGCGCCCTCGTGGCGCACGAAGGAGTGGTCGTAGCGCAGCGGCCCCCCCCGTACAGCTCGCGCTCCGCGTTCGAGATCCTCTTGGCGCCCTCGCGTTCGTCTTTGACCGCGTCGCGGTTCGTCTTCTCCGAAGTCAACGGCGTTCCCCTCGCGTGTGATGGTCGTGGCGGTGCCGTGCCTGGGCCTCCTTGGCGGTACACGGCATAACGACCGGCCACGGCGTTCGAACGCGCTCGATTCCGGATCCGGACGCGCTCGGGCCCTTGGCGTGCAAGGGGTCGAAAGTGTGGCCGCCGGTCTGAAGCCGCTGTCCGGCGGCGGGCTGTGGCCGAATCGCCGACGTCAGGGAGCGGGGCTTTCGAGGGCCTGGCTCCAGGCGTCGATCCCGGCGGGGTCGAGGAGCGGCGCGGCGGGGTCGGTTTGGCAGTGGGCCGACCGCATCCGGCCCGGGACAGAGGCCCCGTGCTCGCGTGGATCAAGGAGGACGGAGGCCGGCTGTCCCGGTGGAGACCGCCCGTCGGCTGGCCCACGAAGCCGAACTTCGTCAGTCAGCCGACGGCCGGAGCGGTGATGTGGGACGCGCGTGACAGGGCGGAGTTCAGGGTGACCGCCTTCTTCTCGCCCACCGGACGCAGCCGCTTCTCATGGCGAGCGTCCCACTGCTCCAGTGGTCCCTCGGCATCCACAGGAGCTCCTCATACGGCCCAGGACTCGGCGGGATCGCCCAGCCACGCACGTTGCCCGTCGGGGGTGACCGTGAGTCCGAACCGCTCGACCGCGGGACCTCCCGGCTTGGTCCACCAACTATGTGTACGTGCTGGTCTGCCTGGCCGCAGCGGTGGCCGTGCAGGCCGCCTCACCCGCGACGAGACGGGCTCCCGGGCCGCCTCGTGCTGACTGCCCGGCCCCGCTGAGGACGGCGGGCGGCGGTCAGTGCGCGGCTGCGGCGCCGGTGGCGGCTCCGACAAGAGCGTACGGATCTCCGCCTGCAGCAGATAGCGGCCCATGGCCGTGCCCCCGGTGTCGTCGAAGAACGCCTGCACATGCTCCTCGCACGGCTCCTCCGGAGTGGAGGCTGTCCCGCCAAGGCCCTGCAGGAAGTAAGCCCACTCCCTGGTCAACCGCCAGCAGTTGTCGACACTCGCCAGCGTCCGCAGCCCTCCGCCGGGACCAGAGTCGATGCCCGGCAGGCGGACAGCAGCTCACACCAGGGTGACGTGCATGCCGCCCTGGGCCAGGACATCGAGGACCACGCCGAACAGGTCGTAGGGCTGGCCGTCCGGTGTCAGGGCCTGGGACAGGTGCTCGCGTGCTGTCGCGGCTTCGCGCCAGAGCAGGGTTGCGGGGGCGGTGTAGCCGAAGGTGCCGCGCAGGCAGTCGTCGAGGGCGGCCGGACAGCCGCCGAAGTAGCCGCCCGGACCGTTCACCGCCTCGCCGAGCGCCAGGTAGAGGCCCGGTTGGTCGGTGACGTGTCGGCCGTCGAGTTCGTAGGCGTGACCGGCCCGCCGGTCACGGTGGGTGCGCCGGCAGGCCCGCTCTCGGACGAGGTCGAGCCAGGCTCCGCGGCGCCGGGTGTCGAGGCCGGCCCAGGCACCCTGGGTGTCCGGCGGCCCGGCGAACCACCGCTCCCAGATGGGTCGGGCATATTGGGGAACGGGCGTGAAGAGCTCTCCGTCGAGCTCCAGGTCGATCCGATCCGTCCCGTAGGAGGATGGGCGCCAGGCGCTGACTCTGGCCCACAGCAGGCGTTCGGTGAGCGGCTCGCCCTGATCGTCCTTTATCTCCAAGACGGCCTGTTCCAGGTCCAGCGCCCGCCGACTGCCCTTCATCAGTGCTGCCTGCAGCTGATCACCCTGGGCGAGCCCCCGCAGGAAGAGCGGGGGCGCCGACTGTTTGGACGGCAGGACGCGACCGACTTCATGGCAGGAGCCCAGCCAGCGGTGCCCGTCGTGCACGCGAACTCGGCCCCTGTGTCCCTCGGGTGGGCCTTCGTAGTCGTCCAGGCCGGTGAGTACGAGACTGCCTGTCCCCAGGGGCTGGCCTACGCTCTCCGCGTCCTCCAGTAGCCAGGGATCGAGCGTCTCATCGTCCGACACCAGCCACACTCGGTCGCCGACCCAACCGCGCACGTCTGCCTGTGGAACCCAGCCGAACAGCTCGTAGGTCCCCCGCTGGGGCTCCCCGAACAGCCCTTCCAACTCGGCGCAGACGCCCCAGGCATGCCCGTGCCCCTCCTCAGCCAGCGTGTACCGCCCGCGCCCGCGATGGTCCTCGTCCCTATGCACGGTGGCAACTATGCCGGGACCGGCGCAGCCGCTGACCAGCACATAGATAATCGCGACAAACACGGCCTCATCATCGGTGTTCGTGACCCGGCCGCCCTGCGGGCGGACCCGCGCCCTCGGCAGCAACGGCTTCGCGATCTCCCACAAGCCGTCCGGAACGATCCATCCCCACCGTCCACTCCCCATGCCCAGCAGCACTGCCAACTGGCCATGTAGGACACGGCCTTAATCGAGTGCGAGAGTTCCGGTCCGGGTGATACAAGATCTGCGTGACTGGAATTCTCCACTTCTCCACCCTGCTGCGGATGATTGACGAGCGGTCCGCCGCGTTCCGCGTCGCCGTCGCCGCGGCCCCCAGCCTCGACGCCGACGTCCCATCCTGCCCGGGCTGGACGCTGTACGACCTGGCGAACCACCTCAGTGAGGGGGACCGCTTCTGGGCCTACATCGTGCTGAACACCGCGCCGGGCGACGAGCGGCCGAGCAAGGACGGGCTGGCGGCGCCCAGGGAGCGCGAGGCTCTCATAGCCTGGCTGGCCGACTCGACGGAGCAACTGCTCACTGCTCTGGGCGAGGCCGGCCCGGACCGGGGCTGCTGGGCCTGGTGGGAGCCGCTGGCCTCGCCGCACACGGTGGGCGCCGTGGCCCGCCGCCGCGTTCCGGAGTCGCTGATCCACACCTACGACGCCCAGCTGGCCTCCGGTACCCCGCAGGAGCTGCCGACGACCGAGGCGGTCGACGCCATCGAGGAGTTCCTCGCCACCGTCTGCACCGGCACAGTCCCGTGGCCGGGCGAGCCCGCCACCATGGACTACCACGCAGCCGAGGCCGGCTCCTGGCGCCAGACGGTGGACGCCGCCGGTTCCCGCTTCACCCGCCTCACCGCGGCCGAGGCCGCCG
Source organism: Streptomyces sp. NPDC048664 (assembly GCF_040650555.1). Taxonomy (NCBI): domain Bacteria; kingdom Bacillati; phylum Actinomycetota; class Actinomycetes; order Kitasatosporales; family Streptomycetaceae; genus Streptomyces; species Streptomyces sp. NPDC048664. Next base: position 40,657 of record NZ_JBEZHK010000047.1, on the reverse strand, counting down.
AGAGCAAGCCCACCGCCGCCATCTACGGCACGGCGAGCGAGATGGCCCTGCTCATGTACATGCGTATCCCGGCCGGCTCGCTGCGGATGGAGGGCGACGCCGACCTGCTCCAGCAGCTGCAGGACTGGGGCTGACCGAGCCCGGAGGAGGTTGAGACGAGCCCGTATCGTGGTTGGCTGGCGAACCTGGTAGATGTCGGCCAGTACCACCTCACGCTCCTCGTTCTCGGGCTCCTGCTCTAGTTGATGCTGCCGCTGCACTGGTCGCCGATGGGTGTGGTCGCGGGGCTGGTGTGGTCGGCGGGAACTCATGCTCTGCTTGATCGGCGCTGGCCGGTGCGCTGACTGCCGGAACGCACCGGCTCGTCTGCTTTCGCTCAGTTGAACTCGGGTGGTTTGGAGGGGATGTACGCCCCTGGCCAGGCTCTGGACTGGTTCGCCTTGGGGGTGGCAGCCGCACTGCCGGCGGTGGCACGGTGGCCTGGACCCTCGGCCGGCTCGTACGAGACGGCCTTCGGCTTCTCGCCCACGAGCTGAGGCACGACCGGCTCGTGCGGCTGGTCGCACTCGTCGTTCGACAAGTGCATACCGCCGACGAACTCCGCATCGACGCCCTTCACCGCGAACTGCTCGACCAGATCCTCGACAAGTGGTCGCTCAGCGTCCTCAACGAGCTCTGCGAACGCCCGTTGCCGCTTCAACGAACTGCGCCGGGCCATCCCTCAGGTCACGCAGAAGTCGCTGACCGCGACGCTCCGGCGGCTCTAACGCAACGGCGTGATCGAGCACGAGGTCGTCTCCACCCGCCCCGCGGCGGTCAGGTACCGGATCTCCCCCTCGGCAAGACCCTCCGGCCGCCCGTCGACGTACTGCTGGCCTGGGCCGCACAGAACATGCCCGCCATTGAACGCGCACGCGAAAGATTCGAGACGCGAGAAGAAGAGGAGAGCAGCTCGTGACCCCTGCTGGGGCCACACGCTGCAGGCCGCATGCCGCGCCCCAGGCGGCGGGTTCCGCGCCCCCTCAGCCCCGCCGCGATGACATCCCCCGTGCTCAGGTGACAGCTATCGGGGCTCGGCACACGAACCGAACCGCCGGCACTCGTACGCGGAAGTGACAACATAATAGAACCTATATTCTAATTCTTGTATGAGTTCGCCCCGCTTTCCCACGACTTGGTACAGGCACAGCCCGCCTGGACTGCCACCTACGCGGCGCTCGCCGCGCCCCGCCCCCGGGACACGAGTGCTCTGCGCCGCCGACTGCTGAGGTTGCCCGTACATCTGTGAAGGCCGACTAGCACTCGGACGACGTCAAATCCTGCTGCCTCGTGGTCGACACCGGCGTGTGGATCTTCGGCAGGCACGTCCTGCTTCCTGCGGGCACCGTGAGCTCCGTCGACCAGGACGAGCAGAATCAAGCACTCCCTGGGGTTCGGCTAGGACAAGCACATCGGCGAGCCCGGCTACCACGAACAGATCGGCGGCTGCTAGCGGAACCAGCCTTGTGCCTGAGTGTCAGCGCCATTGCGACGTGGGCCGACCGGGTATCCCCTGGCCGGCTCGCGTCTGTCTTCCGTCGGGCCTGGTCGGCCACCCGGGGAGATGGCCGACCAGGCCCGTGGTACGGCTCCGTTCAACGCGAGGTCAAGAAAAGGTCAATTCGGGGTGCACGGTGGCGGCGAACGGGGGTATCCGCTCGCCCGTACGGACGAGCACATCGGGAGGGGCCGTGGCGGGCAGCGAGGTCGCGGAAGCGAGACCGGCGACGAGGCAGGCCAAGGGCGCCGGGGAGGCGCAGCGGGAGGAGTCCGAGGCCGAGCGGGCCGATCGGCGGTGGAACGAACTGATGCAGGAGATCCGGGTTGCGCAGACCGGCGTCCAGATCCTCTTCGGCTTCCTGCTGAGCGTGGCGTTCACCCCGGCCTTCGGGCATCTGTCGCACGCGAACCGGTGCATCTACATCACGACGGTCGTGCTCGGCGCGACGGCGACCGGCGCCCTCATCGCGCCCGTCCCCTTCCACCGGCTGATCTCCGGCCGCAGCATCAAGGCGCAGGCGGTGCGCTGGGCGGCGCGGCTCATCTTCCTCGGCTTGGCGCTGCTGGTCGCCACGCTCACCTCCGCCCTGTTCCTGATCCTCCGGGTGGCCACGCACGACGGCTTCGTACCCTGGCTGGTGGGCACGGTGGTGGCCTGGTACCTCGCGTGCTGGGTCGCGCTGCCGCTGTGGGCACGGCACCGGTACACCACGGTGCCGGAGGCGCCCGCCGGCTGACGGGACCCCCGGCCGCCACCGACGGCCCACGGTCTCCGTCCCGGCCGGGGCAGCGCGGTGCATCCAGGCAGGCAGGCTCAAGGCGCCCACCGCCATGTAGGTGAAGCCCAGGGGGAAAGCATCCGCCGCGGCTCCAGCAGATTCCGGCCGTCGAACACCACCGGCCGTCGCATCGCGTCGGCCATGTGAGACCAGTCCACATCCTTCAGCTGCGGCCACTCTGTGACCACGACCGCCGCATCCGCCCCCTCCGGGCTCGCGTACCGGTCACAGACGTCCACGACTCCACCCCTACCGGCCGCGCCAGCGGATCCAGCACCGCACCTGGGCACCTTCCGCAAGCACCGCGTCGCCAGCACCGTCGACAGCGCCTCACGCATGTCGTCCGTACCCGGCTTGAACGCCATCCCCAGCAGCGTCACCTGTGCACCGGCCAGATCCCCCAGCTCGTCCTTCAGCTTCTGGATCGCCCGCCGCTTCTGGGTGTTGTTCACGTCGATCACCGCCGACAACAGCGGGGGATGGAACCCCGTACTGCCGGCCAGCTGGCGCAGCGCCTCGTAGTCCTTCGGGAAACAGGACCTCCCCGCCTGATCCCCGGCCGCAGGAAATGGCTGCCCAGCCGGTGGTCGAGCCCCACGGCCCGCAGGACCTCCTCGACGTCCGCGCCCGTGTTCTCGCACAGGGTGGCGATCTCGTTCGCGAAGCTGATCTTCGTGGCGAGCAGCGCATTCGAGGCGAGCTTGACCATCTCCGCCGACCGCACGTCCATCGCTACACCGGCCCGTCCCCACCTGCGTGCAGGTCTTGGACCGGGGCACCGACCCCCGGGTCATCGGCCCCGATCACGATCCGGTCGGGACGGGTGAAGTCGGCAACCGTAGGTGAGGGATGGGCTCGCGCCGGCGTCGAACGCGTCGAGGTCGCCTACGGCGGTGGCCGTGGCCGAACCAGCACAGCCCTGGCCTGTCTCGCTGTCCTGGACGGAGTGCCTGCAAGCCAGGCAGTGGACTTCGCGCGCCAGAACTACGACAGCCGTGCCGTCGAAACTCCTGGGCAGAGGCGCGCTACGTCCTCCGCTTCGCCGACTGACGGCGACAGTTCGCCCGCGCTGGCGAGGGGGTCACCTGATTCCAGGTTGCTGCTGCCGTGCGTATGAAGCAGGCCGTCACCCACGCCGGGAACAAGGCGCCGGCACCGCCCGCCCGAAACCCAAGACGCAGGCCAACTCCGTCGACGTGCAGCACCAGATCGTCACCGCCGTCGATGTGACGACAACCCCTCCGACGCGCTGAACTACATCACCATGCTCGACCAGTTCGCCCAGAACACCGGGACCCACCCCGAGCACTCGTGGATGCCGGCCACTGCTTCGAGACCAACCTCGAAGCCGCGAAGGAGCGCCGACTGGCCTGCGGCAACGACACCTTCATAGCTACCGGCCCACTCGTCCACGACAAGCAGGTCCCACCCGCACCCCGCGGGCGCATCCTCAAGGACACCTCACTCAAAGAACGCATGGCCTGCGAGCTGCGGACCAAGTCCGGCAAAGCTGCCTACGCCCGCCGAAAATCCATAGTCGAAACCATCTTCGGCCAGATCATGACCTGCCAGAACGGCTGCCAACTCCACCTGCGCGGCGAAGACAGAGCCCGCGGCGAGTGACGGCTGCTGGCCGCCTGCCACAACCTCCGCAAAGATCTTCCGCCACGCCGGAACGGTCGGCCTCGCCACCGCGACCGGCTGACCAGCCGGCCACGCCGCATCAGAGGAGCGAGATCCCGCTCCGACCGACCAGCTCATCGGCCCCACAGACTCTGACCGGGCGACCATGAACGATCCCGCCCATCATGGCCTCCGGGCCAGTTGCCCGTTACCCCGTTACAGGGACACGTTTCTAACAGACAGGCCACCGGCCATGCCGCTTCTCGCCGAGCACAACGGCACTGCCTGCCTCCCCAAGCCGCCGCGTCGCGGAGGTCTACGACGCCGACGCCTACCTCGGCGACGAAGCCGCCCTGGACGCCCCAGAGCAACAGGTGGTAGCCGGAAACGGCTAGGACGATCTCAAGCGGACCGGGCGAACACGCTCCATCGGTCAAGGACACCAGCCGGGACATGAGCGAGTACCAGGCCCACCGCCTCCCTCCCTGCCCGTCGCCACAGCGTAGGCGGCATCGGCGCCAGGGACGGCGGTGCCCGGGCGCCTCTCCACCCGAAGGCCGCGACGCCCGGCGGGTTTGGTCGACGGACCGCTCTGTGCCAGCCCGGCGCCCGGGGTGCAGTTCGCCGACCCCGTGCCGCTCTGGAATCTCGTTGCGACGCCATCGGCGTGATCCGGCGTGCTGGGGTTATGCGGGCCTTATGGCGAAGCTGCAAACTCCAGATCGTGACCGTCGCAGGGATGGGCGGGGCCGAAAACAAGACGTGCCTGCCCCGGAAGAGGCGGGACCCGGCCCGGAGGTCGAGCGACGAGCACCGGACGGGCCGACGAAGCTACCCAAGGGTGCGTGGGTCGGAGTGCTGAAGGGCTCGTTGAAGGAGTTCCAGGATGACGAGCTGGGTGATCGGGCCGCAGCCCTTACGTACTACGGGGTGCTGTCCCTCTTCCCGGCGTTGCTGGTGCTGGTCTCGCTGCTGGGCGTCCTCGGCAGGTCGGTCACCGATGTGATGTTGTCCAATCTCAGGCAGCTCGCTCCGGGCTCTGTGCGGGAGATCATCACCCGCGCGGTCGAGCAGCTGCAGAACAACGCGGGTACCGGCTCGGTCGTGGCCATCGTCGGCATTCTGCTCGCGGTCTGGTCCGCTTCCGGCTATGTCGCCGCTTTCATCCGCGCCGCCAACGCCGTTTACGACGTTCCTGAAGGCCGCCCGATGTGGAAGATCCTCCCCGTGCGCCTCGGGGTGACCGTCGTCCTCATGGTGCTGGCGGTGGCCAGTGCCCTCATCGTGGTGTTCACCGGAGGTCTGGCCCGTCGGGCTGGAAGGGCGCTGGGCATCGGGGACAGCGCGTTGAACATCTGGTCGGTCGCCAAGTGGCCGGTGCTGATCCTGCTGGTCACCTGCATGATCGCTCTCCTGTACTGGGCGAGCCCGAATGCGAAGGTGAAGGGCCTGCGGTGGACCACCCCAGGGAGCTTCCTCGCCCTGGCCATCTGGACGGGCGCCTCGCTCGGGTTCGCGTTCTACGTCGCGAACTTCGCCTCGTACAACAAGATCTACGGCACCATGGCCGGCGTCATCGTATTTCTGGTGTGGCTGTGGATCAGCAACCTGGCCATTCTGCTGGGCTTGGAGTTCGACGCCGAGATCGCACGGCAGCGGGCGATCGCCGGTGGTCACCCACCGGAGGCGCAGCCGTATGCCGAGCCACGCGACACCCGCACGTGGGATGAGGATGACGTACGTCGACTCAGCGAGGGCTGACTTCAAGGTGATTGCTCCTGGACGGGCTCGCATGACGCGGACAGATCTGACGCCGGGCCGAGGGACTGTCAAACGAGTGCTGTAACTGGGTTGGTTGAGGTTACTGACGGGCCGTCGATAGGCGGCCGTCGAAGGTGATGTCGAAGGCGTTCGGCGCGGTCTTCCAGCGCATGGTCCAGCGGGCCTGCCCCTTGCCGGTGGGATCGAGGGACATGATCGCCATGTAGACGCACTTCAGAGCGGCCTGCTCGTTGGGGAAGTGGCCGCGGGCCTTGACCGCCCGTCGGATCCGCGCATTCACCGACTCGATCGCGTTGGTCGTGCAGACGATGCGGCGGATCTCGGTGTCGAACCGCAGGAACGGGGTGAACTCTTCCCAGGCGTTCTTCCACAGTTTCACGATCGCCGGATACTTCCGGCCCCAGGCGTCGGCGAACTCCGCGAACCGGTCCAGGGCGGCCTCCTCGGTCGGCGCCGTGTAGACGGGTTTGAGAAGCTTGGCGATCTTGTCCCAGTCCTGGCGGCCTGCATAGCGAAAGGAGTTCCGCAGCAGGTGCACCACGCAGGTCTGCACGATCGTTTGGGGCCAGACGGTCTCCACCGCCTCGGGCAGGCCCTTGAGTCCGTCGCAGACGAGCATCAGCACGTCACTCACACCGCGGTTCTTGATCTCGGTGAGGATGTGCAGCCAGTGTTTAGCTCCCTCGCCGCCGTCGCCTGCCCACAGCCCCAGGATCTCCCGTCGGCCTTCGGTGGTGACGGCCAGGGCGACGTAGACGGGCCGGTTGGCGACCGCGCCGTCGCGGGTCTTCACGTGGATGGCGTCGATGAAGACGACCGGATAGACAGCGTCGAGGGGGCGGCTCTGCCATTCGGCCATGCCCTCGAGGACCTTGTCGGTGATGGTGGAGATAGACTGGCGGGAGACCTCGGCGCCATAGACCTCGACCAGGTGGGCCTGCACCTCGCCGGTGGTCAGGCCCTTCGCGGCCAGCGAGATGACCATCTCGTCGACGCCGGTCAGGCGCTTCTGCCGCTTCTTGACGATCTTCGGTTCGAACGACCCGTCGCGGTCGCGGGGCACCGTTGTCTCCACCGGCCCGACGTCGGTCAGGACCGTCTTGGAGCGCTTGCCGTTGCGGGAGTTGCCACCGTTCTTGCCCACCGCATCGTGCTTGTCATAGCCGAGGTGGTCGGTGATCTCGCCTTCGAGAGCGGACTCCAGCAGCCGCTTGGTCAGCTGCTGCAGCAAGCCGCCCTCGCCGGTCAGCTGCAGTCCCTCGGCCTGGGCCCGGCCCACCAGCTCGTCGATCAACTGGTCGTCCAGGGCCCCTCGCCGGCACAGCCTTCGCCGGCTCGACGGCCTCGGACTCGGACACGTTCTCACTGGTCATCGATGCATCTTCCATGATCGGGAGTTACACCGAACGTCTTACAGTCCCAAGCTCAGTATCTGAGGTGTCTCAGTCATGGAGTGTGGTGGTGTGGCTTGCCAGAGGCGTTGGATTGGTGCTTCAGAGGGGTGCCCGGGTTAGGGATGGCTTGGAAGGGGTCGCATTGGGTACGCAGGAGGGTTTCCGACAGGGGGCGGTCGGTGGGGCAGGCGGCCGTATAGAGGCCGCCTTCGGCGAGGACACTGATGTATAGGCGGTCGTTTCCAGTGTGGTGCCGGTTGCGGGATCGGCCCGAGCCGACCGTCAGGGAGACATCGGCGGCACGGGCTGGGGGATAGCCGGGGATGGTGGAGAGGGCGTACCAGCGGTTGAGGCTCCGGGTCAGTGGTTGTTCACGGATCCAGGCTGTGCCCTGCATATCGACCTCCGCCCAGTAGATGCTGCTTCTACTGGCGGCCGAGGTGATGCTGGCCGTCGGCCCAGCAGGTCCTGTGGCGCCGTCTGCTCCGGTGGCTCCTGTAGCTCCTGTAGCTCCTGTAGCTCCTGTAGCTCCTGTAGCTCCCATGGCCCCGTCTGCGCCGGTGGCCCCCATGGCTCCTGTGGCGCCGTCTGCTCCGGTGGCTCCTGTAGCTCCTGTAGCTCCCATGGCCCCGTCTGCGCCGGTGGCCCCCATGGCTCCTGTGGCGCCGTCTGCTCCGGTGGCTCCTGTAGCTCCG